>JBCKPM010000007.1:0-40235 GCA_038901675.1 Usitatibacteraceae bacterium | reverse complement strand
CACCACCTGATTCAATTCGCCCTTCACATAGCGATCCGCCATTTTCGACAGCGTGATCGGTTTGATCTTCGCAGCCTGTCCCGCGCAGTTGAACTGCACATAGCGCTGCTTGCAGATTTCCTTCGCCGCCGCGCGTGCCGGTTTCAGAAAATCACGTGGATCAAAGTGCGATTTGTTTTCATTCATAAATTTGCGCACCGCGGCTGTCATGGCCAGTCGAATATCGGTGTCGATGTTGATCTTGCGCACGCCGTGCTTGATGCCTTCCTGAATTTCTTCGACTGGCACGCCGTAGGTTTCTTTCATCTCGCCGCCATTGGCGCGAATGATGGCTAGCAAATCTTGCGGCACACTTGATGAGCCGTGCATCACCAGATGCGTATTGGGAATGCGCACGTGAATCGCCTTGATGCGATCAATCGCCAGAATGTCGCCGGTGGGTTTTCTTGTAAATTTGTAGGCACCGTGCGAGGTGCCAATCGCAATCGCCAGCGCATCGACGCCGGTTTTTTTCACGAAGTCGGCCGCCTCGTCCGGGTCGGTCAACAACTGTTCGCGCGTCATGGTCGCCTCCGTGCCATGCCCGTCTTCTTTGTCGCCCTTCATGGTTTCGAGTGAACCGAGGCAGCCAAGCTCTCCCTCGACCGACACACCAATCATGTGCGCCATCTCGACCACGCGACGCGTGACATCAACGTTGTATTCGTAGGACGCGATGGTCTTGCCGTCCGCTTGCAGCGAGCCATCCATCATCACGCTGGAAAATCCCAGCTGCATCGCCTGCTGACAAACTGAAGGCGACTGACCGTGATCCTGATGCATGGCGACCGGGATATTCGGGTAGCTATCGACGGCGGCCTCAATCAGGTACTTGAGAAATGTTTCGCCCGCGTATTTGCGCGCGCCGGCGGACGCCTGCATGATGACCGGCGAATCAGTCTCGACCGCGGCCTCCATAATCGCTTGCACCTGCTCGAGGTTGTTGACGTTAAAGGCGGGTATGCCGTAGTTATTCTCGGCGGCGTGGTCGAGCAGTTGGCGCATGGAAACGAGGGCCATGGGGAACTCCGTAGTGGTGCGTTGGGGGATGGCGCTATTTTACGTTCTTCGCGCCGCCAGCGATAGGCGCATGCGATAGCGACAGCCGCATCACATAGTCGTCCATTACGTAGCCATTGCCAATGTCGATCACTTCTTCGCCGGCACGGTCAAACCCGATCGCCTCATAGAACGCCACCGCGTTGTTGTGCTTGTTGACGTTGAGTATCACGGCCGCTTGCTGGTACTGCCGCGCGACGTCGCTGACTGCCTCGACCAGCGCGCGGCCGACACCCTTGCCCTGTGCTTCGGGAAGCAGGTAGAGCTTGTGGATTTTGGTGACGCCTGTTTCGGAAAAGTCGATTTGATGCGCCACAAAGCCGATGCACTTGGCGTCCATCTCGGCCAGATGCAACACGTGCTCGCCAGAGCGAACCTGCTGTTGCAAGCGTGGCAGTGCGTACAACCACTCGATCATGTAAGTGATTTGTGCCGGTGCCAAAATATCGCGAAACGTTTCCGGCCACGTCGCGTAGGCGATATCGCGCACCGTCGGCAAATCCGCTGCGGTGCCTGGACGAATTGACAGCGCCATGAAACTAGGCCTGCCTTACGCCGTGCGGTGCTCGCCGATGCGCAAGATCTTCATCGTGTTGGTGCCGCCCGATTGTCCGATCGGCTCACCCATGGTCAACACCACCAAGTCGCCACGCTCCACCACTTTGTTGGCCAGCAACACTTCTTCTGCCGCATACATGAGCTTCTCGCGGTCATGCCCCTCGTAGGCGAGTTCAAACGAGCGCACATCGCGCATCATCGCGCACTTGGTGTGAGTGGTGCGCTCCGGCGTGAGCGCGTAAATCGGCACGCCTGAATTGAGGCGCGACATCCACAATGCCGTCGAGCCGGATTGGGTGAGGGAGGCGATGCACTTCACCTTCAAGTGGTGCGCGGTAAACAACGCCGCCATCGCAATCGACTGATCGACGCGCGTAAAAACACGGTCTAAAAATTCGCGGTCGAGTTTCACTTCCGCGCTTTTCTCGGCTTCATAGCAGATGCGCGCCATCGCTTCGACCGTCTCGACCGGGTACTGGCCAGAGGCGGATTCGGCCGACAGCATCACCGCATCAGTGCCGTCGAGCACGGCGTTGGCCACATCCGAGACTTCGGCGCGCGTCGGAATCGGCGAGGACACCATCGACTCCATCATTTGCGTGGCGGTGATGGTGAGCTTGTTCATTTCGCGCGCCATGCGAATCATACGTTTTTGCAACGCCGGCACTGCCGCATCACCAACTTCAACGGCGAGATCACCGCGCGCAACCATGATGCCGTCGCACGCTTTCATGATGTCTATCAGCGCCTCATTGGTCACCGCTTCCGAGCGTTCGATCTTGGCGATCAGCAACGCATTGCCCCCCGCCGTTCGCATGAGTTCACGCGCCATATACATATCCGCACCACTTTTAGGAAATGACACCGCCAGAAAATCGGCGTGCAGCGCGGCGGCCGTCTTGATGTCCTCCATATCCTTGCCGGTCAGGGGCGGCGCCGTCAATCCGCCACCTTTGCGGTTGATGCCTTTGTTGTTCGACAGCACACCACCTTGCCGTACCACGCAATGGATTTCGTTGCCGCGCACAACATCGACTTCAAACACCAGCAAGCCGTCATTGAGCAACAGCAGAGCCCCCGTCTTGACGTCGCGCGGCAACTCTTTGTAGTCGATGCCGACGCGCTCCTGATTGCCCAGTTCACACGTAGCGTCAAGAATAAACTTGTCACCACTCTTGAGCGTAATCTTGCCGTCGGCAAATTTGCCGACGCGAATTTTCGGGCCTTGCAAGTCGGCCAGAATGCCCACCGCACGACCGTGCTTGGCCGCCAACTCGCGCACTAACGTGGCGCGATTGATGTGATCTTCGGCGGTGCCATGCGAAAAATTCATCCGCACCACGTCCACCCCGGCAACAATCAAGCGCTCAAGCACTTCAGCGGAGGAGGATGCGGGGCCGAGTGTGGCAACAATTTTAGTAGCGCGTGGCATGGTGTTATTCCTGAGTTGGGGGCTGTATTGCGTACAAAAAAGCTATCCACAGATGAACACAGATTGACACAGATGGATAGCGGTTACTCACCGACGTGCCGCGGCGGGCGGCATCAATGCGATGCGCGTCAACCAATAGGGTCAGGTTGTATCCGTGTTCATCTGTGTTTATCTGTGGAAAAAAAGCATTCCCACTTGAAACTATGCGACGGCGCGCTGCTGCAAGATTTCAACCGCAGGCAAGGTCTTTCCTTCCAAAAACGCCAAAAACGCGCCGCCACCGGTAGAAATGTAGCTCACCTTGTCGGTCACGCCATATTTTGCAATGGCAGCTAGGGTATCACCGCCGCCGGCAATCGAAAATGCGTCGGATGCCGCGATGGCTTCGGCCAGCGCTTTGGTGCCGTGACCAAACTGATCGAATTCAAACACGCCGACCGGACCGTTCCAGACAATCGTTCCGGCGTGCTGCATGATGTTCGCCAGCGTCGCAGAAGTCTTCGGGCCGATATCAAAAATCATGTCGTCTGCCGCAACATCTGTCGCGTCCTTGACGACCGCGGGTTCAGTCGCCGAGAAAGCCCTGCCACACACCACATCCACCGGAATCGGCACCGACGCGCCGCGCGCGGCCATCAGGTCGATGATTTCTCGCGCCTGCGCGACTAAATCCGGTTCGGCGAGCGACTTGCCGATGGGCAAGCCCTGCGCCAACAAAAATGTATTGGCAATGCCGCCGCCGACCACCAGTTGGTCCACCTTGCTTGCCAATGATTTCAGTATCGTCAGTTTGGTGGACACTTTCGATCCAGCGACGATAGCCACCATTGGCCGCCTCGGATTCGCCAGTGCCTTTCCGAGCGCATCGAGTTCGGCGGCCAGCAACGGGCCGGCACAGGCAATCCTGGCGTACTTGGCAATGCCGTGCGTCGTCGCCTCGGCGCGGTGCGCCGTGCCGAAGGCGTCGTTGACGTAGACATCGCACAACGCGGCCATTTTTTTTGCCAGCTCGTCGCAGTTTTTTTTCTCGCCCGGATTGACGCGGCAATTTTCCAGTACCACCACTTGGCCTGCGCTGACGGTGACGCCATCGACCCAATTTGCGCGCACGGTAACTTCGCGTTTCATCAATTCGCCGATGCGTTTCGCAATCGGTGCCAACGAATCCACCGGTTTCATTTCGCCTTCGGTGGGTCGCCCCAAATGCGAGGTCACCATCACCGCCGCACCCGCAGCGAGCGCCATTTCAATGGCCGGAATGGAGGCGCGAATACGTGTGTCGTCGGTGATGTGGCCGGCGGCGTCTTGCGGGACATTTAGGTCGGCGCGGATAAAGACGCGCTTGCCTTGGAGTTGTCGATTCGCAGCGAGATCGGAGAGTCGGAAAAACGGGGCCATCATGATGGTGTGAAATCGATTCCGGATGGGGTCAAACAGGGGTAGCGCAATGGGTTAACGCGCCTCTTTGCAGGCCACCAACTCGCGCGCGCCTTCACGCGTCGCCGTCTCAGCTTCACCGAGTCGTATGCGCAACTCCTCAGGCGCAGGCTCCTGAACCTTGAGAAAAGCCTCCATCACGGCACTGACTTCGTCCATGCCACGGAATAATTTCTCGCGCGCGTTGAACGTGCATTGCGTGGTGGGCGTGGCAGACATTTCCGAACGAATGGTGGCCATCTTGTCGGCGATCTCGGTCACGTCTTTCGGTGGCTTGCCCGGCAATTGCAGGTACAGCTCGGCCCATTTGTCGAATGGCTCTTTCAGTACCTCGACAAACCGCACGCGATCAGCGGCTTCGGATTGTGCGAGGGCGATCTTGTCGGCAGCCGCTTTTTGTGCGTTCAGCCTCTGGGTGATTTTCTGGTTCAACTGCTCGACAGACTGCATTGGGACAGCCGTGACGCCCCGGGTCGTGACGCCCCGGGCCTTGTCATCACCGCATCCAACCAACGCCGCACAGGCGATCATCACAATCCGGATCGACCGAAAGGTCATCGTTACTTCGCCTCCATTAATGCGACTGTCGTATCGAGCATTCTGTTACTAAACCCCCACTCGTTGTCATACCAACTGCAAACTTTGACTAGGGTGCCTGAAACTTTGGTCAACGTGGCGTCAAACGTTGACGAATGTGGGTCGTGGTTGAAGTCTACTGACACCAGCGGGCCGGTGTTGTACGCCAGAATGCCTTTCAGTGCAGGTGACGCCGCCGCCGCTTTCATGATGCCGTTGACTTCGTCGACCGTGGTACTGCGTGCCGCGACGAACGATAAATCAACGAGCGACACATTGATGGTCGGCACGCGAATCGCGAATCCATCGAGCTTGCCATTGAGTTCCGGTAACACGAGGCCAACCGCGGCCGCGGCACCCGTCTTGGTCGGGATCATCGACATGGTGGCGGATCGTGCGCGACGCAGATCTTCGTGCATCACGTCGGTCAGCACTTGGTCGTTGGTGTAGGCGTGGATGGTGGTCATCAAACCAGTGACGACGCCCAAGTTGTCGTGCAGCGGCTTGACCATCGGCGCGAGGCAATTGGTCGTGCACGATGCATTCGAAATGACCGTCATCGCGGCAGTTAGCACTTGATGATTGACGCCATAGACAATAGTGGCATCGACATCCTTGCCGCCGGGGGCGGAAATGATGACTTTTTTCGCGCCGCCCTTGATATGCGCCAAGGCTTTTTCCTTCGTTGTGAAGAAGCCAGTACATTCGAGCACCACATCGACGCCGAGTTCGCCCCACGGCAGTTGCGCCGGGTCGCGCTGCGCGAATACCTTAATTCGGTCGCCGTTGACAATGAGAAATTCCCCTTCAACCGCAACCGTGCCGGGAAACTTGCCGTGCGCCGTATCGTAGCGCGTCAAATGGGCATTGGTCTCCACCGGGCCCAAGTCATTGATGGCGACAATCTGAATGTCATGTTTCTTGTCCGACTCATAGTGAGCGCGGAGGATATTGCGGCCGATGCGGCCGTAGCCGTTGATGGCGACTTTGATGGTCATGTTGGCGGTTTCCGAGGGCTGCTGACGGTAAAAGAGTGCGACGACACGCCATTTTAGCGTAACCGCTCCTTCTGCTGGGTCATGAATCGCCGGAATCTACCCGCATCCACGTAAAATTCCGCTATGAAAAGAATCGTCATTGCATCAACCAACGCTGGCAAACTGCGCGAATTTGCCACGCTGCTCGCGCCGTTTGCGTTCGAAGCAGTGCCACAAGCAGCACTCGGCATTGGTGAAGCCGAGGAGCCGCACGCCACGTTTGTCGAGAACGCGCTGGCCAAGGCGCGCCACGCTTCACGTGCGTCTGGCTTACCGGCGCTGGCTGATGACTCCGGTATTTGCGTGCCGGTGTTGGGCGGCGCGCCGGGCGTTTGGGCGGCGCGCTATGCGGGCGAGCCCAAGAGTGACGCGCGCAACAACGAAAAGCTGATTCGCGAACTCGCTGGCCACGACGACCGACGCGCGTTCTACTACTGCTCGCTGGTGCTGGTCATGCACGACAACGACCCGCACCCGTTGATCGCCGATGGCGAATGCTGGGGCGAAATTGTCGACTCGCCGCGCGGCAGCGGCGGCTTTGGTTACGACCCGCATTTTTTTCTCGGCCAGTATGGAAAAACCGCCGCCGAGCTCACGGATGAAGAAAAAAATCGCGTCAGCCATCGCGGTCTGGCGATGCAAGAACTCGTCGCGAAACTCAAGGCGCAGCGCGCGTTTCCGGCCTAAATGTCGCCAAACACCGCTCCAGTACTAGGGTTTTGTGTTTCTGGTCAGCATACTTTGCTTGCCGCGTTGCCGCCGCTGTCGCTCTACATTCACATTCCGTGGTGCATCAAGAAGTGCCCCTATTGCGATTTCAACTCGCATGAAGGCAAGGGGGCTGTTCCCGAACAGCAATACATCGACGCGCTCATTTCCGACCTCGATGTCACGCTGCCGAGAGTGTGGGGACGCCGCATTCACACCATTTTTTTCGGCGGCGGCACGCCGAGCCTGTTTTCCGCTGGCGGCATCGACGCTATCCTTGCCGCGGTGCGCGCCCGCTTGGTCGTCGACGTTGAGGCCGAAATCACGCTTGAAGCCAATCCCGGCACGTTTGAAGCTGAAAAATTCAAAGGCTATCGCGACGCCGGCGTCAATCGCCTGTCGATCGGCATTCAGAGCTTCAACCCGCGTCACCTCGCCGCGCTTGGCCGCGTCCACAACGACACCGAAGCCCGGCGTGCCATCGACATTGCGCAAGCGCACTTCGACAACATCAACCTCGACTTGATGTTCGCGCTGCCCCAACAATCGCTCGACGAGTGTGCACACGACATCGACACCGCACTATCGTTCGACACCGACCATCTGTCGATCTATCACTTGACGCTCGAACCCAACACGCTGTTTCATCGCTTCCCGCCACCTCTACCAGACGACGAACTCGCCGCCGACATGCAGGACATGATTGGCGAACGTCTCGCCACTGCCGGTTACGAGCACTACGAAACGTCGGCCTATGCCAAGGCTGGCAAGCAGTCAAAACACAATCTCAACTACTGGCGCTTTGGCGACTACATCGGCATCGGTGCCGGTGCCCACGGCAAAATTTCGTTTCCGGATCGCATCACCCGCGAAGCGCGATTCAAACAACCAGCGGCCTTCATGGAACGCGCCACGCTCGGTGACGCGATTCAGGAAGCCACCACCATCGCACCGACCGAGTTGCCATTTGAATTCATGATGAACGCGTTGCGCCTGAATGGCGGCTTCGCGAGCGCCATGTTCACCGAGCGCACCGGGCTGCCGATCAATGTGATTTCACGTCAGCTCGACGACGCCGAAGCGAAGGGCTTGATCGAGCGTGACCATCTACACATTCGTCCAACGCAGAAGGGGCAGCGGTTTTTGAACGATCTACTGCAACTTTTTCTCTCAGCTGCCTAGCCAGGCGATTGAACGCGGCCTCATCGTAGGCGCTGACGCCGCATTGCCCGTCGGAAGGGAAAATGTGAAGGCATTCGGTCGAGCGAAACTCCTGAAGTGCGCCTCGCTGGAAAGGTGAATCCACGCCGCAATGCCAAACACGCTCAGCGCTAGCAGCACGAGGACAATAATCACCCGTTGTACCGTCATGATTGCAAACTAGGACTCGCTTTCACGCGCCGCATTGTGACGCCATCAATTCAAACCCCATCCAAAAACTGCGCCTCAAATTCTTCCGGCGGCTGCGGCTTGCAAAAGTAGTAACCCTGATATTCGTCGCACCCCAGGTCGCGCAGTACGCGATATTGTTCTTCGCGTTCCACCCCTGCGGCGACGACATTGAGTTTCAGCGAATGCGTCATGGCGATGATGGCGCGGATCACCGCTTCGTCGTTCGGGTCGGTGCCGATGTCGCGCACAAAGCTCGAATCGACTTTGATCGAGTCAATCGGCAACCGGCGCAGGTAGGACAACGACGACACACCCGTGCCAAAGTTGTCGACGGCGATGCCGACGCCAAGCTCGCCGAGACGGTTGAGTACCGCCGCCGCCTCATCGCTGTTTTTCAGCAGCATGCTCTCGGTGAGTTCGAGTTCAACATCGTGCGCGTCGAGTCCGGAACTCTCCAACGCGTTTTCGATGGCGGTCATCAACCGTTTGGCGTCGAACATTTGCCCACCGGACAGATTGACGGCGACCGCAAGCCTGCGTCCGGATTTTTCCTGCCACGCCGCGACCTGATTGAACGCGGCTTCAAACACCCACTCGCCAATCGGCACGATCAAGCCTGAGTCTTCGGCAACACTCATGAACTGGTCAGGTGCCACTTGGCCCAATTGCGGATGATTCCAGCGTAACAACGCTTCGACACCCGTCACCTCCCCGGTCTTAAAGCCCACGCGCGGCTGGTAATGCAGCAGTAACTCATTGCGCCGGAGTGCGCCACGCAAGGCATTTTCAATCGCGAGCCGCTTCTGCGCCTTGGCGTTCATCGCCTGCGAAAAGAATTGGTAGTTGTTGCGGCCTTTGGCCTTTGCGTCGTACATCGCCACGTCGGCGTTTTTCATTAACGTCTGCGCGTTGTCACCGTCGTCCGGGTAAACGCTGATGCCGAGCGAGCACGAGGTGTTCAATTGATGCTCGCCAACCTGTATTGGTGCCGCCAGCGACGAGATCATTTTCTCGGCGATGGTTTGCACTTCCTCTCCATCGGCGGGCAGGTTTTCGAGAATGATGGCGAACTCGTCACCACCGAGACGTGCAACGGTGTCGCTGGCGCGCACACACGCCAGCAAGCGCGCGGCGACGCGCTTTAACAATTCGTCGCCCACATCGTGGCCGAGCGAATCGTTGATGGTCTTGAATCGATCGAGATCGATAAACATGAACGCAAGCCGTGACCGCTTGCGCGCGGCGCTCGCCAACCCCAGTGCCAGACGATCATTGAGCAACATGCGATTGGGTAGCCCGGTGAGCGGATCGCGCGTCGCCAGAAATTCCACGCGTTCCTCTGCCGCTTTGCGGGCCGTGATATTAGCGGCGGTACCGGTCATGCGCCGCACATGTCCTTGCGCGTCGCGCTCGGTGACTTTGCCAGACGAACGTAGCCACACCAAGCCGCCATCGGCACCGGGCACGCGATATTCGCAAGAGAACTCATCGCAGGCACCGCGCAACGCGTTCGACAAAGCGGCTTCAAACTTGGGCTGGTCTTCGACGTGGTTTAGACCGATGACTTCTTCGCTGCGGAACATGCCGCCGCCGGTACCTTCGGCGGTGACACCGAGTATCTTTGCCCAACCCTCGCTGAAAAACACTTCGTTGGTGGACAGATCCCAATCCCACAGTGCCAGGCTCGATCCGGCCAACGCCAGATCCAACCTTTCCTTGGCGTCACCTAGTTCACGCTCGACGCGCCGACGTTCGCTGATATCGCGACCGACCCCAATGCAATAACGCTCACCGCCGATGTCCAGCCCGCGCCCTTGAAACATGTACGGCGCTTCCTCACCGTCCTTGGACAACATGTCGACTTCGAGCGTGATTTCATCGCCGCGCTCGATCATGCGTCGAATCGCATCGGCCACCAGCGCGCGATCGTGCTGTGCGATGAAATCTACCGCACGCCGGTCGGCAATCTCGTCATCTTGGTAGCCGGTGTGCTCCTGAAAACTGCGATTCCAGCGCGCCATGCGTCCGTTTTTGTCGAACATAAAGAATGCGCCGGGCAGACTCGCGATCGCCGCATCGGAAAACTCTTTTTCTTCGCGCAGCTTGATTTCCGCTGCCTGGCGCGTCGCGATTTCGTCCTCGAGCAATTCTTCGAGTTGCACAAATTCGCGCGTCAGATTCTGTACATGCTCATCCGATGCCGCTTGCGGCGTCGTTGGTGTCGGCATTTTCGCGACCAGCGACACCTTGCCAGGATCGGCCGACTGACGCGCGCGACGTTCACGCCGCGCCTCAAGTCGCGCGGTCACCAAATCGGCGAGGTTGACCAGTACCTCGGTGTCAAGCGGTTTACTTTCGCGACCGAGCACATCAAATACCGCGAGCACGCCGATAGGCAATCGCTCGCGTGACAAAATCAGTACGCCCGCATAAAAACAAAGATGCGGCACGCCGACGACCCAGCGGTGATCGCGCGTGCGTTTGTCTGACAACGTATCGTTGATCACGCAGTGCCGCGCCGCCGCGCGCACATCCATGCTGCTGCCGTTGCCCGGCAGCGCGCCGGCGGCGTAGGCCAGAAAAAATGATTCCGCGCGTGGCAAGAACGCGTCCGGCAGACCGACCGCCGACTTGAACCACTCACGACCGTTGCCGTTGTCGCCAGCGTCGTCAAAAAAAGAAATAGTCGCGTAGGCACCGTGCAGCACTTCGGCTGCACGGCGCGCGATGTCGTCGAACACAGCCTCGGGTGCGGTGCCCAAAATTTCGTAGCGTGCGAACACGCGACCCCGCGCGGAGTTGGCGTGGGCGCTCGCTACCGTTGCGCTGCCCGTCGCAGCCGCAACTGATGCGACCCCGCGGAACAAGGTCTCGTTCATGAAATCGTTTTCAAAGTCGCCATTAGTCGGGCTGTCAGCGTGGCCCTTGGCCATTCAGCCATTTATGCTTCAAACCGCGCGTTAAGTCTAGGGGTTTTCGCACAATTTGACCCGCTGGCCGACGGTCGGCTTCGGCATCGGTGGGACCGCCCGCCGCGCGCAACACAAGTTGACAGTTGTCGAGGCGGCGTGAGCGGAGCTACTGGCTCGCGCTCGCGAGCGTATTGGCCGCCGCGCGCTTGGCGAGTTCCGCGCTGCGCTTGATGTGCTGCATGGCTTCGTCGGGTTTACCCACCTGCTCCATCAATTGCGCCAGCGTCATGTGCGCATCAAGCGACGGCTCAAGCGCGACGCTGGCTTCGAGATAACTTTGCGCTTTGCCCCACAACGCCTGGCGCATGCACAGTTCGCCAAGTGCGGCCAGCAACGCCGGGTCGCGCGGCTGTTTCCTGAGCCAACCTTCGGCGCGTTCAATTTGCGCCAGTGTTGAATCGCTAGTTGCCTCGGCATAACGCAACGCCAGTGATGGCACCCATTGATCCGCTTCGCGGCGATCAATCGTTTCCTCAATCACGGCGGCCGCGTCGCTCGACGAGCCGATCGCGATCAAGCGTGTTGCTAACGCGTCAACCAGCGCCGGTTGGTAGCGCGTGGCGCTGTCGAGGCGCTTCCATGCGTCCATCAGGCTGTCACGGTCAGCGGGACGCGATTTCATCAATTCAATTTCGGCGTTGAGCCGAATGTCGTCTGCCGCCGCCGTCGGCATAAGACCGGTGCGTTTGAGCGAGCCGAGTGTCAGCAGCACCTCACTCCAGGCGTGAGCCGCGATTTCGGCTTCGACTTTCATTTTCAACACGCCGATGTTGGTCGGATCATTCGCCGCCAGTGTTTGCAGCAGCGGTAGGGCTTCGGCGGCACGGCCTTCGGCGAGCAGCATGTAGGCCTTTGAGGCATCGCGCATGTTTGCCGAGCGCGGCGATTCAATGCTCGCCAGGTACGGTAACGCTGCCGGAAGATTGCCGCCTTCGTGCGCCGCCCATGCGGCGAGCGCGGCACCCAGATGGCGAATGTCCTCACCGCCTTCAATCACCGCTTCTTTGGCGGACATGGCACGCTTGGCGAGTTTTTCGGCGTCATCGAATCGTCCGCCAAACAGCGCCCGCAAGCTGTCGTGCAAATCCGCAACCACCCGCGCCTGATCGCGTGCGCGCTGACGCTCTCGTAGCTGTTGTGGCAACTCGGACGCGCGAATCATCAACCGCACCAGCGCATAGCCGACGACCGCGACGCCCACGAGGGTCAGCGCGAACATCATCATTGACATTTCGACGCGCCACGGCGGAACCACGAACACCGCGTAGCCGAGACCGTAACGCCCGGCCAACGCCAACGCCACGGCCAACGCTGCCATGGCGAACACCCAGATAGCCCAGCGAATCGGTTTGCCCGGCACGTTATCGTCCTGGCCGCTCGCGCGCCGCACGTGCCGCGCGCACGGCATTGAGACTTTGCACAATATCCAGTGCCGCAATCGAAACCGGATTGTCGGACAACTGTTTCAAGCCGAGAATCACGTTTTGATTGACCTTGGCTTTCGGGTCAAAATATTTGGCGACGATGTCGCGTGCGGTCTTCAAGTCGTCCTTGAAATTGCCCTCATCGCGCGCCAGCAACGAACTACGCGCCGACAGCAGCCGCAACTTCAGATTCTCACGCACAAAAATACCCTGCTGCGGCGTAATCAGCGCGGCTTCAGTCGGCTCTAGTTCACGAATGCGAATCAGGCCGGCGACCTCGCGCAAGAAGTCCTGCCACACCTGACGCCACCACGCCAACTCGGGTTGGCCTTCGGCTAAGCCGGTCGGGCGCAATCCGTCGAGATCTTTCATGTTGGCCGGTACTGCGAGCGGCAAGGTCGCCACCAGCAGTGACAGGTTGTCGAGTTTGACGGCAATACCCTGCGTGTCGACGGCCGGAATCGCCTTAAGCCGTTCCAAGTCTTGTGTGATGGCGCGTCGCAGCGGCGTGGCCTGCAATTTGTCGGCACGAGACAGACGTTGATCTGCGGTTTGCAACGCGCTGATTGCCGCGCGAATGTTGCCGGCGAGCGTCAGCTCACGACTAGCGATGTTGAGGGTCTGTTCGATCTCGGCGAGCAGCCAGTCTTCCGGTGCGCGCGCCAAGTCGCGTGTCATTTCTTCGATGGCGACGCGCTGATTCTGAAATTCGGCAAGCTTTGCCTCGACCTGTGCGAGACGATTTTGCGCATCACGAAGATCGCGCATCAGCGCTTCATTGCGCGCCGCTGTATCGCGCGCGTGCTTGTCGAGTTCGGCCATCTTGCCACCGAGTGACTGCGTCAGTTCACGATGATCCCCGCGACTTTCAAACCAGACACCCAGCGCCATCACCAGTGCGATCGCACCGATGGCAATACCGGCAATCACCGGCAGGGAATGGCTACTGGTTGGTGCCACGATTTTACTCGGTGCGCCGGACTCGAATTCGTTGTTCATGCGGTATTCAACCGTATGCGCGACAGGGTTGCAACCTAAGCCTGCAGATTGGTGAGCGATTCGACGAGTTTGTTGTCTTCCAGAGACACCACTGAAACGCGCGGCGCACCAGCCAATGTCGCCGCTGCCGCCACGCGCGGGTGTGGCACCAACACGAGGGCGACGCCCGCCAACGCCCCTCGGCGATTTGCGGTTGCACCATCTTCAATATTGGCCAGCAACGCGTCGAGCGTTTCGATGCTGCCGATGAGCAAGGCGGCACCGCGTTGCAGGGCGTCGACCAGCGCGGAAAATTCGGCGGCGTCCAACTGGCGTGGCGCACGTCGATAGCAGCTGAGTACCGACACCGAAGCGCCGCGCGCGGTGAGCGTGTCGGCCAACAACGTGCGCCCGCCGGCGGCGCTCTCGCCTTTGACAATCAGGATGGTTTTCCCCGCAGCCTCCGAAAATACCGGTTCGGCCAGCAGCGCTTCGCTGTCTTCGCCCGCCGATGGCGTGTGGACGTTCTTGATGCCCAATGCAGCGAGCCGAGCCGCCGTAGACTGACCGATTGCATAGACTTTCTGCGCTTGGCCGACATTGGCGATCAAGCGCTGTCGAGAAAGCGCGGGCACGCCGAACTCAGCGGCGTGGCTGCTGACAAAAATGAGTGCGTCCGGTGGCGCGACGAGTCCCATGTCAGCGACTACTAGGGGCGTGATGTCCAGCAGCGGCATGACGATGACACAAGCGCCAGCACTCTCGAGTGCGCGGCCGGTGGCCTCCGCGCTCTCGCGTGGCCGCGTCACAACAACGGTCATGCCGGCAAGCGGTTTCAATGACGCAACCACATTGTTAACGATTCGGCTCGGGAGTTGCCAGAGACCGCGCGGCACCGGCGGCAAGCGACTGCAAAATCTTATCCGCGCCTCGGGCAAGCAGCCGCTCAGCGAGCGCCGTGCCAATCGCAGGCGCATCGTACATGGCACCGGCCTCAACACCGGCGAGTCGCTGGCGACCGTCGGGCGTCGAAACAAAACCGGCAATCGAAAGCCACTCGCCGTCTAGCGTCGCGGTCGCCCCCAGCGGCACATCGCAGCTTGCCGACAAGCGACGCCCGAACGCGCGCTCGGCGGCCACCGTTGCATCGGTCGCGACAGAGGTGAGCGGCAACAGCCATTGCGCGATGTCAGCGCGATCAAGCCGATACTCGACACCCAGCGCACCTTGTGCGACGGCGGGAATGTAGGTTTGCGGGTCGAGACAGGCGCGGATACGCCCAGCGAAACCCAGGCGATTCAATCCTGCCGCGGCCAAAATCACGGCGTCAAATTCACCGTCATCGAGTTTGCGCAAGCGCGTATTGACGTTGCCACGCAACGGCGCAATCGTGAGCGACGGATGAAAATGCAGCATCTGACTCTCGCGACGCAGGCTCGACGTGCCAACCACCGCGCCCGTCGGCAAATCGTCGAGGCATGCGTAGCGATTCGACACAAACGCATCGCGAATGTCTTCGCGCACACCCACCGTGGCCAACGCAAAGCCCGGTGGCATCACCATCGTCACATCTTTCATCGAATGCACGGCGATGTCCGCGCGTCCGTCTTCGATCGCGACTTCGAGTTCCTTGATAAAAAGACCTTTGCCACCAATCTGCGCCAGCGGCTTATCCAGAATCTGGTCGCCACGCGTGGTCATGCCGATGATGTTCACCTCAAGCCCGGGGTGACAAGCGCGCAGCGTCGCCGCCACCCATTCGCTTTGGATCATGGCGAGCGGGCTTTCGCGGGAGGCGATACGGATAATCGTTGTCGTCATGGATGTTTCAAGATTTCTTGGGTTCACAGATGAACACAGATTTACACAGATTGAGCGTGAGTATGCGATTAGCCGTGGGAATCCTGCGAACCTGTGCTGGTGTTGGTGTTGAGCCGCCGAAGCACGAACGGGCGTGTGGTAGGCTGAGCGACATCGCGCCGGGCTCGATCGACTGCCGATGGGTGTGCACTCTGAAGTACAAATAGCTGAAACGCCTTCGAGACGAATACTTTCAGGCGTTATCTGTGTTCATCTGGGTCCATCTGTAGAAAAAAATGCTTTCGATTTCCGATAGGAATGTTAGCACGCACGAGACTCGCCCCTGGCGAGGAATGCTCTTTTGTTGCGCTGCGGTAGAATCAAATCACGAATGCAATCACGCATGGATCAAGGTAGCACCCCGCATGGCCTCAAACGCAGAGTTGCTCGCCGCACGCATTCACGGCGGCAAGACCTCAATCGCCGCAGACCACGGCACCGAACACGAGACCAGCGCGCTGCGGTTACGCGAAATTCCGTACAACTACACGTCGTTTTCCGACCGCGAAATCGTCATGCGCCTTCTTGGTGCGGATGCATGGGAGACGCTCAACCAGTTGCGCGATCAACGCAAGACCAGGCGCAGCGCGCGCATGCTCTACGAAGTGCTGGGCGACATTTGGGTGGTCGAGCGCAACCCGTATTTGCAAGACGATCTGCTGGAAAAGGGCGTGCGCATCGACGGTGTGACGAGCGTGCGTTACATGTATCACGACCCGTGCCACAGTCCGATGAAAACCTATCAGCCGATGAAAGTGGTTGCGCAACTGATGGGCGACAATCAGGTTGACGAAAACACGCGTTGCTGTGGCGAAGCCGGCACGCTTGCTGTGACCCGCCAGGATATCTCGACGTAGGTGCGCTTTCGTAAAGAAGCAGAAATGCGCAACGGCGCAGACGCATTGCGCGCCGACGGGTTCAACGGTCAGGTCAAAGTGTTGACCTCGTGCCCGTCGTGCTTGCAAGGCTTGTCGCGCTTCGACGACGACAGCGGCACCACGGCCGATTACATCGTGGTGGAAATCGCCAAGCATGTGCTGGGGCCGAACTGGATGCGCGAGTTTGTCGATTGTGCGAACCACGGCGGCATTGAACGGATATTGTTGTAGTCACGCCGTCGTCGCCCTCTCCCCAGCCTTGCAGGCCGCGCCAGCCGTTGCACCGGCTGGCCGCTCGTCGGGCGCGTCGCGCGCGACGCGAATTCCCCGTCGAGCCCTCTCACGCGCGCGGGAGAGGGTGAGAAATGATTCTGCTTCGCAAAATTCGAAACGTGGGTGGCATTGAGCGGGGGCTTTTGTAGCATCTTCCCACCGGGGCGCATCTGGCGCTAAAAGCCCATCGGAAACAAGCCTTCACGCTAGAATCGAGCCACTTTCTCCCGGGTTCTGACGATGGCAAATACTCTTTCGATGCAGCGGCGTACAACACTCCTCCAGCTTTCGGCAGTCACGCTATGGCTGACCGGTTGCGCGGTCCAGGGTTCGGCACTCGTCGCACCAACCGCCAGTGCGCCTTCGACACAATCGAATCCGGCAGAGAATCCGTCTGCCACCAACACCGCGTTGTCGGCGTCAACGACTCCCGTCAGTTGCGAAGCCATCGCCACCTTGTCTGATGCGGCGGCCGCAGCGGCATTCGACATGAACGAGCCGATGCTCAACGCGATCAAGGAAGTGCGCCCCATCGATAACGCTGCGGTATGTGCGATGGATTGGGATGCGCGCAACGTGGCGATGCTCGACCACCGTAATCGTTATCGCGATCCGAACAAGAAAAAATTCATGGCTCCCTCGCGCGAATATTTGCGGTCGTGGGATGCGGATGACCTGGGTCGAATACCAACAAGCACGCAAGTTCTCTCGGCTGATGGCGCGCGCAAACAGATGATCGCCGACCAACAAGCCGCGCTTTCAAGTGGTTGGGGGTCGAAGGCCGCCGGTATCAGCAGCGGCCAATGGACTTTTCTCGGCCCCGGAAACGTCGGCGGGCGCATTCGTTCACTGGTGATTGACCCGCGCAACTCCTCACGCATTTTCGTGGGCGCTGCGTCTGGCGGCATCTGGCTTTCGACCAACGCCGGCCTATCCTACACTGCCATCGCCGATTTCATGGGTAATTTGGCCATCGGCGCACTGGCCATCGATCCGTCCAACCCGAACACCATGTATGCCGGTACCGGCGAGAGCTCGGCCGGCTTGGCAGGCATCGGCGTTTTCAAGAGCACCGATGGTGGTGTGACGTGGAATTTTCTGAATTCGACGACCACCGACACCACCCTCAACCTGGATGGCGTCGACTGGGGCACGGTTAACCGCATCGCCATTCACCCCACCAATTCCAATATCGTGCTGGCGGGAACGGGCTTCACGGTTGGCGCATTGTTTCGCTCGACCAATGGTGGCCAGACGTGGGCAAGAGTGCGGAGCGAGTCCGCAGCGGATATTCAGTTCGATCGACTCAATCCCGACCGAGTCATCGCGGCGGGGATGCGCGGCTACACCTACTTATCCAACGATGCCGGTACCACCTGGACGAGCTCGCCCAAGTTGTTTTCCAACGACCTACGGGGACGTAGCAACACCGCGCGCATCGAACTGGCGTGGGCCGCCTCGCTGGCCAATGTCGTCTATGCGTCGGTCGATAACACGGATCAGACCAGCGGGTCGCGCGGCGAAGTGTATCGGTCTGATGACGGCGGGACGACGTGGACCTTTATGTCGTCGCCCAAACATCTCTCCCAGCAGGGGGACTATGACAATGCCATCTGGGTCGATCCCACTGACGCCAATCACGTCTTGATCGGCGGATTGGATCTTTATCGGTCAACTAATGCTGGCACGGCGTTCGATCGCATCAGCACGTGGCAGCAATCGACGCCCGGCTCACCTCAGCCGCACGCAGATCATCACGTCATCGTTTCGCCACCGGACTTTGGACCTGCGAATCGGGTGATCTATTTTGGCAACGATGGCGGCCTCTACCGCACAAACAACATCGATATTGCAGGCTCGAGTGGCACCACATCATGGCAGAACCTCAACAACGAACTCGGTATCACGCAGTTCTACGGCGGTGCGGGACTCGCGGCGGCGGGTGGCAAGATTATCGGTGGCACACAGGATAACGGCACACTTCAGCGCTCATCCGGCACGAATTGGATGCGAATATTTGGCGGGGACGGTTTTTTCGTCGCCGTCGATCCAATAAGCGACGCCACAACCTATGGCGAATTGTATTGGGCCGCCGTGTTCCGCAACGGCCAATCGATCTGCACCGGAATCACCGAGGCCTACACAGGTACTGGCACGAATCCATTCTGCGGGCCATCGACGACACAGCAAGCGAACTTTAATTCGCCCTTTATTCTGGATCCGAACAATCGCGACCGCATGCTGGTGGGTGCCAATTCGTTGTGGGTCTCGAACAATGTGCGTCTCGGCACACCTGCATGGACGGCCATCAAGCCTCCCGTGACCAACCCGAACAGCACACGTTTTATCAACGCTATCGACGTTCAGCGCGGTAACTCGAACGTGATCTGGGTGGGACACAACGCGTCCAACACCCCCGGACTGCCGACGCATATTTTCAAGACCGCCAATGGCCTCAGCACAACACCGATCTGGACCAATGTCGCCGGTGCAAGCATGCCGACCAGCGCTATCAACCGCATTACCATCGACCCTTCCAACCCCAACCGCGTGTGGGTGGCTTACTCCGGCTTCCTCACCAACCGTTTATGGGTGACCGAAGACGGGGGGGCGAGTTGGCGCAGCTTATCTGGTGGCTTGCCCGCCGTGACCCTGCACGATATCAAGCGGCATCCCCTACAGCCCGATTGGCTTTACGCGGCGGCGGCGAATGGGGTTTACACCTCGCAAAACAGCGGCGCGACGTGGAACGCGGTCAACGACGGCCCCAACAGTGTGCGCGTGCGCGAATTGTTCTGGTATGACAACACGACCATGATCGCCGCGACCTACGGGCGCGGTATGTTCCAAGTGTCGGCGATCCCTGATATCAGTGTGATCTCGTTTCAACCGACGGCCTACTCTGTCAATGAAGACGGCGACTCGGCGACGCTACTGATCCAGCGCAGCGCGCCGCTTGCTGCGCAAACAAGTGTCAACTACGCCATTCAAAGCGGCACCGCCACCAGCGGACTCGATTTCACCGCGTCGACAGGAACGTTGACGTGGCCAGCGGGTGACGGTTCAATGCGCACCATCGTCGTGCCTATTACGCAAGACACGATATCCGAGGGCCCCGAGACCTTCAGCGTCACATTGAGCGGCGTTGTGGGTGGCGCGATTGGCAGCGCAACCGCCACCGTCACCATCATCGACGATGAACCGGATGTGTGGCCACCCAACTGCACGCTACCAACCGGCTTCACCATCCCTTCTACCGCAACGGTCGGCTGGACGGTCGCAACCGACAGCGCATCGGAAGGCAGTTGCAGCCTCAAGTCGGCGGCATTGGGGGACAACGCGCGCGCGCAGATTGCCTACACCGGCAACTTTGCCGCGGGCAACATTACGTTTGACCGGCGCGTGTCGAGCGAGCCGACCTACGATTGTCTGCAATTCCTCATCGACGGCGTTGCGCAAAACATCGGCAGCAACTGCTCGGGCGCAAATTTAGTCGGCGCGTCCGGTGAAGTGCCGTGGGGCGGCGTGAGCATTCCTGTCACATCCGGCACGCATACTTTGACCTGGTCGTATGTCAAAGATCCGAATGTAATCGGCGGCAGCGACGCGGCGTGGATTGACCGCCTCGTGATGCCACTCGCCCCCGCATCAGTCACGGTGAATCGAAGCGGTAGTGGTACCGGGTCGGTGATCTCCTCACCAGCCGGCATCAACTGCGGCGCAACCTGCTCAGCTAACTTCAGCAATCCGACCAGCGTGACATTGACCGCAACCGCTAACGCGGGATCGTACTTTGCCGGATGGGCGGGCTGCACGTCAGTGACCACCACCACCTGTCAGGTCACGGCGGACGCCGCGAAGTCCGTCACCGCGGCCTTCGCGTTGACGCCCGTACTCGCACCGCTGGCCAAACGTGGCGGTATCGATCTGGATGGCCAAAACAGAAGTGCGCTGGTGGTTCGCGCGACGACCAGCAATCAACTGGAAGCCGGGCGATTGGTGAACAACGTTTTCCAATGGACCACCATGACCGACCCCGGTCCGGATTTTCGTTTGATTGCCGCCGTCGATTTTGCCGGTAACGGTCGCTCCGATTTGCCGATGCTGCGCGACAACGAAGCGCTGCTCAACGCCAACGGACAAGGTATCACGCAATTCTGGCCGGATTTTGTCAGCGCCTCACCGGTGCCGCTGAACAACGTGAAACCAGCGTGGGATGTGCAAGCGGTCGGCGATCTTGATGGCGACGGTTTCGGCGATCTTGTCTGGCGCTTCCGTGGCATGAGTCCAAACTTCGATGATCAGGGTGTGTCGTTTATCTGGTTCACCAATGGCAATGGCGTGACGCAAGTGCGCAAGCGCGGCGGCGCGCCGTTGACGTGGACCTTGCTCGGTGCGGCTGACCTTAATGCTGATGGTGCGGCCGACATGCTCTACATCAGCCCGGCCAGCGCGATGCGCGCATTGATGGCGACCCCGACACGCACCTGCACCAATCTTTCGGCGGGTTCTATTCCCAGTGGTTTCACGGCGCTGCGATTTGCCGACTTCACCGGTGCGCGACGCGGCGACGTATTGATTCGTCACGCGACCACAGGTGAAGTGCGGTTGATTGGCCTGAATGCCACCGGGCTCACCCTGCCGCCCTACACCGGCAACCCGGACGATCCGATTGCGCCGTGTACCAGCTCCGCGTTATTAGTCGAGCAGACGCTGTTCAACATCGCGGCGACGGCTGACCCGAGCTGGACCTACTTCGCCAGCGGCGACTTTAACGGTGACGGCATTTTCGACATTGTATGGAAGCGTCCTGACACCACACTGGTCGTCTGGCTGATGAATGCCAATGGTGCTGCGCCGACCGTGATCAGCAACGCGGGAAGCGCGCCGACCAGCGCCGCGCCGCTAGCGTTGCAATGATGTCGAAGCGATGAGCTGCGAGCTTTGCGATGCATCGGGCGGCGAGGAATTGTTTCGCGACGCCAAGTTGCGGGTGGTCGCGGTGACGGGATCGGAAGCGCACTACCGCGGTTTTTGTCGTGTCATCTGGAACGCACACGTGAAAGAGCTGACTGATCTGGCGCGAGAAGATCGCAACCGTTTCATGGATGCCGTCTATCGCGTTGAGACCGCACTGCGTTCGTCGCTGAACCCCGACAAAATGAACGTCGCGAGTCTCGGAAATGTGACACCACACCTGCACTGGCACGTCATTCCGCGATTTTCCAACGATGGCGCGTTCCCAAAACCGATCTGGGCGCATCCACTTTCGCCAATCGATTCCTCCACAGATGATGCTGGTGTTGCTACACTAGGCCGCAGCGACGAATGGAAAGCGGCAGTGCGCTACGCGCTACATGCGCGTTGACCAATAGCGTTGGAAGTTGTGCGGCAGGCCAACCCGCAACCTGACCTTCGTCGCGTCTGCTGCGTTCGATGCTATTCGCAGCATCTGTCACTACTGAGGAAGGTTGAATCATCATGGCGACGTCCACTTCGCCGATTTCCAAACTAGGCTCGCTATTTTTTTCCGATGCGCGTTCGTGCAAGGAATGGCTAAAAGTCATTCCGCTGACCAATGTGCCACAGGCGCAGCAGAAATTGCTCGACGCGCTTCGCATCCTCAATCGCAGCGGCGATATCGCGCCGCTTGAACGCTTGACGTGCCTGGAGCTGTTGCGCGACAAAGTCGCCTTTTTGCTCGGTGAGCAACGCTCGCGCTACGTCGGCAAAACGTTGCCGCTGTCGAGCGCCGACACCGCTGGCTGGAATATTTCCAACGCGCTGCTGACCGAGATGGAGTCTGGCTATCGGCGCTGTTATCAGGACGCACAGCATGCAGATGCCGCGTTGGGCGCGCATGCAGCACTCATCATCCAACGCATCATTCGCTACATCGGTCTGGGTATGTTGATGTCGGGCTTTATTTACCGGCGTCTTGATCCGGGCGTTTGGATGCGTTTGCATTTGCAATGGATTGAGGCCGAGACACGCGGCTTGATCGGCACCAAGGTGAAAGATTCCATCGGCACACAGGAAGGCCAGTCGAGCGTGGCGCAAGCGTATATCGCCGTGCTCCTCGGCCAGTTGGCCAACATCTACGAGCTCGAGCCACGTGACATCAACTTTGTCGATGCGGTGCTCAAACGCTTCACCCAAAAAGTCATCGTTAGCGCCACCAGCCGCCCCAACGCGCAAGGCATGTCGCTGGTCGTGGACCTGTTGTCTAACACGGGCGCGCGCTTCGAGGCGCAGGCGGTGGCGACAGAGCACGTGCGTTTTCTCGATGTGAGCGAGTTGTCGCGATCACTTCGTCGTCGTGCCAAAAAACTCGGCGAGGGTGCCGAGCCAGCGACGGTCGACCTGCCCGCCGAATGGGCGCCGGCTGCAGCACTGGTCCAACTGTTGCGCTTACATAAACTTTGGTGTGAAGGCAACACTCAACGCGCGGTCGCCACGGCACCGGTCGAAGCGCAAGCCATCGTCGCCTTTGGCATCGCCGAAACACACTTCTTTTTGTCGGGCGATCTGTTCGAGCAGCCGGGAGTACGGCGCGAATTGACACGTCAGGAGATTAGTGATATTTCGATGTTCGGCCGCGTGTTGGAAGCGACCATCCGCGCGCGCTATGCGGAGTTCAACTACGGCTCGGAAACGTGGCCCGTGATCGATGAAAGTCGCGGCCAACTTCGGGTGGCGCGTCCGGCCAATAGCACGCGGGGCGTTGCTATTGGCAAACTGGTCGGCTTCAAACTCGGCAAGAGCGGCGAGTTTTATTTGAGCGTGGTGCGTGAGCTGGCTGAAGAGGCGCCCGGTCAATTCACGGTCACGCTGTTGGTTCTACCTGGCAAGCCCGAAGCCATCTCGGTGCGATCGACCGACAACAAGGCACGCACCAGCACCTACACGCAGGGCTTTCGACTGCCATCGATGGAATCGCTCGGTGTTCCGGAAACGCTAGTCGTGCCGGCCAACCTGACGCATCGCGGACGCGGTATCGATATTTTTCATCAAGGACACGGCAGCGCCAAGCAGGTCAACGTGCTCGATTTTGTCGAGCGCGGTTACGACTTTGACCGCGTGACCATCGCTGGTTAAGCGCGTATCGTTGCTGGACGCAGGTTCGAGCCTCCGAATGACCGAAATATTCGTATCCTCGGCAATCTTCTGGCGCGCCGAATCGGACGCCGCGCGCCACGGCAAACGGGAGCGGTGTCATGAAATTCATACGCATTTGCACACTCTGGTCGACCATGCTCGCCGCCTGCGGCGCGCATGCACAAGCATTCGATCATTCGCACATGGCGTTTACCACGCTGCTCAAAAAGCACGTTGTGGTACAAGACGGCGGCAAGGCGTCGCAACTGCGCTACGCCGAGCTGGCAAAGGATCGTGCGCCGCTAAAGGCCTATCTTGACGCGATTGCGGCAGTGAAAGAAGTCGATTTCAATGCGTGGTCCAGCGCGCAACGCC
This sequence comes from Usitatibacteraceae bacterium, assembly GCA_038901675.1. Taxonomy (GTDB): domain Bacteria; phylum Pseudomonadota; class Gammaproteobacteria; order Burkholderiales; family Usitatibacteraceae; genus UKL13-2. Next base: position 16,139 of record JBCKPM010000007.1, on the reverse strand, counting down.
TTGCGTTTCTGGTCAATACCTACAACGCAGCGACGCTCGAATTGATTCTGCAAAACTATCCCATCAAGTCGATCAAGGACATCGGTGGCGTCTTCGACAATCGCTGGAAACGAAAATTCATCAAGCTGTTTGGTCGGGATGTGTCGCTGGATATGATTGAACACGACACGTTGCGTAAAGCGGGTGCCTACAACGAAGTTCGCATTCACTATGCCGTCAATTGCGCTTCGATCGGCTGTCCGGCGCTACGTGAAGAAGCGTTCGTCGCCGAGCGCCTCGGCGCGCAACTCGAAGAGCAAGCGGTACGATTTCTTTCGGATCGCACGCGCAACCGCGTCACCAACGGCCAGCTTGAGGTGTCGATGATTTTCAAGTGGTTCGCCGAAGACTGGGAACGCGGCTACACCGGCATCGATGGCCGCGCAGTCGCGATTAAATCGCGTGAAGATTATTTCAGCCGCTACGCCAATGTGCTCGCCGACAACACTGCGGATCGGCAAAAACTCGGCAGCGGGAATTTTTCGATTCACTACCTTGACTACGATTGGTCGCTGAACGACAAAAAGTAAAACTCGCCATTTGACGCGCACTTTCGGCACTTTTTGCCGCAAACGGCGCGTGGTTGCTAGCGTTTGCGCCTTTGCTCGCGCGTCTTGATGGACAAAGTACCCCTGGTGCAGCGCTCGCGTGCAGTACACGAGTCGCTACAATGCGCCCATGCAACTCTCGATTATCATCCCCGCACTCAACGAAGCTGATGAGATCGTCCCGACATTGACTGCGCTGCAAAACATGCGCTCGGCTGGGGCGGAAGTTATTTTGGTCGATGGTGGCAGCAGCGACGCGACAACGCAACTGGCAGCTCCACTGGTGGACCGCGTGCTCACCAGCGCCACGAGTCGCGCGATCCAAATGAATGCCGGTGCGGCGATCGCGACAGCGCCCGTGTTGCTGTTTTTGCACGCGGACTCGATATTGCCGACCGACGCGCAGCAACACATTCAGCGCGCCGTGAAGGACGGCTATGCGTGGGGGCACTTTGATGTTGGCATCCGGGGACAGCACATCATGTTCCGTGTCATTGGCTGGTTCATGAATCAACGCTCGCGGCTCACCGGCGTTGCCACTGGTGATCAAGCGCTATTCGTGACGCGTGATGCGTTCAATCAGGCTGGCGGCTTTCCGGAGCAGCCGCTGATGGAAGACATCGAGATGTGTGTACGATTGAAACGCGCCGCAAAAAAAACGCATCGCGGCCGCCCCGCGTGCCTGACGGGTCGCGTCTCGACGTCCGGGCGCCGCTGGGAGCGCCACGGCATCTGGCGCACCATGCTGCTCATGTGGTGCTTGCGCTACCAATACTGGCGCGGCACGTCGGCTGCCAAATTGCACGCTGACTACCATGGCAAGTAAGAGCCGCGTCGTCGTGTTTTCCAAGGCACCGGTGCCGGGTCAGGTCAAAACGCGCCTCATTCCAGCCATCGGTGCCGAAGCCGCTGCGCTGCTGCACGCGGCATTGACCGAACGGGCGCTCGACACCGCCTCGCGTTCTGGACACGCGGTGGAGCTGTGTTGTGCGCCCGATGCGGGACACGCTTTTTTTGTGGACTGCGCAGCGCAGTTCGACTGCATATTGTGCGATCAGGGCCCGGGCGACCTCGGCCAGCGCATGCTGCGTGCGATGCAGCGGGCACTGGTCGACGCGGACCAAGTGGTGGTGATCGGTGCCGACTGTCCTGTGCTCACAGCGCAACACATCAAGCGCGCCGTGACGGCGTTGACCGATAACGATGTGGCGTTGCTGCCAGCCGAAGACGGCGGCTACGTTCTCATCGCGGCGCGACGCACCACACCAACTATGTTTGACGGCATCGAATGGGGACAGCCAGCGGTGTTGGTCGAGCAACGCCGCGCATTGCAGCGCGCCGGTCTGTCGTGCGTCGAACTCGAAACGCTGTGGGACCTTGATCGACCCGAGGACATTGCGCGTTTGCAATCGTTGCGCCCGCCGCTTGCGTTTTTTCTGCCGCCATGACTTTGCTCACCACGCCCCTCAAACACTTTTCGGTGATCGTGCTCGCGCTGTTGGCCATCGCGGTGGCCATCACGGCGGCCATCGCGGCGAACGAGATGTCGCCGCTGTTTTCGAAACAGACGCCGCATGCCAGCTTGCCGTCGCAATATCGAATCCTCAAGCTGCCGAATGTCGCGCAAAATCAATTCGCGCTGGTGGACGATCACGGCACCACCGTACTTAAGGTCGATTCCAACGATTCGGCCGGCAGCTTGGGGCTCACCTTCAACGTCGATGCGCAAGCCACGCCGCACCTGTCGTGGCGCTGGAAAATTAATCGCGTGCTACAACGCGCCGACACCACGAAAAAATCGGGAGACGATTACGCTGCGCGAGTGTATGTATTTTTTGACGTGCCGCTGGCATCGCTATCGTTCACCGAACGCACTAAGCTGCGTCTGGCACGCATGGTCGCCGGCAGCGATTTACCGACCGCCGCGCTCTGTTATGTGTGGGACAACAAAACCCCGGTTGGCATCCGCCATTCGAGCCCCTACACGACGCGCGTGCATATAGTCACGTTGCAATCTGGCGCAACACACGTCGGCGAATGGGTCGAAGAAAAGCACGATGTGGCGGGTGACTTTCGTGCTTCCTTCGGTACGGCAGCACCGCGCATCATCGGGGTTGCGGTCGGCAACGATACGGACCAAACGCATGAGAGCGTCACCACCTGGTTTGGTGACGTGAGCTTTCATGCCAAATAATTCTGCTCGTCCCGGTACCAAGCAATTGGTACTGCTCGGTGGTGGCCACGCTCACGTGCATGTGCAGAGATCCCTCATCGACCGACCGCTTCACAACACCTCGGTCACGCTGGTCACGCCATTTACGCGTCAGGTGTATTCCGGCATGTTGCCCGGGTGGATCGCAGGTCACTACGCGCTCGACGATTGCGTGATTTCCCTGAGCGCACTCGCCAAGTCAGCCAGCGTGCGCGTGGTGCAAGCTGCCGCCAGCAGGATTGATTTCGCCCGCCGCGACGTCACGTGTGACAACGGCGAACGCGTTGGCTTCGTCGTGCTCTCGATCGATACCGGGTCGGTGGCCAATGTCGCGGCGATTGATGGCGTGCGCGAACATGCCATGACCGTCCGCCCGATCGAGCGCTTCATTGAGCAGATGACTCAGCTCAACGCGACGCTCGCCGCGCATCGCGGCGCACTGCAGGAAATCGCTGTCATCGGTGCCGGTGCGGGTGGCGTCGAAATTGCCCTCGCGCTGCAATTCGCTACAGCGCGTGGCGACCCGTTGGCACCGGCGTGCAGGGTGACGCTGGTGTCAGCCGCCGACACACTCCCCGGCCGCGTCGCGTCACGCGTGGCGCGTGCGCTCACGGCGGCCGGTATTCGATTGCGCGTCGGCGTTGCTGCGACGCGCATCGATCGCAACGGCGTCACACTCGCCGATGGCAGCGCAATCGCCGCCCAACACGTCATCGTCGCGCTCGGCGCAGCAGCAGCCGCGTGGCCGCGGCAATCTGGGTTGTGGTGTGACGAACTTGGCTACATCGTCACCAATTCGTTTTTGCAATCGGTGTCGCACGCCAACGTGTTCGCCGTCGGCGACTGCGCCACCATGCGTGATGTGGCGCGCCCCAAATCCGGTGTGTTCGCAGTGCGCGCCGGATCGCCACTGGAACGAAACCTGCGACGGGCGCTGGCCGGTGACGCGCTCGAGGCTTACACGCCGCAGCAACGATCGTTGTATCTCATCTCAACTGGCCGCCGGCACGCGATCGCATCGTGGGGGCCATTGTCGTGGCAGGGTGATTGGGTGTGGCGCTGGAAGGATCGAGTTGACCGCGCGTTCATTGCCAAGTACCGCATGCCGTCGGCGTGATCTACGCCGGCCGGTCTCGTTCGACCAGCGCAAGATAGGTGTGTAGTGGGTCAGCGTGAAGTGGCTTGACCATGACGCGCAAGGTGTGGCGTTGCAGGCCCAGCGCATAGTTTTCCCGTTGACGCACTTCAACGAACCCGCAGCGCTCCCAGAATCGTTCTGCCCGCGCATTGCCGACCACCACGCCCAAACGCACCCAGTGGGCACCTTGGATTCGCATGTAGGACTCAAGCGTGTCATAAATTTGCGCCGCAACGCGACCGCCCTGCAACTTCGTGGCGATCATGAAATAGCCGATGTGCCACACCGAGCTGGCGAACAAGTGGGATACGATTTCAGCGACACCGATCAGTTCGTCGTCCGATGCGACGAAACCGAGCATCCATTTGCGTCCCATCGGGAATTCCGTCGGTGGGCGGTCGTGAAAATCATCGTGAGCATCACTCGGCTGCGGTGGGCGACCGAGCACCGATTGGCTGTATTCGGGATTAGCTTCGTAGAGTTGCTGCAGCGCCGGGATGTCGTCAACGTTTAATTCGACGATACGATAGCCATCGATAGCGCAAACCGCGTCGCGCCCTCGCTGCGCGATTTGTGGCGGCACAGCTTATACCGCCAGCGCCGCCCGTTGTGCGGCGATTAACTGCGCGATACCGGTACCGGCCAAGGCCAACAACTGGTCGGATTGTTCGCGCGTAAACGGCACGCCTTCCGCCGTCCCTTGAATTTCGATGAAGGTGCCCGCACCGGTCATCACTACATTCATGTCGGTCTCACAACTGGAATCTTCCACATAGTCGAGATCGAGCATCACACCGGACTTACCGATGCCGACCGAGACTGCCGCGACAAAATCGCGTATCGGCGATTGCTTGAGCGTGCCCTTCACCCGCAGCGCGGACACGGCATCGTGCAGCGCAACGAATGCGCCGGTGATGGCAGCACAGCGGGTGCCACCATCAGCCTGCAACACGTCGCAGTCGAGTGTGATCTGTCTCTCGCCGAGTGCTTTCAGGTCGACTACTGCTCGAAGGCAGCGTCCGATCAAACGCTGTATTTCCTGTGTGCGTCCGGTCTGTTTGCCGCGTGCGGCTTCGCGATCGGTGCGCGTGTTGGTTGAGCGCGGCAGCATGCCGTACTCTGCCGTGACCCAGCCTTCACCAGAATTTTTCTTGTGCGGCGGCACGCGCTCTTCGACGCTTGCGGTACACAACACCTTGGTGTCGCCCATGGCTATCAGCACCGAGCCTTCCGCGTGCTTGGTGTAGCCACGCGTGATCGTGATTGGACGAAGCTCATTGGCTGTGCGTTGAAATGAGCGCGACATGGCAGGTTGGTACTCTCGTTAAGTGATAGTAAAGACGCGTGTGTGCTAACGACTGACTTTTTTGATCGCATTCTGAATCTCGGCGATCGCTTTTTCAATATCGTCGTCAGAAATTTCATCCTTGGTGGCGATGAATTGCTGCGTCGTATTCATGGCTGAGCTATAACCCACCATCGGTTCGGTCACCGTGGCGTTATCAGGTGACTCCGGCTCCTCGACATCCTGATTCTCCCAAGTCAACGCAACCACCGACAAGTTGTCCGACTCAGATCCGGCCTTGCGTTCGGCTTCGGCGATTAGCGCGGACACCAAGGTCAGAATGCCCTCCTTGGCCACTTTGGCGGCGATGAAATCCGCACTCAGCGACCCCCAGAAGCCATCGGTGGAAATCCAAATACTGTCACCTTGCTGCAGCGCCCACTCGTCCGAATGCGTCACTGTCGGCGGCAACACGCCACCCAGGCAGTTGTAGATTTTGTTGCGATCCGGATGCACCGCAGCTTGTTCAGCGGTGATGATGCCCGCGTTAATCATTTGCTGCACGCGCGAATGATCGCGTGTCGCCGCGGCGAGCCGTCCCTCACGAAAACAGTACAGACGCGAGTCGCCCACGTGCGCCCACTGCGCTTTGCCGTTTTGCAGGATGACAGCAACGATGGTGGTGCGCGGACATTCGAGCATGTCGTGCTTGTCGGCAAAGGCAACGATGGCACGGTGCGCGGCTTGAATGGCACTGTCGAGAAACTCCTTTGGCCGCCGCAGCTGCGTTCGCGCTTCAGCCTGAAACCGATTGTTGAGCGTGTTAACGGCAATTTCTGCGGCAATTTCCCCGCGCGCATGGCCGCCCATGCCGTCGGCGATCACCATCAACATCACTTCCTTTGAGTAGGAGTAGGCGAGTCGATCCTGATTGACCTTGCGGCCGCCGATCTGGCTATCCTGATAGACCGTAAAACGCATCAGAAAATCTTCTTGTTGAGTGTCGCCTTCAACCGATAGCTGAAGCTCGATTCCGAATCGTTGGCCGCAACATCGGCGCGCCATTCGGTGGAATCTTTCATCAACGCCTTTTGCAACTCGAACGCCGATTGCGGTCGAGACAAATGATTGAGTTGCAAACACCAATCGATGATCTCGTATAGATCCTCGGAGAACGTGGTGCGCGCCAGATCGCGCAACGGCTCGAGTCGGTCTTCTTGCTCGCGTTCGTTGGCCGGCTGCGGAAACACACCGCCGATGCAGGTGTACATGGTCGCGCCAATCGCGTAAATATCGGTCCACGGGCCCATCTGCTCGTGGTGATGGTATTGCTCGGTTGCCGCGTAACCGGCGGTGTACATCGGGCGTAGCTTTGGCGCGTCCTCGGTCAGCGCCTGTCGCGCGGCACCAAAATCGAGCAACACCGGCTTGCCTTCCATGGTGATGTAAACGTTGGCCGGTTTGATGTCCAGATGCAGCAACTTGTTGGCGTGCACTTCGCGTAGGCCATTGAGCAAGTGCGTGAACATGCGCCGCATGAAGTTTTCGGAGAATTCGTGCCGGTGTCGCTGAATGTGAAACTGTAGGGTGCGACCGCGCACGTACTGCATCACCATATAGACGGTGTCATTGGCGCGAAAAAAATTCTCGACGCGAACAATATTCGGGTGCGAGATCAGCGCCAGCGATCGGCCCTCTTCAAAAAAACACTTCAAGCCGTGGCGGAACACGGCCAAGTTTTCATCCGAGCCGGTCGTGATACCCGCACTCTCGGATCGCACCATCAGCACGGCCGGCAAGTACTCCTTGATCGCCACCGGCATTTGCGCTGCATCGTGCGCGAGATAGACGATCGAAAACCCGCCCGACGAGAGGACCTTGTCGATGGTGTAGCCCTGAAGCTGATAGCCCTCAGGCAGCGGCTGATTGGATTGTGATGCCATATAAGGTATCGGCGGTGGTGATCCCGTTGGCGATTGTGTGGCTAGCGCACTTGCGTGAGCGTGACGCGTGGCTAAAGGCGAAGTGGCGACGACCGTAAGCTATAATTGTGCCCTAAACCGCTGCTCGCCGCCGCTCCAAACGTGCTTCGCACCTGCGAGGTTTGAGTCGATCCAATGCCAGGTGACTCAGCCACGGGTAATACGGGAAACTCACTCCACCTGCCATGGCCTATCCAGTCAAAAGCATGACCGGCTTTGCCGCCGTTATCGGCGATGTTGCCGGTGGTCGCATCGCCATCGAACTCAAGTCGGTCAACCATCGCTATCTGGAATTCCAGTCGCGCATCCCCGAGGAAATCCGCAGCCTTGAAGGTGCCATGCGCGAACAAATCGCCGCTGCAATCACGCGCGGCAAGGTCGATTGCCGTGTGACCTTGACGGCCGATCAGACGCAAAACACGGGCGGTCCGAATTCGGCGGCGCTGGCCGTGTTGGCGCAGACTCAACAAGACATTCTCTCCAAGTTCAGTGCGCAATCGTTGTCGGTGTGGGAAATCATGCACGCTCCCGGCGTCATGGCCAGCTCCGAGATGGCCGCCGACACAATTAAGGAGCCGCTACTTGCGCTGTTTTCCAAGGCCGTCGCCGAGTTGAATCTCACCCGCGCACGCGAAGGCGAAAAACTTGCACAAATGCTGATTGAGCGACTCGACGCCATCGACGTGCTGGTCAAACAGGTGCTGCCACTGATTCCGCAGATGGTGGCTGCCTATGAAGAAAAACTGAAGCAGAAAATTGCCGACGCCGATCTCAACGCCGCGAGCGACGATCGAATCAAGCAGGAAGTGGTGTTGTTTGCCTCGCGCATTGATATCGCAGAAGAACTCAATCGCCTCGGCGCACATACGGCTGAAGTTCGGCGTGTGCTCAAGAGTGGCGGCGCGGTTGGCAAACGCCTCGACTTTCTGATGCAAGAACTCAATCGCGAATCCAACACGCTCGGCTCCAAATCGGTCTCCGTTGAGTCGACCAAAGTCTCGATTGAACTCAAAGTGCTGATCGAGCAAATGCGCGAGCAAATTCAGAATATCGAGTGAGCCCGACACCGTCATGACTGGCTGCCTGTTCACCGTCGTCGCGCCCTCAGGGGCTGGCAAATCGAGCCTGATCGCAGGACTGCTCGCGCGCGGACTGGGCATCGAGCTGTCGGTTTCGTACACCACCCGCGCACCGCGCGACGGTGAAGTCAATGGTCGCGAATATCACTTCGTGACGCGCGAAGAATTCGCGCGGCTCATCGCCTCGGGCGAATTTCTGGAACACGCCGAGGTCTACGGCAACCTGTACGGCACTTCGCGCAATTGGATTGAGGCGCGCCGTGCGGGCGGCGCTGACGTGTTGCTCGAAATAGACTGGCAGGGCGCGCGCGCGGTGAAGCGAATTTTCCCCGACATGATCTACATCTACATCCTGCCGCCATCCATTGAAGAATTGCAGCGTCGCCTCGTCAAGCGCGGCAAGGATACGGCCGAAGTCATCGAACGGCGTCTCGGCGAGGCGCGCGAGGATCTCAAACATGTCCACAAAGCGGACTATGTTATTATCAACGAGCATTTTGGCGTGGCGTTGAATGATCTTTCTTCAGTCGCGCGGGCGTGCCAATTGACCGCTTCCCGGCAAATCGCGCGACACGCCGATTTGCTGAAATAGTTAAACCTCGTTTTATCTGCCGTCACCCGCCGGGCGACGTTGGATGCGTTTCCCCACTGTTTTTGATTGACGTCTGGAGCTTCACCATGGCTCGTATCACTGTTGACGATTGCATCAAGTATTTCCCCAACCGCTTTGAGTTGACGCTCGCCGCCACTGCGCGCGCACGGCAATTGGCGCTGGGTTCGGCACCGTATGTCGATCCGGGTAAGGACAAGCCAACGGTCATCGCGCTGCGCGAAATGGCTGCTGGTCATATCAAGCCCGACATTCTGAAACCGCAAGCACCGAGCCTGCCATTGGTGCCTGCCGATATGTAGTTTGTTTCGTGAAGGATGATGATTCGTTATGCCGAATAACAGTCCTTCGCGTGTTGTGCCGGGTGAAGCCAAGCGCCGACCAGCGTCGGCACTGACTGCCGCTGCCGTGGTCGACGGCGCGGTTGTTGAGCCGCCCGACGTTGCTCCATTGGCGATGTCGCATGCGACGTCGCTCAAATCGATCATCGCCACCTATCTGAAGCCAGCCGACATCGAAAAAGTGGAGGCCGCTTTCGAGATGGCGCGCATCGCCCACGAGGGCCAGACGCGTAGCTCTGGTGAGCCCTACATTACGCACCCGCTGGCAGTTGCCACGCTGCTCGCGCAGTGGCACCTCGACGCGCAGACGCTGATTGCCGCGATTCTGCACGACGTCGTCGAAGACACGCCCACCACCAAAGATGACATTGCCAAGCGCTTCGGTCAGGCGGTGGCGGATCTGGTCGATGGCGTTTCCAAACTGGACAGGCTGCAATTTGCCACGCTCGAAGAAGCGCAGGCAGAAAACTTTCGCAAAATGCTGTTGGCGATGGCGCGCGATGTGCGCGTCATTCTCATCAAGCTCGCCGATCGACTGCACAACATGCGCACACTCGATGCGGTCGCGCAATCGAAGCAGGAACGCGTGGCACGCGAGACGCTCGACATTTATTCCCCGATCGCCTATCGACTCGGCTTGAATGCCGTGTTCTACGAATTCGAGGATTTGGGCTTCAAGTATTTACACCCGATCCGCTTTCAAGTGCTTGAAAAAGCCGTCAAGGCAGCACGTGGCAATCGCCGCGAGGTGGTCGGCAAAATTGCCGAGGCAATCAAATCACGGCTGGCCGAATTTAAGGTCAACGCCATGGTGACCGGACGCGAAAAACATCTGTCGTCGATTTACAAGAAGATGGCAGAAAAGCACATTTCGTTTTCCGAGGTGCTCGACATTTACGGTTTTCGCATCATCGTCGACGATATGCCGTCTTGCTACGTCGCACTCGGCGCTTTGCACACACTCTACAAACCGTTTCCCGACAAGTTCAAGGACTACATCGCCATCCCCAAGAACAACGGCTATCAGTCGCTGCACACAACCTTGTTCGGGCCATTTGGTACGCCGGTTGAGCTACAAATTCGTACCGCGAATATGCACAAGATCGCCGAGGCCGGTGTGGCGTCGCATTGGCTATACAAGACGCTCGATACCGAAGTCTCCAACATGCAGCAGCAAACGCACCAATGGCTGCAATCGCTGCTCGAAATTCAGTCCGGCACCGGTGACGCGCTGGAGTTTCTTGAGCACATCAAAGTCGATTTATTCCCAGACGCGGTGTATGTGTTTTCACCGAAAGGAAAAATTATCTCGTTGCCGCGCGGTGCCACGGCGATTGACTTTGCGTATGCCATTCACTCCGACGTCGGCAATCGTACGGTGAGTGCGCGCATCAATGATGAATCCGCGCTGCTGTCGCAGGCGCTGAAGAATGGCGACCGCGTCGAAATCATCACCGCCACCAATGGCCGCCCCAACCCCTCGTGGCTGAACTACGCCGCAACGGGTCGTGCGCGGGCGCAAATCCGCCATTATTTGAAAAACACGCAGCAAGCAGAGTCCGTTGAGCTTGGCGAATTGCTGTTGATTCAGGCGGTCAGTACGCTGAACTTTGATCCGAACGACATCGGCAAAGCACATTGGCGACGGCTGCTAAAAGGTGACAGCGCCAAAACGCGCGAAGAAGTGCTGGCCGAAATCGGACTCGGTAAACGCCTCGCCTTTGTTGCCGCGCGCAAGTTGTTCGACATCGCCGAGTTGGAGCAACCCGAGCATCGACCGAAAGATGCGATTGTGATCCGTGGCACCGAAAACATGGCGGTGCAATTTGCGCTGTGTTGTCGGCCGATTCCGGGCGACCCAATCATTGCGCAACTCAAAGGCGGACAAGGCCTCGTTATTCACACGCACGATTGTCCGTTGATTCGCGCGTCGGGCTCGTTCCGGTTCGACCCCAAGAAGTGGATCGATGTGGCGTGGGATCCGAACATCAACAAATTTTTTAAGGTCGACATACACATGACCGTCAGCGAGGCGCGCGGCGTGCTGGCAAGGCTGGCTGCCGAAATCGCAGGCGCGGATTCGAATATCGTGCACATTCGGATGGACGATGGATTGCGCGACGAAAAGTTTTCGACCCTGCAATTCACCATCGAAGTCAGCCACCGCCAGCATCTTGCGCGTGTGCTGCGACAACTGCGACAATTGCCGGAAGTGGTGCGTCTCAGCCGCGCAAAATCAGATAACTTCAAAGACCACAAAGCCGACGGCAAATACATCGAAAAATGAAAACTATTGTCTTTACCGCGAATGCACCGGCCGCCATCGGCACCTACTCGCAAGCGGTCAAGGTCAGCGGCGCGACTGAAACCATCTACCTCTCCGGACAAATTCCACTTGACCCGAAGACCATGCAATTGGTGAGCGGATTTGACAATCAGGTGCGGCAAGTGTTTGAGAACCTGAAAGCCGTTTGCGAAGCGGCGGGCGGTTCACTCAATCATTTGGTGAAGGTGAATGTGTATCTGCTTGACCTCGCCCACTTCGCGAAGGTCAACGAAATCATGGCCACTTATTTGCAGCCACCCTATCCTGCACGCGCCGCAGTTGCGGTGGCAGGATTGCCACGCGGGGCGGAGATTGAAATTGAGGGCGTGATGGTGGTGGCTGTGGGTTCGTCGAGCGCTGCTTGAGTAACGGCGTAGGCCGGGTACTGGCGCAAAGGAAAGGCAATCTATGAGCGCGGAAATAAAATACACCGATGAACCGCTAGGCAAGACCCACGTGGTTCCAGACTTTCTTCCTTCTCCGACCGAGCTGGCTTTTCGTGAAGAAGGCGTGAAGGTCACGTTGGCACTGAGCAAGAAGAGCATCGTGTTTTTTAAGTCCGAAGCCACTAAACATCAAACGCAGTACCAGCGCATGATTCGTCGGCTGCTTGATGCTTACGTCAATGCGCAGGCCCTAACAGTACCGTCAAGGGGACGCTCCGCGATAAAACCGCGTCGCTCGCCTTAACTCGTTAGACCGCATGCGTGAGCCAAGACAGCGATCTAATCGAGGTGCTATTAAGTGAATTGACCGCCGGGTCAGCGCCTCCCTCAACCGAAGGTATCGCCGAACGGCTTAATCCAATTTCGATTGGACTTCGGCAGAAGATACCAATCCTTACGAGGGGCGCTAGATTGTTCCGAGTGACGAATTGGTGCGGCAAGCCAACGCGAACTTCAGACGTCGGTGCGCCACCTTTGGCCCGCGCGCGGATTGGCCGCCTAAACGACGTTGGCCAGAGCGTCCTCTATGTTTCGGACTCCCCGGATACGGCGTTTACGGAAGTGCGCGCGACTTCAGGACAGTTCTGCCTAGCGGAGTGGCGAACACAACCGGAGCGATTGGCACTTACAAACGGTGGGATGCCATTGGCCCTTCTAAGAGCTCGCTTCCCGAACAATTGCGACGCGCCAGAGGAAAGTACACCTGCTGGAAGCAAAGATGATCAACTAGTCGACCTGTTTCGCAGAATTTTTACGCTACAGGTTGGCGATAACCACGAGCGCTATCGCTGGTCAATCGCGTGTGGACTCGCATGCGGATTTGCTCACCTATGCGAACGGACTGCTGCAAAGGAAATCGATGGTAATACCGTGTGGAGTGGCCGCTATCCGTTTTCTGGAATCGCGTACGCAAGCATAAGAGCTGAAAAGGACGCCATTAACTTTGCGTTCAATAACTTCGGTCAAACGTTACTACATCTCGACAACGTGCAGTGGGTCGAACTACATTCGGACGGCTCCTTCTCAGGGCTTGACTTCGCGTCGGCTTGGGATGCACACGGTCTTATCGCGTGGCAGCACCGACCCGCTCGACTCCAGATCCAATCTGGAGGTTCGGCGCGGCTCGTGAAGGTCGCGGAAACTGTGTGGAAGTATGAGACCGATGACGGAAGTATCCCGCACTTCGTATGATGCGGTCTAACCCTTCGCTCCAGCCGACGTCCTACGGCCTACGCTAGCGGCTGAGTTCAACGTTCAACTAACGGCGCGCGCGCTTACGTGCTTGATGGCGATCACAAACGCATGCTTTCGGAGCAGTTGATCAGGGCTTCCGACTCCAGCAAAGATGGTTATTCCCAAGCAAAACTGACTGGAACTGCCCACCAACAGGCGCTGATCAGTGTTCACCCTCCACTGCTCGCCGAGCGACCCCGTTGCACGAAACGTCCGCCGCGTCGCAAACCGTCAATAATGCGGCTATGCCGCGCGCAACGCCCAACAAGACCGCTCCCAAGAAAGCCCCCACGTCGTTAGCCCAAAAACTCGGCGGCATCGGGCTGCGCAACGAATGGGACTTCGCGTTGCATTTGCCGATGCGCTACGAAGACGAGACGCGCATCACACGGGTACGCGATGCGCTGACCGGCGTGGACTGCCAGGTCGAGGTCGAGATTTTTCACACTGAAGTCGCCTATCGCCCGCGACGCCAATTGGTGGTGCAAACGCGCGACGGGGATGATGTTTTGTATTTGCGCTTTCTGAATTTCTACGGCAGTCAGGTCAAGCAGATGGCCGTCGGCAAGCGCCTGCGCTTGTTTGGCGAAGTGCGCCAGGGTTTCTTTGGTGCGGAGATGGTGCACCCACGCTATCGCATCGTCAATGCGGGCGACGCCGTGCCGGACGCCTTGACACCGGTCTACTCAACAACAGCAGGCGTGTCGCAAGTGGCGATTCGGCGCGTCATCGACCGCGCGCTCGGGGCGCTCGATGCGCAGTCCCAGTTTGACGATTGTGTGCCGGCCACCATTCGTGCGCAGCAACACCTGCTGCCGTTTCGCGAATCGGTGTTCGCGTTGCACCGGCCCTCGCCCGATGCCTCCCTCGCCAGCCTTGCCGAACGCACGCATCCGGCGTGGCAACGCATCAAGTTTGACGAGTTGCTGTCGCAGCAATTGGCGATGAAAAAAGCGCGTGCTGCACGCGACGCCAAGAGCGCGCCCGCTATGAGACTGCGTCACAAGATCACTACGCAAATGCTGGCGGCGTTACCGTTCGCCTTGACCCGGGCACAGCAGCGCACGGTGACGGAAATTTCAGCGGACCTCGTCAAGCGACACCCGATGCAGCGCTTGCTGCAAGGTGATGTCGGGTCTGGCAAAACGGTGGTGGCTGCACTCGCCGCGGCGCAGGCAATCGAAAACGGATTTCAGGTGGCGATGATGGCGCCAACCGAAATTCTGGCTGAACAACACTTTCGCAAACTCTCCGAGCTGCTCTCCCCGCTTGGCGTCACGGTCACCTGGTTGACGGGCAGTCTGAGGGCCCGGGCAAAGCGTGAGGCCATTGCCGCGATTGCCGATGGGCAAACGCAGTTGGCAATTGGCACGCACGCGCTGTTTCAGGAAGGCGTGCGTTTTGCCAATCTGGGGCTTGCCATCATCGACGAGCAACACCGCTTTGGCGTCGGTCAGCGATTGGCGCTGCGCGAAAAAGCCGGTGCCGGAAAAAATGAATTCGAAGAGGCGCACCAGTTGATGATGAGCGCGACACCGATTCCGCGCACGCTGTCGATGAGCTACTTCGCCGATCTGGATGTGTCAATCATCGATGAATTGCCGCCCAGTCGCACGCCGATTGCGACGCGCTTGCTTGCCGATACACGGCGCGACGAATTGCTGGAGCGCATTCGCGCCGCGTGCTCCTCTGGTGGTCAAGCCTACTGGGTTTGCCCGCTGATTGAAGAGAGTGAAAAATTGCAACTGCAAACTGCGGTCGATACCTTCGAGCGCATTTCGACCGAGTTTCCCGAATTGCGCGTGGGGTTGGTGCACGGCCGTATGAAGCCCGCCGAAAAGAACGACGTGATGCAACGATTTGTCGCCAACGACATCCAGTTGCTGGTGGCCACGACCGTCATCGAAGTCGGCGTCGATGTTTCCAACGCGACCATCATGGTCATCGAACACGCCGAGCGCATGGGACTGTCGCAGCTGCACCAGTTGCGCGGGCGCGTCGGGCGGGGTGCCAAGCAAAGCACTTGCATACTGCTGTATCAATCGCCACTCGGTGCATTGGCGCGCGCAAGATTGAAAGTGATTTACGAATGCACCGATGGCTTTGAAATCGCGCGTCAAGATTTGTTGCTGCGCGGCCCCGGTGAACACCTGGGGGCACGACAATCCGGCGCACCGTTGTTGCGATTTGCGGATATCGAGCGCGACATTGATCTTCTCGACGCCGCACGCAACGCCGCGACGTGGATGCTGAGCAACGATGCTCTCAACGCCGATAAACACTTGTCGCGTTGGCTCGGCTCTCGCCAGCACTATCTGAAAGCCTGACTACGCCGATGAGAACCGTCAAACTCACACAACCGGACGCGTGGCAGCAAATGCCGCCGATGGGTCCGTTGCGCCCGTGGATGACGGATCGTGGGTCACTGACGGCGCGCATTGTCGCGCACTTTGATGCATTCAATCTGCTGCGACTCGGTCAGCACCTCGATTTGCCGCTGATCGATGAGCGCCGAGCGCTCGGCTTGCGGGGTGGGCAACTGGCGATGATTCGCGAAGTGATGTTGCGGTCTGCAAATACGCCACTGGTGTTTGCCCACACCGCCGTTCATCCTGATTCCTTGCGCGGCGCGTGGCGCGGCCTGGCGCGGCTCGGCGGGCGACCGCTGGCGGAGATGTTGTTTCACGATCCACTGGTGTCGCGTATGCCGATGGAGTACCGGCGATTGCAACCCGGGCACGCGCTGCTTCAATCGGCTAGCATCGACACCGCTGCTTGGGCGCGTCGCAGCGTGTTTCTCAAGGGCGGACAACCGTTGCTGGTCACCGAAGTGTTTCTTCCTTCAATTACAAAACACCAATAAGGGCGCGCGGTTTCAGCCAAAAAGGTAGGTTCGCGTT
>JBCKPM010000006.1:0-40248 GCA_038901675.1 Usitatibacteraceae bacterium | reverse complement strand
GAGCCGCGCTGGCGGAGACATTGGCGCTGGAGATTGCAACACCTGGCCAGACCAGAATCGTACATCTGCTGGTGGTGCCCGATTTATGGGCAGGCATGCAGGGGGACGACTGGCTGAACAACGCATCCACACGGGATGCATTCGGCAACTATGTGGAAGGCATTCTAGAGGCGGAAGCCAAGAAACAGCTGCGTGCAGTGGAAGGGCGCTGCAGCGAACGCGGTATCGACTACAAGGCTGTGATGCGTCTGGGTGACCCGGCAGAATGTCTGCTGGAAATAGCGGCACAGGAAAGCGTGACTATGGTCGTGATCGGCCCGCCCCGCCCCAAGGGTGTAACAGGCCTGCGTTCGCGCATGGATATGGAGAAACTGGCGCGCGGTTTGCAGGTGCCACTGCTGATGGCTGCACGAGCTGCGTCATGATGGGACAAATCCCCGACCATAGCGGAGAAGATTTTGCCTTGATCAGTGTAGATTTGCCGCTGTCGACGGGCGAACTCTATGCATTTATTCAGAACACAGAACGGCTGTACAGGCTCAATCCCCACCTAGAAATCAAATCCTGGCAAGAGGATGCGCCGGGTAAAATTTTTGCGGGCAAGCAGATCCGCGTCGATTGCATGAATGAGATGAATGGCATGACGCAGAGCATGACGTTGAGTGTGAGTGATGTGCAGCCGGAGGTGTCGTTCACGCTCAATTATGACAGCGGCCTGAAGAAAGCCACTATTTTTACCGTGCAGTCTGTTGGTTCGGCATCAAGCAAACTGGTGGTGAAGGAGCTGTATCCGGACGAGATCAGCATCGCTGAGAGGGAGAAGCGATTGAACGAGGTGGACAACTCTCTGCTGCCGTGGGGCGCGGCTATCCACAGCTATTTCAAGCGCAAGTCGCGTTGGAGGTGGCTGCCCTTTCACAGTTGGCTGCAGAATTCAATCTGGCTGGGTATGACGCCACGTCATCGGCGCATCAGCCGCTTGATTATCTGGACGACGGTGTTGGAGTTTGTGGTGTTTTTGTTTGTGTTCGCTATTTACTGGTCGGAACTGGGACGTGCGAATGCATAAACAAGCGAAAAAGCAGTTGCCCGCAGATTACGCAGGCGGGAATCCAGCAAGACAAAAATGCCTTTTGTTTATGTTAGCGCTAAGGGATCAAGCAATTACAAAGATACCATTTTAGGATGAATGATTATGTCCCACCAGCGCAAATCGGTGGAGCGTTTCAGACGTAGTTCCAAGTCTCTTTTTTTGCGGCTTCGAATTTTGACACCCTTCTCGTAGATGGCACCCACCAAGTGAACGATTGTGCGCATTCCTTTCCAGTGGAAGACAGGCGGCGGAAGCGGATGGCAAGGCGGTCAATGCGCGGGTGGACAATGCAATGGCAAAGCGCAACGCAACAAATAACAAAGCGCACAAACCAGCACTGAATCACCCTTGGAGAAAATACCCCGACGGCAAGTCCGCCCCCGATGGACGTAACGCTACCCTGTAACAGGAGCAGCGCAGGAGAAAGGGGACATTTCTACTTTGCAGGGAAGGGGACATTTCTATTTAGCGTTGACACCGAAATAACTGCAATTGACCGTGCGCGGTGGCGCAGATATATTGTTAGGCAAAAAATAGCGTTTGAAATTCCTATACCCGTCACCCCTCGAAGCCCGTCAGGCGTATAGTCTACAAAAGGCGGCCTGAGTTGCAAAACCGTGTCCAGAGCGAGCCGGTACATTAAGTGGTGGTGTTGAATAGCATCGGACAAATTTCGGCTTTAATTACTTGCGCTTGCAATCCTGAATTCACGGGAAAAAAAGGAGACTTATGAGCGAGCAAAAACCCATTACCAAAGTTCCTGACGGCCATACGCGTTTTTTTACAACGCGTCAGATGGCGCCAAACGAAAAGGGGTTTGTCGGTTACGAAACCGTCTGGAAACCATTCCAGAAGGAAGTTGAATACAAGACGCCGAAAAAGCCGTAGGCGTAATGCCGTAGCATAGATGAGCCGGATCGCGCGGCTAGGATGCGGACCCATAAAGGGAATTGCCTCCTGAAAATACCGGCTGCGCGGGGCTATGGCTGCGTCGTGCGTTGCTCGTGACCTCGCCTAACTACTAACTACATGGTTATGTCTCGATCCCTGCGCTCCGTGCTCCTTGCCCTCGCGCCGCTCGCGACGGTTTTTCAGCGGTTTCCTGAAGCCTCTGCGTTGTAAATAAAAAAGCCGCCTTAACAGGCGGCTTTTTTTATGGGGCAGGCAGGTTGTTAAACCCGCAAGGTTGTCAGCGTGCGGAATGGCCGGAGAGCTTGACCTCGACCTTGTCTTTGGCATCGATGCTGGCGTAGTACTTACGGAGAATTTCCAGTACCTCAGGCCGCGAGAATTCCGCGGGCACCGCATCGCCATCGGAGAGCCATTTGCGCAGTTTGGTCCCTGACACCAGCAGGCGATCTTTTTCATCGTGCGGGCAGGTGCGCGCGGAGGCCATGCCGCCGCACTGGTAACACCAGAAGGTCCAGTCGATTTTCAGCGGTTTGGTTTCCAGGGCACCGGCTGGTATCTCATCAAAAATGTGATGCGCATCGAAGGGGCCGTAATAGCTGCCGACACCGGCATGGTCGCGGCCAACGATCTGGTGCGAGCAGCCGTAATTCTGGCGAAACAGTGCATGCAGCAGTGCTTCGCGCGGCCCGGCATAACGCATGTCCAGCGGATAGCCGGATTGCACGACGGTGTTGGGTGCGAAATACTTGTCGATCAGCACTGCGATGGATTGGGTGCGTACTTCGGCAGGGATGTCGCCGGCCTTCAGGTTGCCGAGCAGGGAGTGCACCAGTATGCCGTCACAGACTTCGATGGCGACCTTGGCCAGATATTCGTGCGAGCGGTGCATCGGATTGCGCGTCTGGAAGGCGGCGACCGTGGTCCAGCCATTGGCTTCGAACGCCGCGCGAGTCTGCGCCGGGGTCATGTACATTGCGCCATATTTTTCCGGGAATCCGCCTTGTGACAGCACTTTTACCGGACCGGCAAGGTTGATGTCGCTCTGTGACATCACCATTTGGACGCCAGGATGCTCAAGATCGGTAGTCTTGAACACCATCGCACATTCATGCGTCTTGTCGATGGTGTATTTCTCCGTGACCTTCATGGTGGCGAGTATTTCGCCGGTGTCGGGATCGGTGAGCGCAATTTCAGCGTTGATTTTCAGCGCGTCAGCATGTGCCTTAGTTGCAGATAGTGTGATTGGTATTGGCCAGAATACGTCATTGGCCAGCGTGCAGTGGTCACAGACACTGCGCCAGTCGGACTCAGTCATAAAGCCGTCCAAAGGCGTGAATCCACCGATGCCCAACATCAGCAGATCACCTTTTTCTCGGGAAGTGACCGGAATCTTCGCGAATGATTGTGCCCGCTTTAGTTCTTCTCGCTGCGGTGCGTCATTCAATAACAGCGGTTTTAAAGGGCCACCCCCATGTGGTTTTACCAGTTTTGTCATCGCAGTTTTTGTAACCTGTTTTGTTTAGTAAGGGCCACGACTTTGTGCGTTTATAGCTTTTGAGAAGGCATGCATCAACACCACCACTTAAACAGGCCTCATGAGTGACGGGTCGATATCCGCGCCCGCAATGATCGCCTCGCCCACGCTGGTCTCTTCATCAGTTGCATCGCGCACGGTCAGTATCTCGAGTGTAAAGACGACCGCTCTGCCGCAAAGCGGATTGTTGCCATCGACAGTCAGTTTCTCGTCGTCCATCTGCGTCACGATAAAGCTGCGAGTCTGGCTCTTGTCGTTTTCCATGAGGATGGAGCCGCCGATTTGCCGATACGCCTCGGGGACATTCTCAATGTGATCGGTAAAAACCAGCGACTCGTCTCTGGGACCGAAGATCTGATTGCCATCGATTGGCACTTCGATCACGTCGCCAACGGACTTGCCCTCCAGCTCCTTATGGACGGAAGGAGCCAGAATTTCATTGTGCCCGTGAACATAGCCCAACGGGAATTCGACCCCGGTGAGGACATGCCCCGATTTCTTGTCGGTCACCTTGTAGGTTAGTTCGACAAACTTGCCGTCTTGGA
Source organism: Usitatibacteraceae bacterium (assembly GCA_038901675.1). GTDB lineage: Bacteria > Pseudomonadota > Gammaproteobacteria > Burkholderiales > Usitatibacteraceae > UKL13-2. Next base: position 36,164 of record JBCKPM010000006.1, on the reverse strand, counting down.
TGGTTTCACTCATGTCGAATCCGAACGAACTGCTCAGAAGATGGATGCACCAAAAATCTTGACCTCTTCATTTTCATAGCCGAGGACAAGTCTGCCAAGCCATTCGCCTTGCTTTTTAGTGCTCCGCTGCCGGTAAAGAACCGTCACATGCTCGCCCCGGCGGATAATGCCGAGCGAGTCGACGTCATCAGACAGATTTCTCGCCAGTTCACTATTTGCGAACTGGTGGCCCGCCACAACATGATTCATGGCAAGCGCCATGGGACTGGAAAAATTCTTTACGAATTCTCCGTATTGGCCTTCGTTCGAATGTTTGACGAGGTCGCGCCACAGGGGATCGGCTATGGCCAGAATCTCTTCATCGGTTTTTTCAATAATGTTCACGCGCGGCTACCGGAAGAGACCAGCTTTATAGGGATCACAACACTCGACATGCTGGTCTCTTCTGCCTGGGGATATTGCTACTCGTCATCCGTAACCAAGTGATAAATAGGCGCCTTCTCCATGGTGTATTCGCCGGTTTCCGGATCGCGACGCGAAACAGTCAGCACGTGCCAGTTTTCATCGTCCAGCTTCATGGCGTCGCCACGGTAGTAGTAACCCGGCCAACGGGTCTCCTTGCGGAACAGCGTGTGCTGCGTGACGCACTCCGCAGCGCGATGACGGTGCATCAATTCCCACGCACGCAGCAATTCGTGGATATCCGCTGCGGCCAAACTCTGAAGGTCTTCTTCCATGATCTCGAGCTTCTTGAGACCGATATTCAGGAGCTTCTCGTTGGTCATGTAGTTGACGGTCACTCCGCCGCAATACTCGTCCATCAGCTTCTGCAGACGGTCTAGGCCCTGCTTGGGATTGATGTAGTGCGGGTTGACATCGCCCGCCACGATCGCATTGCGGTAGGTCTTGTAATGCTCCAGGGGCTTGTAGATCTCTTTCTTGCGGCGGTTGATCTGCTCATCGGATACGACAATGCCTTCGGCCTTTCCGTCGTCGATGTATTTGCAGGCAGCCTTCGCGGCGAGACGACCTTCGGTGAACGAGCCGGATGAGAATGCGTGCGGCGTGCCGCCGACTGCGTCACCGGCGCCGAACAGACCCTCGATCGTCGTCATGCGGTTGTAACCCCAGAAATACTCGGGAGGGGAAACGTCTTCGGGACCCGAGCACCAAGCACCAGAGCCGGTCGCGTGGGAGCCCATGACGTAGGGCTCGGACGTGGTCAGCTCGGGATTCTCGTACTTGGGATCCACATCGGTGGCGGCCCACAGAACCGCCTGGCCGACGGTCATGCCGAGGAAGTTTTCCCAACCGACCTCTTCCAAATGAGGATCCTGGAAGGCTTGCATGGTCACCATATGAATGGGGCCGCGGCCGGCGTTGACTTCGCTGATAATCGCATGGTTGCGCAAACAGGTCGGGATTGGCCGATGGGTCAAGTGCGACGCTTCCGGATCGAGATATTCTTTGCCAACCATTTTCTGCAGTTCGGGGAACCATTTGGATTCGTACTCTTCGCCCAGGCAGTTCTGCGTATAGGTCTTCAGGTGCAGGAAGTAGGCGCCGACCGGGCCATAGCCGTCCTTGAAACGCGCCAGCACGATGCGATTTTCCATCTGCGTCATTTTGGCACCGGCGTCGATCATGAGCCCATAGGCAGACGCGGACGACCAAGGCGCATACCAAGTGCGGCCGGAACCTTCGCCCACTGAACGTGGTTTGAAGATGTTGGAGGCACCGCCCGCGGCGCAGATCACGGTCTTGGACTTGAAGACGTGGTAGTTGCCTGTGCGGACGTTGAAGCCAACGGCACCGGCAATCCGGTTCTCCTTGCTGTCGTCCATCAGCAGGTGGGTGACGCAGATGCGGTTGAAGACCTTGTCCGCCGATTTTTTGGCGGCCTCGGCCACAATGGGCTTGTAGGACTCGCCGTGAATCATGATCTGCCATCGCCCTTCACGCAGATAGCGCCCGGTTTTCGGATCCTTCATGATGGGCAGACCCCACTCTTCGAACTGATGCACCGTGGAGTCAACGTGACGAGCCATATCGAACAGCAGGTCTTCCCGCACCATCCCCATCAGGTCGGTACGAGCGTAGCGGACATGGTCCTCCGGCTTATTTTCGCCCCAGCGGGTGCCCATATAGCAGTTGATCGCGTACAGCCCCTGGGCGACCGCACCGGAGCGATCAATATTGGCCTTCTCGGCGATGATAATCTTCTTGTCCTGACCCCAGAATCTGGCCTCCCATGCGGCACCAGTGCCGCCAAGGCCGGCACCAACGACCAGAATATCGATGCCTTCTTCGACGATCGTTTCGTAAGCCATCAGTAGTACACCCCTTTTTTTAGCTTGAGACCATTGGACTTAAGCGTATGCAAACCGCCGTCATCCATGCGGATATATTTCGGCTCGCTATACAACAACTCGCTGTCGCGCATTTCCTGGCTGGGCCCGGAAACATCCGCGAGCTTAGGGATCGCCGTCCCCCAGGGCTTGGTGGTAATGGGCGACAGGAAGTTCTTTTCCGTACCATTCCGGAATTTGATCTTCCAGGCGATCGTGCCTTTCGCTTCGTCTCGGTTGACACGAACGCTGTGACCGAGCGGGGCAAAGTCGGCATATCCGCGCACATCGATCGCATCCTGCGGACAAGCCTTGACGCAGGCGAAGCACTCCCAGCACATGCTAGGCTCGATGTTGTAGGCACGGCGAGTGGTCGGATCGATGTGCATGATGTCCGAGGGGCAGATGTCGACGCAATGTCCGCATCCGTCGCACTTTGTCATATAAACAAAGGTAGGCATAAGTCGGTTCCTTGATCTGTTCTTATAGAATTTGCGGGCTGTTTTTAATAGTGACGGGGCGCTTCGCGCTTGATGCCAAGTCCCATGTCCGCCGGAGCGTCTCGCAACAGTTCCATAGAGTGTCTTTTCTGTTGCTCGGGATCGTCACGGGTCAGCGTCGGTAAATTATCGGTACCATCGGCCTTGGATACTCTTTTCTCGAAGGCCGCTGCGGGCTTGAAGAACATGTGCGCAAACTTGGACCAGGGCACCGATCCGAACAGCACCGTCGTGGCGATGATGTACAAGCCAAAGAACACGGTCGCTCCGGAACCACCTCTCGTTTGCAGATAGGCCCAGATCAAACCCAGGGTTACGCTGGCCAGCAGCGAAAGGATGAACAGATCCGCGCGCATCAAACGGAACGGCGAACCACCCTCGACAGCCACATCGACACGGATGAAGAACCAGAACCAGTATCCGCCGACGCAAATCATCAGCCCGCCGATCCACCACAGTTGCGGCAGTATGGTGGGCGTCGCCGTCGCGGTCGTCGGATAGCCGAAAATCATGAGTGCTGTGGTGACCACATAGATCACGAACCCATACATAGTCAGCAGATGGGCAATCCGGCGCCGTGCGTTGCAGAACTCTCCGGACAGCAACACATCGACCAGACCAGTCTTGACGGCAATCGACACCATTTCGCCGCCATCGACCTCTTTCACGCCTTTGCTTCTGGACTTGCGCCAGTTTTCGAAAAAATACTTGGCACTACCCTTGTGGATAATGTCGAACAGAGTCCCCGCCGCAACCAGCAGGATCATGACAATGACAAAAGTCTGCATGACTGCGGGCGGTACGGACGCCGAAAGTTCGGCAAACGGATTAACGTTAATCATCAAGCACCCATTTTTTACTGCGGTAACTTTAACCCAGATAGTGCACCTCTACTAAAAATTTAGTGCATTTTTGATAAATTCTGGTACACGGAGATCAAGCCTGTGCGGCCATAGAAAAAACTTGGTGCGGCATCGGGTACAATGCGCGCCGAGGTGCCCATTGAAAATATGCATTGTTTCTGACAGTCACGACCATCGTGAACCCTTTGCTGCGGCCGTCGCCGAAGCCAAAGGGCTCGGCGCACAAGCCGTACTGCATTGTGGCGATTTAATAGCACCGTCCACTTTGCATGCCGTCGTCGGACTGGGGCTGCCGATCCACCTGATTCATGGCAACAATACGGGTGATCTGTACTTCCTGTCCAAATGGGCGCACGAACCCAAGAACCGCCTGCACTACTACGGCCAGGACGGTTCGCTGGTACTGGCTGAGCGGCGAATCTTCATCGTACACTACCCGCATTACGCAAAAGCCATGGCGCTCACCGGCGACTATGACCTAGTCTGCAACGGTCATGAGCACCGCGCCGTTGTCGAGCGAATCCGGAATATCAAGGGCGGCGATACGTTGCGCATCGATCCCGGCACCGTCGCCGGCGTGAGCGCGCCCGCAACCTACGTATTCGGCGACCTGCAGACCCTGGAATTCGAGATCCGGCCGGTTCCCACGCCAATGAAAAATTAATCTCTTCGGATCCAATTCCCCGCCGCTTGCGGCGTTCGTTAGACTGGAGGGATGAGTGAGTATCTCCACAAGAGTCACAACGTCACGGTACTGATGTATCACTTGGTATTTCCGGCGAAGGGCGGTTTCAATGTCCAAGTGCAACAAGGTGAAGTTTCTCAGCCCAGTAAGTTTGAAAGTCAAAGGCGCTGGGCTCTTTCGTCGCAACCGCCTCCATCGTTGCCGGCTGCGTGGCAACACTGAAATATCAATATTGGCGTCTCGAATAGCGCCGACGCGGATCGGCCTCCTGCCAAGCAGCAAGATCACGAGTGCCGTCCCGGCTCTACTTTGCGAGCTTCCTGAAAATCACAATATGCTGCCACGACAGTACCTTCGACGTCCGCTCCCACTCCAATGGCACCCGCGCAGCTTCTCGCCGTACTTGCGCCTCGCTCATCTTGTGCAGCGCCTTGATGGGCACACTGCCATACACCGCACGCTTCTTGTCGTTCTCGTCCACTGCTTGATCCAGTAGCACTTCGAACACTTGACTGTCATGCGCCGCCGCATCGGTCACCGCAAAGCTTTGCACCAGCTTGTGGGCTTCGTCGGCATTGATGTGGTTCTTGTAGCCGTAGTGCCGTTCATTGTTCTGTCCAGCGCGCATCCACATCTTTTTGACGGAGCATCGGTTTCGCTGATTCCTCTTGCCAGTCGGCTGGCGTTTCGCCCGCCTTGATCTTTGCGTTGTCTTCGCGTGCATTGCGTTGGCGCGGCACTTCGACAAACGTGGCATCAATCATTTGCCCCGCTCGCGCAACAAAGCCTTGCGCTGCCAGTTGCTCATGGAATCTGGCAAACAACACGTCAACCAGCTTCATCTCCTTGAGTCGCTCACGAAACAGCCACACCGTCCCTTCGGCAAGCTCAGGACAGGCTTGGCATCCGGCACGCGATCTTCTAATTGCAATCCCAGAAAGCGCATGAAGGAAAGCCGATCCCGTATCTGGTATTCGATCCGCTCATCAGACAGGTTGTGCAGTTGTTGCAGCACCAGCAGCTTGAACATCAGCACCACATCAATCGGACGCGCGCCAGCGTTGCTCTTGCGTTCCTTCTCATGCACACGATTCAGATCATGCCGGAACGCTTCCCAGTTGATTTGTGCATTCAATCCAACCAACGGGTCTCCCATCTGCGTAAGCTTGATTGTGCGTTCCGCTATGTCAAAAAATCCCGGCTGCCTTTGGTGTGTCATTGCCTACCCTCGTGTTCTATAATTTCCTCAGTGCATAACGTTTCAGGCTTAATCTCCGTGTACCAGAATTTATCAAAAATGCACTGAATTTTTAGAGGTGCCCTTCAGTCGACTGTTAATCCGCAGATCCCTGGTTCGAATCCAGGTCGGGGAGCCACATAACGCAACGGGCTAGACTCTACGTCTAGCCCGTTTTTTTTCGGAGGCGGTTCGGGGGGTGAAGTAGTGGCGTCAATGCGACTATCTAGGTGGCTATCGCTCGGCATGCTCTGCTGCTGCATGGCCGCGCTGTCCCTCGCCGCTGCCGAACCCGCCTGTCCCAGCGCGTGGCCAGCGTGGCAATCTTTCAAGTCACGCTTTATCAGCGACGACGGTCGCGTCATCGACGGTGGTACGTCGCGCAAGCAAACCGTATCCGAGGCGCAGGCCTACGCAATGTTCTTTGCGCTTCTGGATAACGACCGCAAAACGTTTGACAAGGTGCTGGAGTGGACGCAAAACAATCTCGCGGCGGGCGATCTCACGGCGCGTTTGCCCGCTTGGGCGTGGGGGCACAAAGCGGATGACAAATGGGATGTGATCGACAAGAACTCCGCGTTAGATGCTGACTTGTGGATGGTTTACGCGCTCGGCGAAGCAGGCCGGTTGTGGAGCGAACCTCGTTACGCCGCGCTTGCATCGAGTCTGACTGAACGCATTTTGCGTGAGGAAAGCGCCGATCTTCCCGGGCTCAGCCCCACCTTGCTGCCTGCGCCGCACGGCTTCAAGATGAGCGACAAGAGTTGGCGACTCAATCCCAGTTATTTGCCGATGCAATTGCTCGATTGGTTGAGTAGCCAACACCCCGACCCGGTGTGGCAGAAGCTCGCCGCCTCCTAGCTGAAAATCATTCTTGAGTCCGCACCGCGCGGCTTTGCGCCCGACTGGACCATCTATGAAGAGGGCAAGGGATTTCGCGCCGATGATGTGGCAGACAAAAAAGCCGAAGGCGGTTACGATGCGATCCGGGTTTATATGTGGGCAGGCATGCTCGATCCAGACGCACCCTCGCGACGCCGATTGTTAGCCGCGTTTGCGCCGATGACAAAAGTGATTGCGCGGCTGGGCTATGTACCGGAGTCCGTCAACATTCTGACCGGTGAGGCGAGCGGGCGAGGGCCATCAGGTTTTTCCAGCGCCATGCTGCCATTCTTGAGCGCACGCGGCGAACGTGCCACACTCAAGCGTCAACGCGACCGGCTGGCGGTATTTCCGGTCGGGCCGGATGCGTACTACGAACAGGTGCTTGGTTTGTTCGCGCACGGCTGGATGGACAAGCGCTATTCGTTTACAAAAAACGGTGGCCTGCGCGTTGGGTGGCACGGCGCGTGCATTTCCGCTGCATCACCCACCTCGGCAAGGTTCGCATCCGGTTCGAACAAATCGGCTACACACGCCGCACCCAACACCAGTCGTAGGTGAGCGTGCTACAAGGCTTTCTGACCAAGCAAGAAAACATTGCCATCGCCGGCGCGGATGCGCTTGTCATCCGCTCGTTGCTTAATTGCGAACAATTTACGGATCCGGCTGGCGACGCCGAGCGCATGGGCATTTCATCTGCCATGTGGCCGTTGTTCGGCTTGGTGTGGCCGTCGGGTGTGCAACTCGCGGCGCGCGTGGCGGCGCGAGGGGTCAAGCGCGGCGAACGTGTGCTCGAGATCGGTTGCGGGTTGGCACTCGCCAGTCTGGTCGCGCATCGCCATGGTGCGGACGTGACGGCGAGTGATTGTCATCCACTGGCGGCGAGTTTTTTGAAAGCCAACTTGCGATTGAACGCACTCGCGTCGATGAAATATCGGCACGGCAACTGGGGCAGTTTATTGTCACCGCATGCACGTAACGGCGAATCGATGTTGCGAACCGTCGTTGGTGAATACGACTTCATCATTGGCAGCGATATCCTCTACGAACGCGACGACGACGCGCTGCTCTCGACATTTATTGCGGCTCATGCCGGCCGCGGTGCTGAAGTGTGGCTTGTCGATCCGGATCGCGCCAATCGCGCGGCCTTTAATCGGCAAATGGCCGCAGCCGGATTTGGTCTACGTGAAGAACGTCTCGACTGTGCGGCGGCGAACGGCGTTCCAGCATACAAAGGCCGCTTGCTGGTTTACCATCGCTTCGACCTTGACGCGTAATGCGGGCCAATCGGTCGCTAACGCGTATCCGCCACATTGGCCGCAATCCACGCCGCGTACGGCGCGTCGATATTCTCAAGCGCGAAGGCATGAATGGCGGGCAGTTCGTAGCTGTGTAATTCCCTGATCGCCGCTTCGAGCGCCGCATAGTGCGCATGCGTGGTCTTGAACAAGACGCGAAATTCGGCCTCGTTTTGCATCGCGCCGTCCCAGACGTAGAAACTCTCAATCTCGGAAATCTGCGCGCAGGCGGCAAGCCTGCGCTCAATGATCGACCGCGACAGCGCCTGCGCGTCGTTGCGGGTTGCCACGGTGGTGACGACGGCGATGAAGGTCATGGCTCAGGCAATGACGCCGTGATTTCAGTTCCCCGCCACCATCGGCGCCGGGATCATACCTTTGACGTTGTAGTCCGCAGGTACGATGTGATAGCGATAGATCATGCCGTGATTTCCGACTAGATAGCCACGCTTTGCGTCCGGGAACACCATCGCATTGGCCTTGGTTGGCAGCGGGAACTCGCGCGCGCTGTAGGTGCGTCCGGCATTGATCGAGTAAGCAATTTTTTTATCGAGAATGATGACGCCTAGCTGGCCACCCGCCATCGCGTAGCGCGCCTGTCCACCCCCGAACGGCGTCACCGTGCCGATCCACGAATCGCCGCCGTCTGTGGTCAACAACGTCTTGCCCAGGTAAGTGGTGACCAAGCCGCTCTTGTCAGTCCAGAAGAATGTGCGAAGCGCGTGTTCTTCGATTGCAACCGGAGCGGACGCTGTCCAAGTGTTGCCGCCGTCGTGGCTGCGCGCGACCACACCGCGCTTTCCCGATCCGGTAATCTGTCCAACAGCATAACCTGCAGTGGCGCTCGGAAAAGCCATGTGCCTGAAATAGCAGTCGGCCTTTCTGGTGAGACCATCAAGTTCTGTTTCCACCTTGCACGGAAACATTTTTTTCCAGGTTCTTCCGCCGTCATCGGTACGGCTGATTCCGGAACTAGCCGTGAAGCCGGTCTGCGGTGAGACAAAGTGCAGCGACAATTCGTGTTGCGAAATCCTGCCAAGCTCCTGCCAAGAGGCGCCACCGTCGCTGGTTCGCAACAATTTTTCCGCGCCGCCGCGCGTCCAGCCGTGTTTCGCATCGAGGAAGAAGACTTCAGTGAGTTCGCGATCCGTCGAATCGACGTCGCCCCCTAACTGCACCTTCCACGATTTGGCACCATCCGTCGTGTGCAAAATGGTGTTCTTGTCGCCGACCGCCCAGCCCTCATCCGCCGAAATAAACTGCACGTCTCGAAGATTGATGTCTTTAGGGTAATTCGCCGGCTCCCAAACCGCTTTCCATTTTGGCTGCTCTGCGCCTGCTTTCGCAGGTGCTGCGGGATTTTTCTTCGGGGCTTGTGCTGCGGCAACGCCCCACCATGTGAACGCGATGAATCCTACGACGTAAAGTAGCTTGCGCATACCCCTCCTATGTGTGAATTCCCAACGTTTGGACCAGCGCTTTTCAATATACGCTCGACGCGGGAAAGGCGCTGAGCGCGGTCGCAGTGGCCAACGCGTCAACGAGAAGGAGGTTACGCGTCAGAGTTGTGACGTTCGCGGCCTAGAGGTTTGCGCGCTTGGTCTCCAACGCTTCCCATCGTGTCATTGCCTGGTCGATTTCCGCAGCAATCACGTCCAGACGACGACCCAACTGTGCAGCATCATCGGGCGACTTTAAGAAGATGCTGCCTTCGGTAAGTGTTACGGAGAGTCGCGCCTGCTCTGCCTCCAGTGCCTCTATTTTTGCGGGCAACAGTTCGAGTTCTCGCGTTTCATTGAATGACATTTTTGCTTTGCGTCCAACGGGAACTGCATTTGAAACCCCAGCATTGACGGCGGTTTTCGAGGCATTTGCCCACGAAGTGTCCGTCTTTGTTTGCGTTTGCCACTCTGCGTAGCCGCCGACGTACTCTTGAATTTTGCCTTGGCCTTCAAAAGCGAACACCTGTGTGACGACGTTATCGAGAAACGCGCGATCGTGGCTGACCAGAATCACCGTGCCGGCATAGTCCTGCAACATCGTCTCGAGCAATTCCAGCGTCTCGATATCCAGGTCGTTGGTTGGCTCGTCGAGCACCAGCACGTTGGCCGGTTTGGCGAACAGGCGCGCGAGGAGCAGCCGGTTGCGCTCGCCGCCGGAGAGTGACTTCACCTTGGCGCGCGCGCGTTGCGGCGGGAACAGAAAATCGCCCAGATACGAAATGACGTGCTTGCGTGCGCCGCCGATTTCAACAAACTCGGAGCCGGGCGAAATGACGTCGGCCAGATTGGCCTCGTCGTCGAGCGCCTCGCGGAATTGATCAAAGTACGCGACCTGCAATTGCGTACCGCGTTTGATGGTGCCGCTGTCGGGGGCGAGGTCGGCGAGCATCAGTTTGATGAGCGTGGTTTTGCCCGCGCCGTTGGGACCAATCAGGCCGATACGATCGCCGCGTTGCAGAATCGTGGAAAAATCTCGAATAACGATCTTGTCGCCAAAACGCTTGCTGACGTTGATGAGTTCGGCCACGATTTTGCCGGAGCGCTCTCCAGCGTCAAGTAAGAGTTTGACCAGCCCGGCGATGTCGCGCCGTGCAGCACGTACGCGGCGCAGTTCTTCAAGACGACGCACGCGGCCTTCGTTGCGGGTGCGTCGCGCTACGACCCCTTTGCGAATCCAGACTTCTTCTTCCTTGAGCAGCTTGTCGAAGCGCGCATTCGACAGCGACTCGGCGTTGAGCATTTCAGATTTGCGGCGCTGGTATTCGGCGAACGATCCCGGGTAACTCGCGAGCTGGCCTCGATCAAGCTCGACAATGCGCGTGGCAAAGGCTTCCAGAAAACGCCGGTCGTGGCTCACCGTCAGCACCGCGCCGCTAAAGGCTTTCAAGGTCTCTTCCAGCCACGCAATGCCGTCGAAATCCAGATTGTTGGTCGGCTCGTCAAGCAACAGCAAATCCGGCGCACTGGCGAGCGCACGCGCCAGCGCGACACGTTTTTTCATGCCGCCTGAAAGCGTGTCGACGTGCAAACTGCCGTCCATCCCCAGACGCGACAGCACCTCGGCGACGCGCACCGTGGCGTGCCACGATTCTTCACCTTCGTGCGGGTTGGTTGCGCCTTCGCTGACGGCTTGGTCGATGGTGAGGCCGTCAGCGAAGTGTGGTTCTTGCGGCACGTTGGCGAAGCGAACGCCTTTTTCGCGCACCACCTCGCCGTCATCCGGCGCGACATCACCCGCGATGATACGAATCAGGCTGGACTTGCCGGAGCCGTTGCGGCCGATGAGAGCGATACGCTCGCGACGCTCAATCGAAAATTCAATATGGTCGAGTAGCGCGACGTCGCCAAAGGCGAGGGCGAGGGATTTGCAGTGGATCAGCGGCATGCGGCAACAGCTTTCAGTAAGATTCAGACGGTGGCGAACAGGCGCGACCCGCCCGAAACAGAGCTATTTTCGCCTACAAACGCTGTTACATCTCACCGGCGAACCAAAATCTGGTCGCGTGTATCCTAGCCACGTGGAAAATGGTTCGGGTTGGCTCCGCGCGCCGTGGTCGCCGAACCAGCCCATCGTCATCACAACTTGGAGCGAATGCCCAGGAGAAAACTTGCTGGATTGACTGCAGCACTACTGTTGAGTGCCGGTGCAATGGTCGCACTTGCACACACCCCGCCCGCGCCGCCGCATGACGGTCACGGTGGTCCGGCAAAAATGCACGACTGTTCGAAAATGGACGATGCCGACAAAAAAGCTCGCTGCGAGGAGCGTCACAAGGCGATGAAAGCTGCGATGGACAAGTGTAAAGACACCAAAGGCGACGACCATCGCAAGTGCATGCGCGACAATATGCCCCAACCGCCAGAAAAGAAATAAATCTCAACCGTTAGCTGAGCGAGGCTTTGTCGGGAGACCGGCAAAGCCTTTTTTGCGCCTTGTAGCTGGAGATTGGCAGGCTAGAATTCGAACAGCTACACATCCGGCCATGCCAGCCAACCTGACCGAACCAAGAATGCCGTCGCGAACGTCACTGACATTGTCCCCCCGCGCGGATGGCTTTCGCATGTCCGCAGAATGGCAACGGCACCGACAGACTTGGATGGTTTGGCCGCAGCGACTGGATACCTGGCACTTGGATGCAGCACCGGCACAGGCGGCGTTTACCCGGGTGACCCACGCGATAGCTGAGTTTGAACCGGTTAGCATGTGCGTCAGTGCGGCGCAACGAGCGCGTGCCGCTGCGATGCTGCACGTGTCACCGACGGCGACACTCGATTCGTCTGGTCGAAGTCGAAACCGACGACGCATGGTGCCGCAACACTGGACCGACGTTCGTGGTCAACGAGCAGGGCGACGTGCGCGGCGTGGATTGGACGTTTAACGCTTGGGGTGGAACGAGCGGTGGGTTGTACGCGCCGTGGCAGCGTGACGATGAATTGGCGCAGCACATCCTCGCCGTCGAAGGGAGTGAGTGTGCAGGCTCTACGCCGGGCGAATGCGCTGCGCGCTAAGGGACTAAACAGCAATGCACCAAATACTATTGCGCCGATTAGTGCGCTGAATAGTCGCTGCCGGCGTCGCCCTCGGCTAAAATGGCGGTCTGTTCAACGCTGCCACCCAAGGTCATGTCCGCTGCTTCTGCCCCCGCTGCCTCGCCCGTTCCAACCGTTTCCGAAATTCGTCAGGCTTTTGTCAAGTTTTTCGAGTCCAAAGGGCATACCCACGTCGCTTCATCGTCACTCGTGCCGCACGATGACCCGACCTTGCTGTTCACCAACGCCGGGATGAATCAGTTCAAGGACGTATTTCTCGGTTACGAAAAACGCGACTATTTGCGCGCCGTCACCTCGCAGCGCTGTGTGCGCGCCGGTGGCAAGCACAATGACTTGGAGAATGTCGGCTATACCGCGCGCCATCACACGTTTTTTGAAATGCTCGGTAACTTCAGTTTTGGCGACTACTTCAAGCGCGATGCAATCCAGTACGCGTGGGAATTGTTGACCGTCGTCTACAAGTTGCCTGCCGAGAAGCTCTGGGTGACGGTGTACGCGGATGACGACGAGGCCTACAACATCTGGGCCGATGAAGTGCAGGTGCCTAAAGAGCGGATTGTGCGCATTGGCGACAACCAGGGCAGCAAATACGCTTCCGATAATTTCTGGATGATGGGTGACACGGGGCCGTGCGGTCCATGCAGTGAGTTGTTCTATGACCACGGTCCGCATATCGCCGGTGGCCCGCCCGGTTCTCCTGAAGCGGACGGTGATCGCTACATCGAGATCTGGAACCTGGTGTTCACGCAATACAACCGCGAAGTCGCGGACGGGCCGATGATTCCGTTGCCCAAGCCATCGGTCGATACCGGCATGGGATTGGAGCGCTTGTCGGCGGTGTTGCAACACGTGCACGCCAACTACGAAATCGATTTATTTCAGGCGCTGATTAAGGCGGCCATGCGCGAAACGGGCGAACAGGACATCACCAATCCGAGTCTGCGTGTGATCGCAGATCACATTCGCGCTTGTGGTTTTCTGGTGTGCGACGGTGTTATCCCGGAAAACGCCGGACGCGGCTACGTGTTGCGCCGCATCGCGCGGCGTGCCATGCGCCACGGTTACAAACTTGGACAGAAAAAGCCGTTCTTCTACAAGTTGGTGGACGATCTGGCGGCGGTGATGGGCGACGCGTTTCCCGAAATCACGCAACACAAAGAGCGCGTGAAAGCGGTGCTGAAGCAAGAAGAAAAGCGCTTCGGTGAAACGCTGGAAAACGGCATGGCCATTCTAGAGGCGGCACTGGCAAGTGACGCCAAACACCTCGACGGCGAGACAGCGTTCAAGCTCTACGACACGTTTGGCTTCCCAGTCGATCTCACCGCCGACATTGGGCGCGAGCGTGGATTTGAGGTGGACTTGGCCGGATTTGAAAAAGCCATGAGCGAGCAACAGGAACGCTCGCGCGGCGCGGGAAAATTTGCCGCCAAAGAAAAGCTCGCTTACGAAGGGGCCAAGACGGAGTTCAAAGGCTACGACACGCTCGATGCGAGCGCACAGGTGCTGGCGCTCTATCGCGACGGCGCAGCGGTGAACCAACTGAACGCGGGTGACACGGGCGTGGTGGTGCTCGACAAAACGCCGTTCTACGCGGAGTCCGGCGGGCAGGTCGGCGATGTCGGTGTACTGGCAACATCCGCTGCGACGTTTGAGGTTGCCGATACACAGAAAGTGCAGGCCGATGTGTTTGGCCATCACGGCAAGCTGGTGACGGGCTCACTCAAGATCGGCGACAGCGTGAAAGCGAGCGTCAATCTGGATGTGCGAGCCGCGACCGTGCGGCATCATTCGGCGACGCACTTGATGCATAAAGCACTGCGCGACGTGTTGGGTGGACACGTGCAGCAAAAAGGCTCGTTGGTTGACGCCGACAAGACGCGTTTTGACTTTGCACACAATGCGCCGATGACCAGCGAGGAAATAGCGCGGGTAGAGACTCTAGTGAATGCCGAGATTCTTCGTAACGAGGCGACAAGTGCCAAGGTCATGCCGTTGGAGGCCGCGCAAAAAACCGGTGCGATGATGCTGTTCGGCGAAAAATATGGCGACCAAGTGCGCGTGCTCGAAATTGGTTCGTCCAAAGAGTTGTGCGGCGGAACTCACGTTGGCCGCACCGGTGACATCGGGCTGTTCAAGATTGTGTCAGAAGGCGGCGTCGCGGCGGGTGTACGCCGCGTCGAAGCGGTGGCCGGTGCAGTCGCATTTGATTACGTGCAGGGCATGCAGCGCACGTTGGATCGCGCCGCGGCATTGTTGAAATCGCAGCCCGCGGAACTCGATGCCAAGATTGGTCAAACGCTCGAGCAGGTGAAGCAGCTCGAAAAGCAGCTCGCGCAGTTGAAATCCAAACTCGCCGCGTCCGCCGGGGACGACCTGCTCGGTCAGGCAAGCGACGTCAACGGTGTAAAGGTGCTTGCGGCAAAACTCGACGGGGTTGATGCAAAGGGCCTGCGTGAAACCATGGATCAACTGAAGTCCAAGTTGAAGTCAGGCGTCATTGTGCTGGCCGTGGTTGAAGGCGGCAAAGTGCAGCTTGCCGCCGGTGTCACGGCGGATTTGATTGGCAAATACAAAGCCGGTGAGTTGGTCAACCATGTCGCCCAGCAAGTCGGTGGCAAAGGTGGCGGCAAGCCGGATATGGCCATGGCAGGCGGCACCGACGCCTCGAATCTGGTCGCGGCCCTCGATTCGGTTGCCGCGTGGGTGTTGGCGCAATAAAGGACGATGTGATGATGACTGCGCTCGATGTAATTCAGAAAAATCTTCAGCAGTCCAAACTGGCGCTGGAGAACCTGCTCGCGGCACCTTCGACACTGGCCAACATTGCAGCGGCCGGGGCACTGATTGGTGCATCCCTCGAGTCGGGCGGGCGCGTGTTTTCCTGTGGCAATGGCGGCAGCATGTGTGATGCCATGCACTTTGCGGAAGAACTGTCCGGCAGATACCGCGACGACCGGAAGGCGCTAGCCGCCGTTTCCATTAGTGACCCGTCGCACATTTCGTGCGTTGGCAACGACTATGGCTACGACTTCATTTTTTCGCGCTACCTGGAAGCGCACGCACGATCTGGCGATGTGCTACTGGGCATCAGCACCAGTGGCAAGAGCGCCAACGTCATCAAGGCCGCCGAGTATGCCAAGGCGCACGGTATACATGTGGTGACACTGACCGGCAAGCCCGACAGTGTGCTCGGCAAATTAGCCAGCGTCGATGTGGTGACGCCCGGTACCAGCGGCTACGCGGATCGCGTGCAGGAATTGCACATCAAAGTGATACACATTCTGATTGAATTGATTGAGCGGCGGTTTTTTCCGGAGAATTATCTGCCATAGTTTCTTCGATCATTAGCGGGATGAGGTTCCTCACTGCGTTCGGAACGACAGTGATGGGTTGAATGTGTTCTCGGAAATCTGGTCAGGATAGATTTGGTGGTTGGTTGGGAGATGAGATTCCTCACTGCGTTCGGAATGACAAAATGTGAGCGGGAATATTTCAACAATCACTGTCATTCCGAACGCAGTGAGAAATCTCATCCGCTTGCTCAGCGAAGAAATACGACATGTCGAGAACTTACTACGTCTACATCGTCGCCTCGATCAGCCGCGTGATTTATATCGGGGTCACCAACGATTTGGTTCGTCGCGTTCATGAGCACAAGGCTGGTACGGTTGCAGGTTTCACAAAATCGTACCGCGCTCATCGATTGGTCTATTTCGAAGCAACGACCGATGTACGCGCCGCCATCGAGCGCGAGAAACAGCTAAAAGCATGGCGGCGAGCAAAGAAAGTGGCGTTGATCGAAACCGCGAACCCAAATTGGAATGATTTGTATCTTGAATTTACCGGCTGAGATTCCTCACGTTCGTTCGGAATGACAAGATTTGAGAGGACACATACAAATAATTACTGTCATTCCGAACGAACGTGAGGAATCTCAGCCATACGCAACGAGCACCCAGCTAATCAATCACTGTCATTCCGAGCGTCGTGAGGAATCTCAACCGTCCGCAAAGAGCGCCCACCTAAACAATCACTGTCATTCCGAGCGTCGCGAGGAATCTCATCCAGACGCGTAACGAAGAACCCACCCATGCTGTTCAATTTCTACCCAAACTGCGCCAAACCACTGACCGAGCGCACGTTCGCCGAAGACGGAGGCGCGACGTTGCGCCGCGCTTGTCAGGATGACGGCTGCGGATTTGTGCACTACGAAAACCCGACGCCCGCAGTCGGTGTGCTGATCGAGCATGAGGGCAGCATCTTGCTGGCGCGTGGAGCGGGTTGGCCGCAAGGTTACTTCGCGCTGATTACCGGTTACCTGGAAAAAAACGAAGACCCACGCCACGGGGTTGGCCGTGAAGTGAAGGAGGAGACCAACCTCGATGTGGTCGAGACCGAAATCATCGGCAACTATATTTTTGAGCGCAAGAATGAAGTCATGCTTTGCTATTTTGCGAAATGCACCGGTGAGCTCAAACTCTCGCCTGAACTCATCGATGTGAAGCGCTATCAGCCTCACGAATTGCGGCCTTGGCCGCGTGCGACGGGATTGGCGGTGGCAGACTGGATGACATCGCGCGGGTTGGACGTGATATTTGTTGATCGTCCGCTGATCCAGACGAAGACTAATGTAGAAGCGAAAAAATGAAAACACAAAAACCGGAAAGCATTGCCGCGCAAGCACTTGGTTGGGTCGATGCGACCACCAAAGAAATCGTCGGGCAGATTCACACGTCTACCACCTACATTCGCGACGACGATAACCAGTACCGCAATGGCCGCGTCTATGCACGCGATCACAATCCGACGTTTGATCAGCCGCAAGCGGTGCTCAACGCTCTCGAAGGCGGACACGAGACACTGTTGTTTGCCTCTGGCATGGCCGCCGCGACGGCGGTGTTTCAGGCGCTCAATCCGGGGGATCACGTCATCGCGCCTAGCGTCATGTATTGGTCGCTGCGCAATTGGCTGAAGACGTTTGCCACGCGCTGGGGCTTGGTCATTGAATTTATTGATGCGACCAACCTCGATGAACTGCGCGCCGCGATCAAGCCGGGAAAAACCAAGCTGGTCTGGGTCGAGACGCCCGCCAACCCGCTGTGGCAAATCACGGACATTGCCGCGACATGCGAAATTGCACACGCCGCTGGCGCATTGGTGGCGGTCGATTCGACGGTGGCCACACCGGTGCTGACGCGCCCGATTGAATTCGGCGCCGATATTGTCATGCACGCAGCGACCAAATACCTGAATGGTCACTCGGACGTGGTCGCGGGCACGCTGACCGCGGCGACGGACTCGGAAACGTGGCAACGCATTCGCAGTATTCGCGCGCACATCGGCGGCATCGCCGGGCCGTTTGAGGCATGGTTGTTGACGCGTGGCATGCGCACGCTGTTCCTGCGCGTTCGAACCGCGTGCGTCAGCGCCCAGCGCATTGCGGAGCATTTTTCGCAACACGCAATGGTCGAAGCGGTGCTTTATCCGGGGCTACCCGCGTTCGTAGGGCACGACGTCGCGGTGAAGCAAATGACAGGCGGGTTTGGAGGCATGCTGTCGATACGCGTCAAGCGCGGCGAAACTGCTGCGATTGAGGTTGCGGCAAAGACGCAGCTCTGGAAGCGCGCGACCTCGCTCGGTGGTGTCGAAAGTTTGATCGAGCATCGCGCCAGTGTCGAAGGCGAAGGCACACCCGCGCCTAAGGATCTGTTGCGTATGTCGGTCGGCATCGAGGACACGCAGGATTTGATTGACGACTTTGAACAAGCACTGCGAGCGGGCGTCAAATGAATACGCAAGACATCAACACTCGAATTCAGACTTACTTGGTGCGCGCGGATCTTGATCGCTATCTGGTGCACACGCCGTTGGTCGCCAAAGCGATTCGTTCCACCATGGACGCGATGGGCGAACTCCCGCGCGACATCAGTCTGGATACGTTGTACACCTACGCGGTGCCGGTGTTGGGTAACGATGGCGCTTGTTCGCTCATCGATGAGATCGCGCCGACGCCTTACGATCTGGCCCCGATGCTCGGCGGGCGCACCGACACCATCACGCGCAAGCTGTTGTTGCTCAATCAAGTTGTCGAGTACGCGACGCAGTTGTCGGGTGCCGACTGGCTGGGCATCTATCAGGTGCGAGCCAACCAGACCCAACACCGCGTACTGGTGAAGCTCGCCTATCGCGGGCGTCCTTCGCGTGCAGAGTTTCCACTGAATGCAGAGTTTGCCAAAGGCAGCACCAACAGCACGGTGGGTCTGGAAGGTTCTGCACGCGTGATTGACGACGTCGCCATCTATACCGCTGAAGGTGGGGGATTTTATGTGTGTGACGACAAGGTGCAGTCGGAAGCGTGTTTGCCGGTGTTCGATGAGGCAGGGCACGTGATCGGCATCATCGACGCGGAAGCCGAACCGAAACAATTTTTCAATCCGGAGCGTCTGGCTGCTGTGGCCGCGCTGGCGATGGTGACCCCCGCGTTGCTGCCGTAGACGTGCCTATTGTCGGGCGTTTTCAGGCAAAAAGTGCTGAAAACACGCGCGGCTGTTGCACTTTCACGTGGCGCTCACTTGGCACCGAACGCCTCTCGGATGGCCTCGATGCGTTTGCGGTTGACACCAAAATCGCGCACGCCAAGTCGCGCACTCGAGCGCACCTGAATCGCGCTGTTGCGCATATCCAGCGCAAACTCGACATCGTCAACAAACCCAAGGCCGGGAGATTTGTATTCGGCGTACAGATAGTCGGGACTGCCGATGATGACCTTCGCGCGTTGGTTCGCCTGAACCAGCGCCGTGAGTTTTTTCCACGAGACATTCGGTGCGCCGTCAAATTTCAGCGGCTCAATGTAATGCGAATCGTCTTTGGCCACCATTGACGACACGGTGTTGGGTTTCCATGATGGCGGCTTGAATTTTCCGTCGGTGATGCCGAGTCCGGTCGGGCGCGATCCCGAAAATAAACCCATGGGTTGCCCTCCGAAATATTCAATGCCGACGGCACATGCAGCCAGCAGCAACAGTGCTAGCAGTACCAACGCCGTGTTTTTGAGAATTTTCTTCATGGTGTGATGTTAGCTCATCAAGGTCTTGCTGCCGGTCGGCGTCTGAATGTAAGCGCACAGGGTCATACCGGAATAGGGCGGTGACGGGGTCAGCACCATCTTGTTTTCAAGCCCGAGTTCGCGCAACAGGTATTGCACCTTGGCTGGGTTCGGGTGCGCGGCTTCCATCCATGTGAAGCGGCAACCCTGCTCGGCCAATCGTTCGCTCGGATGCGATCGCGTGTCCCATTGAATCATGTGTGGAATCAAACCACCCTCCAGCGGAAAGCCGTCATTCGGAATACTGATGCGCCATTTGTAATCGCCGCGCGACATCTCGTGCACCGAACCCAGCGTCTCGCCCGTGGCATGCATTAGCTGCGTGATGTCGTCAGTGCGTGCGACCCAGCCGATGAGACGCGGGCGTTGTGCGATGCGATCTTGAACGTCGGTGGTATCGAGACCGAACCAGCGTGGCGTGGCGGGCGGCTCGGCCGTGGCGTCAACGGCAATCAACTCGAGGTAACAACCGGGGCCGAGCGAGAGGAAGCGGTTTTGTGTCCCCATTCTTGAATGCTGGCCGATGTCGCTCAACGACACGCCGAGATATCGTTCCAGCCATGCGCTGCCGCGCGCAAGGTCTGCGCAGCCAAGGACAAGGTGGTCGAGGTGTGAGGCCATGATGTTCGACGTTGTCGAGGTCGCCCTCAACGCGGAGTGTGACGCGGCACGGGGCGCAGCTTCTGGATCACAATCGAAATTGTCCACCCCACGAGGACACCGAGCGCATTCGCGAATGCATCGGCCCATTCGAAAACGCGGTAGGGCGTCAGCCCTTGTGCAAACTCGATGGCAAGCCCCATGCCTATCAGCGCGATGGCCATCATCAATTGCCGACGCGGCTGATGCGACGGGATCGCCAGCCGCCACGCAATCATCAACCCCGCGTAGGCCAGCAAATGGTGGAGTTTGTCGCTACCCGGCACGAGCGTTTGCTGCAACGGAAGCAAGGACACCACCCACACTGCGAGCGTGGTGCTGATGGCGAGCGTTTTGAACAGTGAATGATTCATTAAACGCTAGGTTGGAAGCGCGTTTTGGAGCAAAAATGGCTGAAATGGCGCGCCAATGCTAGAGTTTACGCTGTGGTGGCAGGTCGGTGCAAACACCCTCGTACAGTTCTGCGGCCATGCCGATCGATTCGCCGAGCGTCGGATGCGGATGAATGGTCTTGCCGATATCCGTTGCATCGCACCCCATCTCGATGGCGAGCGCGATTTCACCGATCAAATCGCCGGCATGGGTGCCGACGATGCCACCACCGATGACGCGATGCGTGTCGCTGTCGATGATGAGTTTGGTGAATCCTTCGTCGCGACCATTGGCAATCGCACGGCCCGATGCCGCCCACGGAAACACGCTCTTGCCAAACTTGATTCCTTTGGACTTGCAAGAGTCTTCAGTCTCGCCGACCCATGCGAGTTCCGGGTCGGTATACGCCACGCTCGGAATCACCCGCGCATCGAAAAACGATTTCTGACCCGCAGCGGCTTCGGCGGCGACGTGACCTTCGTGCACCGCCTTGTGCGCGAGCATCGGCTGGCCGACGATGTCCCCGATGGCGAAAATATGGGTCACGTTGGTACGCATTTGACGATCGACGTTGATAAACCCGCGTTCAGTCACCGCCACACCCGCCTTGTCGGCGCTGATTTTCTTGCCGTTCGGTGCGCGGCCGACACTCATCAGCGCCATGTCGTAGCGCACCGGCGCTTCTCGCTTGCCGTCGGCGGTTTCAAAGGTGACGTACAAGCCATCCTTTTTTGCCTCCACCGCAACCGTCTTGGTGTTGAGCATGATGTTGTCAAAGCGCGGCGCGTTCATCTTTTGCCAAACCTTGACCAAATCGCGATCCGCTTCTTGCATCAGGCCATCCATCATCTCGACCACATCGAGGCGCGCACCGAGTGTGGAATACACGGTGCCCATTTCCAGCCCGATGATGCCGCCGCCGATCACCAGCAATTTTTTCGGGATCTCTTTGAGTGCCAGCGCACCGGTCGAATCGATGATGCGCGGATCGTTGGGAATAAATGGCAAGCGCACGACTTGCGAACCGGCGGCGATGATGGCGTTTTCAAAGCGAATCACTTTTTTCTCGCCGGATTTTTTCTGGCCGCTGTCGCCAGTGGTGAGTTCGACCACCATGTGATGCGCGTCGAGAAATTGCCCGACACCACGCACCACATCAACCTTGCGCATCTTGGCCATGCCCGCGAGTCCAGTGGTCAGTTTGCCGACCACCTTGTCCTTCCAGCCGCGCAGCTTGTTGAGATCAATTTTTGGTTTGCCGAAACTGATGCCGTGCTCCGCGAGGGCTGCGGTTTCGTCGGCGACTGCGGCGACGTGTAGCAACGCCTTGGACGGGATACAGCCGACATTCAGACACACGCCGCCAAGTTGTGCGTAGCGTTCGACGATGATGGTCTTCATGCCGAGGTCGGCGGCGCGAAATGCCGCCGAGTAACCGCCGGGCCCGGCACCGAGGACGACCATCTCACATCTGAAATCAACGGTGCCGGTGTACGCGGCGGCTGTGCCCACGCGGCTACCCCCATCCCGGCCTTCCCCCGCTGCTGCGAGGGAAGGGGTCGCGGCGCGTACGTGCGCGGCGCTATCTTGTGCTGTGGCGGTGCCACGTGGTTCGCCCCTTCCCCCGCCTGCGGAGGAAGGTTGGGATGGGGGCGTGCCCGCCGCCTCACTCACCTCAAGCACCACCACGACCGTACCCTCGGACACTTTCTCACCGACCTTCACCTTCAGTTCTTTGACCACTCCCGCGTGCGAGGACGGCACCTCCATGGTTGCCTTGTCACTTTCGAGGGACACCAGCGAATCTTCTTTCTTGACGACGTCACCCGGCTTGACCAGCACCTCGATGACGGGAATATTTTTGAAGTCGCCGAGATCGGGGACTTTGATGTCGATAAGCTTGCTCATTGTTGAATCGTAAATGTTATCATCCCGAACGAAGAGAGGGATCTCATCCCCCGGCAATATCGCAAGTCCATCAAGGTGAAATTCCTCGTCGTCCAAGGGCGACGTCCCGGACGGACATCATCATAAAACCAGTCGGCGAATGTCAGACATCAGCGCGGCGAGGTAGGTCGTGAAGCGCGCTGCCGACGCACCATCGATGACGCGATGATCGTAGGACAGCGACATGGGTAGCGTTAGCCGCGGCACAAACTCGTTACCGTTCCACACCGGCTTCATGGTGGATTTTGAAACGCCGAGGATGGCGACCTCGGGTGCGTTGATGATCGGCGTGAAGTACGAGCCACCGATGCCGCCGAGCGATGAAATCGAAAAACAGCCGCCAGACATCTCGGCGGGCGACAGCTTTCCTTCGCGCGCCTTGGCAGCGAGCTCTGATGATTCTTTAGCCAGTTCAACGACGGATTTTTGATCGGCGTTACGGATCACCGGGACAACCAAACCGTTGGGAGTATCCGCAGCAAAGCCGATGTTGTAGTACTTTTTCAGAATCAGGTTTTCGCCGCCTGGCTCGAGGGAAGCATTGAACTCTGGAAACTTTTTCAATGCCGCAACGCTCGCCTTGATCAGGAAGGCCAGCATGGTCACTTTGACGCCGGTCTTGGCGATTTCCTCGTTGGTGCGAACACGGAAGGCTTCGATGTCCGTGATGTCGGCTTCATCCTGCTGCGTGACGTGCGGGATCATCACCCAGTTGCGCGCCAGATTGTTGCCAGACATTTTCTTGATGCGCGATAGCGCGCGCGTTTCGACCTCGCCGAACTTGGTGAAATCGACAGATGGCATGGCGGGAAACGCAAAACCACCGGTGCCCGATGCGGGCTTGGCAAGTTCGAATTTCACAAACCCTTTGACGTCGTCCTCGGTGATGCGACCTTTGTTGCCACTGCCGCGCACTTTGCCTAGATCGACGCCGTACTCGCGCGCGAGTTTGCGAATCGACGGCGAGGCATGCACTTGGCTCGGCACATCGCCCACCGCCGAGTTTGTGGACGCTGGCATCGTGGCAGGCACCGGCGCTTTTGCGAGTGGTGCTGCCGCCACGGCGGGCGATGGCGTTGCAACCGCAGGTGGTTTAGGAGCTGCTTTCGGTGCAGCGACGACATCGCCAGCGTCGATCATCAGCACGATGTGACCTTCAGAGACCTTGTCGCCGAGGCGAACCTTGATTTCTTTGACCACACCGGCAACCGGCGCAGGCACTTCCATGGTCGCCTTGTCGCTCTCTAGTGAGACCAGCGAATCTTCTTTCTTGACGGGGTCACCGACCTTAACCAGAATTTCAATGACCGGTATGTCCTTGAAATCGCCGATGTCGGGAACTTTGACTTCTACGAGATTTGCCACGCAACTGCTCCTCGATTTGTTTTTTGTTCTGCGTTACGAAATCGTCGGGCTATGCCCGCGATTTCGACTGATTAGTCCTGCCGAAAGTAGGTTTGCACTTTTGGCAGATTCACTACACCGTCCACGGCGCGGGTTTGTCGGCCTCAATGCCGTACTTTTTGATCGCTTTGGTGACGGTCTTGAGCGGAATCTGTCCGTCATCGGCCAGCGCCTTCAATGATGCGATCACGACATAGTAGCGATTGACCTCAAAGAATTTGCGTAGCTGTTTGCGCGTATCCGAGCGGCCAAAACCATCGGTTCCGAGCACCGTGAATTTGCGATCCGTAATGTAGGGCCGAATCTGGTCGGCGAACGAGCGCATGTAGTCGGTCGCCGCAATGGCCGGTCCCTTGTGGCTCATGAGTTGCTGGGCGACATGGGAGATCTTTGGTGTTGCTTCCGGATTGAGCATGTTGTGACGCTCCACCGCCATGCCGTCGCGGCGCAATTCCGTGAACGAGGTGCAACTCCAAATATCGGATACCACGCCCCAGTCGAGTTCGAGTAGTTCGGCCGCCGCGATCACTTCGCGGAAAATGGTGCCCGAGCCCATCAACTGCACGCGCGGTTTTTTTGCTTCCTTGGACTCGCGGAACAGGTACATGCCTTTCAGAATGCCTTCGTTGGCACCGTCAGGCATCGCCGGATGCGTGTAGTTCTCGTTCATCACCGTGATGTAGTAGTAGATGTGTTCCATCTTCTCGTACATGCGTTTCATGCCGTCGTGCAAGATGACGGCAAGTTCGTAGCTGAACGTCGGGTCGTAGGAAATACAGTTCGGGATGGTCGCCGACATCAGGTGTGAATGTCCATCTTCGTGTTGCAATCCCTCGCCATTCAGTGTCGTGCGACCGGCGGTGCCGCCAAGCAGAAAGCCACGTGCTTGCATGTCGCCCGCCGCCCACGCCAGATCGCCGATGCGCTGAAAGCCGAACATGGAGTAAAAAATGAAAAACGGAATCATGTGCCGGCCGTGATTGGCGTAGCTGGTGCCAGCGGCCATCCACGAGCAGAACGCGCCCGCTTCGCTAATGCCCTCTTGCAGAATTTGTCCAGCCTTGTCCTCTTTGTAGAACATCAACTCACCGGCGTCGACTGGCTCATAGAGCTGGCCGACTGACGAATAGATGCCGAGTTGGCGGAACAATCCTTCCATGCCGAAAGTACGCGACTCATCCGCAACGATGGGTACCAGAAGCGGACCGAGCTCTTTGTCGCGCGTGAGTGCGGTGAAGGCGCGCACAAACGCCATGGTGGTCGAAATCTCGCGCTCTTCAGTGGACTTGAGGAGCGCGTCGAAAATCGACAGGTCCGGCACCTTGAGCGCGGGAATATTGTGGTGCCGAACCGGCAGCGAGCCGCCAAGTTTTTCGCGTGCGGCTTTCAGGTACTGCAATTCCGGCGAATTTTCAGGGGGCTTGTAAAACGGAATTTCGCCGATGACATCATCCGCGACTGGAATCCTGAAACGATCGCGGAACTGCTTGAGCGAGCCGATATCCATTTTCTTTTGTTGATGGGTGATGTTCTGGCCCTCACCCGATTTACCCATGCCATAGCCCTTGATGGTCTTGGCAAGGATGACGGTCGGCTGACCGGTGTGCTTGACCGCCGCTGAGTAGGCCGCATAGACCTTGTATGGATCGTGGCCACCGCGATTGAGGCACCAGATGTCGTCGTCCGACATTGAACTCACCAATTTTTCGAGCGCCGGATACTTGCCAAAAAAGTGTTTGCGCACGTAGGCGCCATCGCGCGCTTTGTAGTTTTGGTACTCGCCGTCGACCGCTTCCATCATGCGACGCTTCAGCAAACCGTCGGCGTCCTGCGCCAGCAGCGGATCCCAGTAGCGACCCCAGATGACCTTGAGCACATTCCAGCCCGCGCCGCGAAAATCGCTTTCGAGTTCCTGAATGATCTTGCCGTTGCCACGCACCGGTCCATCGAGGCGTTGCAAATTGCAGTTGACGACGAAAATCAGATTGTCGAGGCCTTCGCGTGCGGCCAGCGAAATGGCACCGAGCGATTCCGGCTCGTCCATTTCGCCGTCGCCCATGAACGCCCACACCTTGCGGCCTTCGGTGTTGACGATGCCGCGGTTGTGCAGGTACTTCATGAAACGTGCCTGATAGATCGCTTGCAGCGGCCCTAAGCCCATCGATACCGTGGCGAACTGCCAGAAGTCAGGCATTAGCCACGGATGCGGGTACGACGAGATGCCGCGTCCATCAACTTCGCGGCGGAAATTTTCGAGTTGCTCTTCGCTGATGCGGCCTTCGAGAAAAGCGCGCGCGTAGATACCGGGTGCCGAGTGGCCTTGCATGAAAATCAAGTCGCCGCCGTGAGTCTTGGACGGTGCGTTCCAGAAATGATCGAAGCCGACGTCGTAGAGCGTCGCCGCCGACTGAAAACTGGCAATATGACCGCCGAGCTCTGAAGATTCCTTGTTCGCGCGTAACACCATGGCCACAGCGTTCCAGCGAATCAGCGAGCGGATACGATGCTCCATTTCCTGATCGCCCGGCAGCGGATCTTCAGCGTGCGGCGGGATGGTGTTGATGTACGCGGTGTTCGAGGAATACGGCAGGTTCGAGCCCGAACGGCGTGCCTTGTCGACCAGTGACTCGAGCAAATAGTGCGCGCGCTCCGGACCCTCCGCATCGAGGACACCGTCAAGGGCTTCGAGCCATTCCCGAGTCTCTTGCGGGTCAATATCGTGTTGCAGAAAGGCGGGACGATCCATCGTCCATTCTCCTCATTGTTGTATGAATTTATGTTTGGATATTAGACCGTATTCCGCGAGCGGCGCTATGTTCGCCAAGAAAAGGCCTTGTGAACGGAGCGATCATTCGGAACTCACCGCACAGCCACCGCGCGGGCAGGAGCCCCGTCTGGTTGGGTCAATTCGTTCGAGGTAACACTTGCAAAAGCCGACCAACGCCAGTGTGATTTTCAGTGTTCGGTGCGCATGGGTCGCCGAGGGACATGGCATGATGGGCGCACGCGATGCTCGCAATTGCGCCTAACTCCGGCGTGCACCTGCGGGCAACGCAATTTTGTCACATAGAATCATGTAGTTACACGTGGTTTCCCAAGTGTTTCTTAAAAAACAATTTTAAGTTATTATTATTGAAAGCGTTTAACGCTCTGATCGGTCCCGGATTGGACGCGCCGAAGTCGCAACATCAGGCCGTCGAGCGCAGGTCGGCAGCAGGTGCATCGGCCGCAGGTGAAGAATGGTGTGCGCAGCAAGGTTGCGCATAGAACAAGAAATGCGTCGTCGGGAGGCAATGTGGCGCTGACAGATGCTTTGCAAATAGTGGCTGTGTCGGATCCAGGCCGGGTCAGAGGGCACAATGAAGACTGCGTTGAGTCCAGACCGGAGCTTGGCGTGGTGGTGCTCGCCGACGGCATGGGGGGCTACAACGCGGGTGAAGTCGCGAGCGGCATGGCGACTTCTTCGATTGCCAACGGTCTGGTGCAGACGTGGACCGCCGATCGGTTGTGTAAGCTTGAGCGCGACCAAGCGGCGGCGCTCTCGCAGGCCGTCATGCGAGAGCAGATTGCTATCGCTAACCGAGCGATTTACGACACCGCGCAGCGGAACCCGCAGTGCGCGGGAATGGGCACAACACTGGTCGTTTGCATTTTCTACGATAATTTTTTGACGGTCGGGCACATTGGCGATTCGCGCCTGTATCGGATGCGCGAGGATGCGTTGGAGCAGGTGACACGCGATCATTCGCTGCTGCAGGAACAGATTGATTCAGGACTGATTTCAAAGGAAGATGCACGGCAATCGCACAACAAGAATTTGGTCACCCGCGCGTTGGGAATCGATCCTGAAGTCGAGGCCGAAATTCACACCTACGATGTGGCAGAGGGGGATATTTACCTGCTGTGCTCAGACGGTTTGAATGACATGATTGAGGACGATGAGATTCAAATGACATTGATTGCACTGCGAGCGAATCTGGACTTGACCGCGCAGCAATTGGTGCAGGCAGCAAACGACGCGGGCGGGCGCGATAATGTGTCGGTCATGCTGGTACGAGTGGCGAAAGGTTTCTCTGTTGAGCGCGGCTTTTGGGCGAAGGTGAAGTCGTTGTTCGCATAATGCGAATCGATGGATCAACGCAACGAATTATTCTAGGGTTACGACCATGGCAAAACTGATTTTAAGCGTCGATGGAACGGTGTTAAGAGAAATCTCCCTCACCAAGGAGCGGACGACACTTGGACGAAAGCCGCATAACGACATCCAGGTGGACAATCTGGCGGTGTCGGGCGAACACGCCGCGATCATTACCATCCTGAACGACTCGTTCATTGAGGACTTGAATTCGACCAATGGCACGCTGGTTAACGGCAAGCCCATCAAGAAGCACTTTTTGCAGAACAACGATGTCATTGAAGTCGGCAAGCACAAGTTGAAATACTTCAACGACGCGCCGGTGCACAACGATACCGCTGATTTCGAGCGGACCATGATCATTCGGAGACCGACCGCTGCGGCACTAATGGCCGCCCCGCCGAGCGCAGCGCCGCCCGCCGCAAGTGGCGCAGGACTTTCAGACACGCAGACCAGCATGCGACCGTTGCCCATGGGCACGGCTCCTCCCGTTGGCATGGCACCGCCGCCGGTTGCCGCGCCGACACCAGCCGCCGCGCCCGCCACAGGCGGCGTGCGAGAGGCTGCGATCCAAGTGCTCTCGGGTGCCGCTGCCGGGCGCACGCTCGATTTGACCAAGAACCTGACCACCATCGGCAAGCCCGGCATGCAGGTTGCCGTCATCACGCGCCGATCCAACGGCTTTTTTATCACGCATGTCGAAGGAGCCACTTTCCCGACCATTAACGGCGCGGTGCTGGGCGGGCAGGCGCAGCAGTTGAACGATCACGACCTGATTGCGATCGCCGGCGTCAAGATGGAGTTCTTCTTCAAGTCTTAGAGCGGCCTCTGACAGCTATCCCGCAAACGGGGTAGCTCGCGATGGCGTGACTGTGTGGTCAAGCACAGCAATCAGCAGGTCAACAGCGCATAATCGAAAGTCGTCAGGCACCCTTTTTGGCGCACTGACTTGGTTGGCTTTGGATCCATGCAAATAAAAGTACTCGGTTGCAGCGGTGGCATCGGTGGTGACTTGCGCACGACGGCGCTGCTCGTCGACCACGACATCCTCATCGATGCTGGCACTGGAGTGGGCGATTTGTCGATCGAAGAACTCGTGCAGATCGATCACATCTTCATCACGCATGCGCATCTGGATCACATTACGAGCATCCCATTCCTGATCGACACGGTCATAGGAATGCGGACCAAACCGCTCATCCTCTACTCCAAGCGCGAGATACTGCAAGCGATTAAGGATCACATCTTCAACTGGAAGATTTGGCCGGATTTTTCGAAAATTCCAACGCCGGAGACCGGGTGTATGCAGTATCAGGAGATCGAGGTCGGTCAGCCCATCTCGCTCAATGGGCGACTTTTTACGGCAATTCCCGCCAACCACGTCGTGCCCGCAGTGGGCTATCTCGTCGATAGCGGGCAGGCCAGGCTGATTTTCAGCGGCGACACCACCGTCAACGATGCGTTATGGCAAATCGCCAACGCGACGACAAACCTCAAGTACTTGATCATCGAGACCGCCTTTCCCAACAAGGAGCGCGACCTCGCCATTGTGTCCAAGCATTTGTGTCCAAGCATGCTGGCCGAGGAATTGGCCAAGCTGACGCGTCCGGTCGAAATTCTGATCACCCATCTTAAACCTAGCGAGGTGCACCTGACGATGAGCGAAATCGGGCGCAACGCCGGCAAATGGCGCCCGCGCATGCTCGAGAACGGGATGGTGCTGTCGATCTAGTCGGCCACCGTCATGCCGCTGTGAGCCGAAACCATGTTCGTCCGGAAACTAGCCCATCCACTTCGCCTGATATTGGTAAACTTGCGCCATAGTCGTGTGTGACGCGATGCCGTCGGCAGGCACGACTCCCTGAATGAGGCCATCACATGAGTGCAGTTCTCGAACCAAAAATCGGTCCTAACACCGGCACCTCGCAGTCGGCCGATATGTCTTCGAAGTTGGTGTTTTCGAAGAAGCTGCAGGCCGTCACCAACCGGATTCACTCCACCACCAACGTTGACGAGATCATGCTCGACGTAGCGCGTGATATCTGCCAGTTGCTTGACGCTGACCGCCTCACCATCTACATCATGTCGGAAGACAACGCGGCGATTATTTCCAAGGTCAAGTCTGGGCTCAACTCATTCAAGGACATCAAGCTGCCGCTTTCCGAGAGCTCCATCGCCGGTTGCTGTGCGCTCAATCGGCGCTTCATGAACATTAACGACGTATACGACGCCGCCGAATTGAAGAATTTATCGCCGAATTTGTCGTTCTTGAAGGCCGTCGATCAGCGTACCGGATATCGCACCAAGCAGATGATGGTCGCACCGATTATTGGCGTCGATGCGAGCGGCGGTAGCGGCGATCTGGCAGGCGTGATTCAGGTCATCAACCATTTGCCGGGTACGACGTTCCCGCCGCTGGCCGAAGAAGGCGTGGTGGAGCTGGCGAAGACACTCGCGATTGCGTTCAAGGTCCGGCAACAGATTCCGTCACAGATCAAGTCCAAGTTCGAGTACCTAGTGGTCGACAACGTAATTTCCGAGGGGGAACTCGAGTTGGCCACTCGAACGGCGCGGCGCAAGAACAAGAACGTCGAAGATATTTTGATTGACGAGTTCCAGGTCAAGCCGCAAGTGCTCGGAGCCGCGCTCGCGAAGTATTTTGGCGTTGAGTACGAAGCCCACAAAGCGGATCGGATCAAGCCAATCGACCTTCTGAAAAATCTGAAGCGCGATTATTGTGTGCAGTCCAAATGGATTCCAGTTGACGATACCAAGGCCGGTATTGTCGTTATGACCACCGACCCCGAGCACGTCAAGAATTCGCGGGTGGTCGAAAATATTTTTCCGAAATCCAAGTTGGTCTACAAGGTCACGACGGCTCGCGACTTTGACGCCACACTCGGGCAGCTGTTTGGCGGTTCGGATGGCATGGGTACCGAGGACATCAGTGACCTGTTGTCGAGCATGGACGACGATCCCGAGTTGCAGGAAGCCGGTAGCGACGAAATGTCAGCAGCAGCCGACAACGAATTGGTCAAGTTGGTCAATAAAATCATCATCGACGCGTATAACCAGGGCGCATCGGATATTCATATTGAGCCGCTTCCTGGCAAGGGCAAAACCGGCATCCGGTTTCGCAAGGATGGTTCCCTCGCCCCGTATATCGAGGTGCCGTCGAGCTACCGGAGCGCATTGGCCGCGCGCATAAAGATCATGTGCGATCTCGATATTTCGGAAAAGCGCAAGCCGCAGGACGGCAAGATCAAGTTCAAGAAGTACGGGCCACTGGATATCGAGCTGCGTGTGGCGACCATCCCGACGACGGGCGGTGTGGAAGACATCGTGATGCGTATTCTCTCCGCTGGTGAACCGATTCCACTCGATAAGCTCGGACTGACCACCGAGAACAAAAACAATCTGGTCGCTGCTGTTTCCAAACCGTACGGACTGTTCTTTGTGTGCGGACCGACCGGTTCCGGCAAGACCACCACGCTGCACTCGATACTCGGTTCACTCAACAAACCTGACACAAAAATCTGGACCGCGGAAGACCCGGTGGAGATTACACAGAAGGGACTCCGTCAAGTTCAGATCAACAAGAAGGTGATCGACTTTCCGACGGTGATGAAGGCGTTCTTGCGCGCCGACCCGGACATCATCATGGTCGGTGAGATGCGCGATGCGGAGACCACGCACATCGGGATTGAAGCTTCGCTCACGGGTCACTTGGTGTTTGCCACGCTGCATACGAACTCGGCACCAGAAGCCGTGATCCGCCTTCTCGATATGGGCATGGACCCGTTTAACTTCGCTGATGCGCTGGTTGGTATCCTCGCGCAGCGCCTGACCAAGCGACTGTGCAAATGCAAGCAGCCCTACACCCCGGACGGCGAGGAGATGAAGCAATTCATGCAGGAATACACGGTCGATTTGCGCCAGACGCCGCCGTGGGTCAAGGATCCGCAGGGCGAAGCCAAGAGCCTTTATGAGTACTGGATCAAGGAATATGGCAAGGACGGCAAGCTGACCTTCCAAAAACCGGTCGGATGCGATGTCTGTGGCGGCTCTGGTTACAAAGGACGCGTCGGCTTGCACGAACTCATGGTCGCATCCGACCCCATAAAAAAGATGGTGCAGGAAAAAGCCCGGGTTACCGATATTTTCGTCAAGTGCGTCGAGGAAGGCATGTCGACGCTTAAAATGGACGGCATGGAAAAGGTGATGATGGGGCTTTGCGACATGAAACAGGTTCGCACCGTTTGCGTTAAGTAACCCGCGCACCGAGATGACCTCACACGCCGATGCCAGACTGATCAGTCGTCGCCCCAGCGGTACCGAGGGCAACGAACGACTGTTCACTGCCCTGGAGTATTTGAACAGTATTGGCGCGGCGCTCAGTTCGGAAAAAAATCTGGACAAGCTGCTTGAGACGATTCTGACAGCCGCAAAGAAAATTACCAACGCCGACGGCGGTACGCTATATCGCCTCGTAGATCAAAAACTCAAGTTCGAGATTGTCCTCAACGATAGCCTGAAGATTGCGATGGGTGGCACGACTGGCGTGCCGGTTCCGTTTTATCCGATCCCGTTGCGCGCGCCGGACGGCACGCCGAATAGCTCGATGGTGTCGGCCTATGCCGCACTGCACGATGAGACGGTGAACATTGCCGATGCCTATACGGCGGAGGGCTTTGATTTTTCCGGCACCAGAGCGTTCGACAATAAGACCGGCTACCGATCCATGTCGTTCTTGACCATCCCGATGAAGAATCACGAAGGTGAAATCATCGGTGTCTTGCAATTGCTCAACGCGCAGGAGGACGATGGCACAGTCGCGCCATTTACCATTGAAGACCAGCGCCTGGCCGAGTCGCTGGCCTCACAGGCAGCCATCGCGTTGACCAACCGGATGCTCATCAACCAGCTCGAAATTCTTTTCGAGTCGCTGATTGGGCTGATCAACACCGCCATTGATGACAAATCACCGTATACCGGGGGACACTGCAAACGCGTGCCAACACTGACCATGCTGCTTGCCGAAGCCGCAGCCGAAGTCAAGGAAGGGCCGTTGGCCGATTTTAAGATGACGGACAAGGACCGTTACGAACTCAAGATTGCAGGTTTGTTGCACGATTGCGGAAAGATCACGACGCCAGTACACGTCGTGGATAAGGCGACCAAGCTCGAAACCATTTTTGATCGCGTGCATTTTGTCGCGCAGCGCTTCGAGATTTTGAAGCGCGATGCCGAACTTGATTTGCTAAAAGCGAAGATCGCGGCGCTGGAACACGATGACCACGAGTCGATTGCGCGTGCCGAGAGGGACTTCACACTGCGCATCCGTCGACTCGATGACGACCGCGAATTTATCCGTCGCGTGAATGTCGGTGGGGAACGAATGAGTGCCGAGGATCAAGCACGTGTAACGCAAATTGCCGCTTACCCCATGCGAGGCGAGGACGGTCGCACCACATCATTCTTGTCCGCCGACGAGCGTAGCAACCTGAATATTCCGTACGGCACGCTGACGCAAGCTGAGCGCGAGATCATCAATCATCATATTGTCGCGACGATCAAAATGCTCGAGGCGCTACCGTGGCCCACCCACCTGAAGAATGTTCCTGAGTATGCCGGTGGCCATCACGAGCGCATGGATGGCAAGGGTTACCCGAAGGGATTGACACGGGATCAAATGAGCGTGCAGGCGAGGGTGATGGGGATTGCTGACATTTTTGAAGCGTTGACGGCTAAGGATCGACCAT
The DNA here is from genome assembly GCA_038901675.1 of Usitatibacteraceae bacterium. Taxonomy (GTDB): domain Bacteria; phylum Pseudomonadota; class Gammaproteobacteria; order Burkholderiales; family Usitatibacteraceae; genus UKL13-2. Next base: position 2,413 of record JBCKPM010000006.1, on the reverse strand, counting down.
ACAAAGAAGGCAAGACGCTTTCCGAGTCGATGCGGATATTGCGCAAGTTCAAGGACAATGGTCACGTCGATCCCGACCTGTTCGATGTGTTCGTCAAGGAAAAGATATATCTCAAATACGCCGAACAGTTTCTGGATCCGGCGCAGATTGACGATGTGGATGTTTCCGCGCCTTCTCGGAGCGCGTAACGCGAAACCACGGTCACGATGTTGCGCTCTTCAGTGCCAGTACCCGGTGGCTGCGTGCTCAATGCCACTTGGCGAACGATCTGACTTTCCCCGCGTTTCTGGTCGCTGCGTGTCGCCGCCGCCCATATGCTGGCCGCCCGGAGTGACGAAAATTGTCATCCAATACTCATTTTCGGCGGGAGCCGGTGGCAACCTTCGGGTAACAGGCGAATTGCGCAAGTGCGCCGCGTCGATGGTGTGACTTCGAACCTGGGGCAAGTGTGCGCTATCGCATAATGCGTCACGACAGGTGCAACAGAAACTTTGTGCAATTAGTTGCAACTCATTGATTCGATGAATTTATTCTTGAGGCCGCCTGAAACTTGACCGAAGTTTCGATCTTGCGCGCCAAGGCTACAGGCGTTGGCACGGGCTTTGCTGCTAACTACCGTGCACAGCGCATTGCGATGCGCTCCAACGAGTTTCTTAACCAGTTAATGGAGAATCTAGATGAAAAAGCAAATTCAGCAGGGTTTTACCCTGATCGAACTGATGATCGTGGTTGCGATTATCGGTATTTTGGCGGCTGTGGCAATTCCGGCGTATCAGGACTACACGGCAAAGGCGCAGGCGTCTGAGGCCTACACGCTGTTGGGTGGTTTGAAGACCCCAATCGCAGAAGCCATGGGTGCGGATTCGACCTCCGCTAGTTGTACCCCTTTGCCTGCAGGCACTGTGATGGCTGGCAAGTACTTGGCATCGATCGTCCCTACCTACACCGGAGGCCCTCCAGCTACCTGTGCGCTATTGGGCACCTTCAAGTCGGCTGGGGTGAACTCGAAACTCATCGACAAAACGGTCACGTTTACATATGACTCAGGAAATGGCCTATGGTCCTGTGCAACGGACTTGCCTACCGAAATTCGCACAAAAGCTTGCCCGTAATCTAGGCTGTCTGAATGCGAACCGGGACGACATTGTCGTCCCGGTTTTTTTTCGGCGGCACGAAACGCACTATTCGTAACGCAACGCCTCCACCGGCTTCAACGTCGACGCGCGCTTGGCAGGATAAAAGCCAAAGAAGATTCCGATCACCGCGGAGAACGAGAAGGCGATGACAATGCCGGTCATCGAAATCCCAACCTCCATCGGCGAGAAGTTGGTGATGGCTACCGAGCCGACATAGGCGAGTCCGACACCAATCGCCCCGCCGCACACGCAGATCACCACCGCTTCGGTCAGAAATTGCAACAGCACATCACGTCGTTTCGCACCGAGTGCCATACGGATGCCGATTTCGCGCGTACGCTCAGTGACTGACACCAGCATGATATTCATGATGCCGATACCGCCCACCAGCAACGAGATCGAACCGATGGCACCCAGCAACAGCGTGAGTGCGGTGGCGATGCCTTGCGCGGCTTTGGCAATCGAGGCCAGATCGCGAATCGTGAAATCATCTTCCTGATCGTCGCGGATACGGTGGCGAATGCGCAGCAACTGTGACGCGTCGTAAACGGCATCCTGCACCAACGCTGCGCTCGCGGCTTGCGCCAATGCATAGTGAATGCTGCCAGGTTGCCCCCAGCGAATCAGCTGCTGATGCGCGGTGGAAAACGGGACAAAGACCGCGTCGTCCTGATCGCCGCCACCTAGGTCGCTGCCTTTGCTGGCGAGTACGCCAATGACTTCAAACGGGCGATTTCGAATGCGAATGCTCTGACCGATTGGGTTGGCCTCACCGTAAAGGTTGGAGGCGACTGTGCCGCCGATGACCGCCACGCGCGACGCAGAGCGTATTTCGATGTCGCCGAACAGCGAGCCTCTTTCCGCTTCCCACTCTTTGATCAAAAAATAATCCGGCGTCACGCCCATGACATTGGCGTTCCAGTTGGTGGTGCCGCTGGCGACCTAAAACGGTTGCTGCACAATCGGTGCCACGGCATTAAAGGTCGGCAGCAGGGCGATCGCCTGTGCGTCGGCCAGCGTCAGGGTCTGGATCACGCCGCGACCGGCGCGCACGCCGTGTGAAGTCGATGAACCGGGGAAAATCACCATCACATTCGAGCCCATCGCCGCGATGCGTCTATTGATGTCCGCACGCACCGATTCGCCGATGGCCAACATCAACACCACCGCACCGACACCGATGATAATGCCGAGCATCGTCAGGCTGGTGCGCAGCCGGTTCATCCCCATGGCTCGGAAGGCCTCGAGAAAAACCTGCATCAGATTCATTCGCAAAG
>JBCKPM010000005.1:0-40590 GCA_038901675.1 Usitatibacteraceae bacterium | reverse complement strand
GCGCAGGGGGGAGCTGGAACCTTTCGCGACATGAAACGAAGCGGTAAATTTCTCTCAGACTCCTTTTTCGAAGGAATGCCCGGCCCACCCTTGCTGGCGGCGTTTCATTTAGGTGGGTTTCGCGCCAACGCATCAACAAACCTCGCCTATGCGTCGTTTAAGGAGTGGCAGGAACTGTTTGCAAAATCGCCCAAGGCGATACTCGACGGGAAACAGGCGATGCTTGACCGGCACGCGAAGTTGCAGGAGTTTTCAGTGGGCGCGGTGTTTTACAACCCGCTAGGACGCATTCTCCACGCTCACGGAATTCCGAATATGACTGAGTATGCGTTTCGTATCGCAGACCTTATTGGACTTTCACGACTTGTCGACACGCAGCGACGCATCATCGCTGGCAAGGTGCCAGTGGAAAATGTAGGTACTACACTCGCAACTATCGCCCCGGGACTCATGGATCCCTACACCGAGAAGCCGATGCAGTGGGATGCCGCCAGCAAGCGGGTCTCGTTTGTGCTTCACAGCCATCGCCGCGGCCAGCGCTTTGCCAACTACGGTTACGTGACACTTGACCATCTCAAATAGGGGGGATAGGAATTTCAAACGCTATTTTTTGCCTAACCACCGATACATCTGCGCCACCGCGCACGGTCAATTGCAGCCCATTCCGCCTGTCACGACGGCAATTCGTTGCGTTGCTGGCATGTCTCTCTCCTGTTATGTTTTATTGGTTACCATCTTTTTCGGTCATCACGCGATAGATCGTAATCGCCGCGAACAAGCCCACCTGTGAAAATAATACACTTAGCCATCCACCTTTGAAAACAAACATTGCCAGCAGCGACGCTGCAATGGACAAACCGCACCAAATCATCGGCGGCTTTTTCTCCATCGCCGCGGCGCGGCTATAAAACGTGACCCCGCAAATCAGCACTGCGAGCGCGGCGTAGTCCATTGCACAATTACGCTTTCTCCTGGACGTAACGACCAAGCGCAGGCTCAACCGGTTTGAAGTCTGTATTGCCAAGCACGGTACGCGCCGGCACCATTGGGTATAGGAATTTCAAACGCCATTTTTGACAAGCCACCACTATGCGCCTAGCCGTCTGGCCAGTCAAATATGCAACATTTCACGCACGATTATGTCCGCTCTGAAAAAAACTCACCAAAATCGGCTCACCCAACCGCGCCAGGCAGCCAATTTTCTCTGCAAGTCACCGATTTTCCGATCACCGCCCGCACCATCCCGCCGCCGCCGGTAAAGCCCGCCCGCGCTTGTTTCGCGCCACCTCTCACGCCGCTTCAAATAGCCACTCCCGCCGCGCCGGTGCGATCGGTGGCGGCTGCGCACTCAGCCCCAAATGCGTGAGTATCTTCTCGATCACATCCGGCTGCTCGATCCCTGTCCTGAGCCTGTCGAAGGGACCGCAATGAGCTTTAACTTGCCGCCACACGCACATTGCTCAATGTCGATGTCGAACACGCGCTTGAGTAACCGCGCCCAGCTCATGCGAGCCGCCGGATACGTCGTTGTGTAAAAATAGCGTTCACTCTCTATTCGACCCTCGATGAATATCCTGCAAGAACTTGAATGGCGCGGTTTGTACGCCGATTGCACCGACCGCGACGCGCTGGCCGCGCGACTTGCGACGGGCCCCATCACTCTCTATTGTGGCTTTGATCCGACCGCCGATAGCTTGCACGTCGGTAATCTTGTGCCGCTGTTGGCGCTGCGGCGTTTTCAGCTGGCGGGTCACCACCCGATCGTGCTGGCAGGCGGGGCGACCGGCATGGTGGGAGACCCGTCAGGCAAATCTGACGAGCGCAATCTACAGACGCCGGAGCAAGTTGCGCACAATATCGCGGCCATTGGCGAGCAGCTCACCAAGTTCCTCGACTTTTCCGGGGTGGCGAATCGCGCGCGTTTGGTCAATAACTTCGATTGGACCGGCCAGATCACGTTTCTTGAATTTCTCCGCGATATCGGTAAGCACATCACCGTGAATACAATGGTGGCCAAAGATTCAGTACGTTCGCGCATGGATGACCGACAGACGGGAATCAGCTTCACTGAGTTCAGCTACATGCTGTTGCAGGGCTTCGATTTCTGCCACCTGCGCAACAGTCTTGGGTGTGAGTTGCAAGTCGGTGCCACCGATCAGTGGGGCAACATTACCGTCGGCACCGAGCTCACGCGCAAAAAGCTCGGCGCAACTGTGTGGGGGCTGGTGTTTCCGCTGCTCACCAAATCCGACGGCAGCAAGTACGGCAAAACAGCGACCGGCACGGTGTGGCTCGACGCGCAGCGGACTTCACCGTATCGCTTCTACCAGTTTTTCGTCAACGCCGACGACGCGGACGTGATCAAGTTGCTCAAGACGCTGACGTTTTTGTCCCGCGCTGACATCGCTGACTTGGAGACCGAACTCGCCGCCAACGCCGGCGCGCGCGCGGCACAAAAAGCCCTCGCGCGTGAAATGACCACGCTGGTGCACGGCCCCGCTGCGTTCCATGCAGCGTTGAAGGCATCTGAAATTTTGTTCGGCGGCTCGCTCGACGGCGTGACGGAAGCCATCTTCAACGACGTTGTGGGCGAGGTGCCAACGAAGGACTACGACGTTGGGGCCTTTTCAGGCGCAGGCGCGGGCATTATCGATCTGGTGGTGGCTTCGGGGTTGGCAAGCTCCAAAGGAGCGGCGCGCAAAGATCTTGAAGCCGGTGGGATCTATCTCAACAATGTGCGCGTTGCCGAGTCGTCAACCTTGGTCGATGCGAGCGCCTTGCTGTTTGGCAAGCACTTGCTGTTGAGACGCGGCAGGAAAAGTTACGCGGTGCTCACGGCGCGCTAACGCTCGCAACGTGGCGTGGAATGCTCTGTTCCATGCCCTCCATCCCGTCTGTGTGTGTAATCGGTGGCGTTAGACAGACCCATCTGATCCCCAACAATCACCTCACTTGTTTTCACCGCCAAGCGCCTTGTCGCCAGGCCGCCGGTTGGTCGGCAAGAAACAATTCATGGCAGCGACCAACGCCGGCGCTGTTATTCCGATTTTCAGTTCAGATTAACTTTGAAAACCGAGTGCGCTCACGATCGTGTTGCAGATAGCGATCAAAGACCATCGCCACCGCACGAACCAAAATGCGTCCGCGAGGCGTGACCGTAATCCATTGCGAATCCCACTCGACCAAACCATCCCCACGCAGTGTCTCAAGCGCCGCCAGTTCACTGGCGAAGTACTTGTTGAACTCGATCAGATACGCTTCTTCGATCGCATCGATCGAAAGTTCAAACTGACACATCAGCGACTGAATGATGCTGCGGCGCAGTAGGTCGTCAGCGCTAAGTTCAATACCGCGCAGCGTCGGCAGTTCATGGCGATCCAGACAGTCGTAATACTCGTTGAGAGTACGGACGTTCTGGCTGTAGGTCGTGCCGACCTTGCTGATGGCGGAGATGCCCAGCGCGATGAGATCGCAATCCGGATGCGTTGAGTAGCCTTGGAAATTTCGATGCAGACGTCCCTTGCGCGCGGCCACCGCAAGGCTGTCGTCGGGGAGCGCGAAATGATCCATGCCGATGTAGACATAACCCGCATCGGTCAGGCGGCGGATCGCCAGCAGCATGATCTGCAGCTTGGCTTCAGCCGTCGGCAGATCCGCACTCACAATCCGGCGTTGTGGCTTGAACACCGTCGGCAAGTGGGCATAGCTATAAAGGGCGATGCGATCCGGCCTGATGGCGAGTACGCGATCGAGCGTGTGGCCAAAGCCGATCACGCGCTGTTTCGGCAGGCCGTAGATGAGGTCGATGTTCACCGAGTTCATGCCATGTTCGCGCGCGGCATTGATGACGGCAACTGTCTCTTGTTCAGACTGGATGCGGTTAACCGCCTTTTGCACCGCCGGATCGAAGTCCTGCACACCGACACTTAGACGGTTAAAACCCAGCTTGGCGAGCGTGGCAATCTTTTCCGCGTCGACCGAACGCGGATCAACCTCGATGGCGTATTCGCCGGCGGCGAGCTCGAAGTGTGACGCCAACGATTGCATCATTGCGGCGAGTTCTTCGGAGGAAAGAAATGTCGGCGTGCCACCGCCCAGATGCAGTTGTTCAACCCGCGGAGTGGCACCCAAAAGCGATGCTGTCAGTTCGGCCTCGCGGGCGAGGTAGCGCAGATATTTGGCGCTGCGGCCGTGATCGCGCGTGGTGATTTTGTTGCAACCGCAGTACAGACAAATGGTGTCGCAAAACGGCAGATGCACATATAGCGAGAGTGGCGCTGCTGTGTCGCGCGCAACGCGCTGGCTTAACGTAGTGCGATGAGTATTGGCGGTGTACGCCTCGACAAAGCGGTCGGCCGTGGGATAGGAGGTATAGCGTGGCCCACTTTGATCATAACGACGAATCAGTTCGGCATCGAGAATCAGATCATTGCGAAGGGTCAATCGTGAGGGCAGTGACATCATGCGGAAATCCGGGAAGCCGCAACGTCGGCTAAGGCCGAATCATCGGCGTATTGGCGGCGGTCGTTTTGATTTGGATCAAAGCTTCGTCAGCGCGCCTATACTGCTGTGGGTACACCTCCTACCTGATGCAGGCTTTCTCCCATGAAAACAGAGTCACTTCGCTTGCAATCTGCGCCGGTTAACCTGGAAGAGCTGAAGACGGCATGCGCGAATTGCAATCTGCGCGAAATCTGCCTTCCCGCAGGTTTATCCGAAGCTGAGATCCACGGTCTTGATGAACTTGTTTATGTTCGCAAAAAAGTTCGCCGTGGCGATGCGCTATACCGCACGGACGAGGCTTTCGATGCGATCTATGCGATTCGCAGTGGATTTTTCAAGACGCGCGTGACGACGCTGGATGGTCGCGATCAGGTGACGGGGTTTTCGATGGCGGGTGAAATTCTGGGGATGGATGGCATTGGCCACGACAAGCACAATTGCGATGCGATCGCCCTCGAAGACAGCGAAATTTGCACCATTCCTTATGCGAATCTGGAAAAGGTTGCGCTCGAAGTACCCTCGCTACAGCGTCATTTTCACAAGGTGATGAGCCGCGAGATCATCCGCGAAAACGGCGTGATGATGTTGCTCGGGGTGATGCGCGCCGAGGAGCGTCTTGCTGCATTCTTGCTCAACTTGTCGCAGCGCTTGAATGCGCGCGGCTATTCGGCGCTCGAGTTCAACTTGCGCATGACGCGCGAGGAGATCGGCAGCTATCTGGGCATGAAGCTCGAAACCGTGAGCCGCCTGTTCTCAAAGTTCCAGGTTGATGGTCTGATTGAAGTCAACCAGAAGTATGTCGGCCTGCGCAATATTGAAGGCCTGCGAGAGATTTACGCGCATCACACCCGGTAGTCGCGCCGCGCGCGCGTTCTGCGGCAGGTATTCGATGTTTTGAGGCGCTGCCGCGTCTAACTGTACCCAGCTTGACTTGGATCAAAAGTCGGTGCAAGGCTGAGGCTAGACTGCACCTTGATTGCGTGGGACTGAACGGTACTACAGTTCACGCGATTGACTGGGACGCCCACGGATTTCGTGCTTGGCGCGAGCGTCAATACGGGTGAAAGACAGGGAGAACATCATGGCACGTCGACTGCTGGCTCTAGGCGTATTGGCTGCGCTGGTGGCAGCCTCATTTTCCATTCGCGCGAGCGCGCAAGTTGACGACGCGGCAGCGGAGGCATTGGCAAAAAAGAGCAAGTGCACCACTTGCCATAGCGTCGACAAGAAGAAAGACGGCCCCGCCTATAAGGAGACGGCCGAGAAGTACCGGGGCAAGCCGGACGCCGCCGCAAAGTTGTTCACCCATCTGACCACCAATCCGAAAGTCAAGGTCGATGGCAAGGAAGAACTGCACGATGCGCCGAAGACCAAGAACGAAGCAGAGATCAAGAATTTGGTCGGTTGGATACTGTCGCGCAAATGAGCGGAACGACCGAGATACCGCCATGTTGAAGATCATTTGGAGCGCATTCCGCACGCGCTACCCGTCGAAGATCAGATTGAGTTTGGTTCTGTTCAGCATGTTGGGCGGCGTGGTGCTGGTCTCTGGGCTGTTGATGACTGCCGGTGCCGCCGGACTGGCGTGGACCAACACCGAGGCCTTTTGCATCGGTTGTCATGAAATGCGCGACAACGTCTACGCAGAGTTCAAGGACACTATTCACGACTCCAATCGGACCGGTGTGCGGGCGATCTGCGCGGATTGCCATGTCCCGCGCGAGCCAGTCGCCCTGATCAAGCGCAAGGTCGCGGCGACCTTTGAGTTGTGGGGTCACTTCACGGGCGTCATCGACACCAAGGAAAAATTTGAGGCGCACCGCGCCGTGATGGCGCAAAAAGTGTGGCGCCGCATGAAAGAGACCGATTCGCTGGAATGTCGAAATTGTCACCACGCTGACAAGATGAATTTTGATTTGCAGTCCGAAAAGGCTCGGGCGCGACACAGCACCGCCAAAGCCAACGGCAAGACCTGTATCGACTGCCACTTCGGAATTGCACACAAGGAACCGGATGGACCGGGTCCGGTCGAGATGAAGTTGAATTGATCATGTGTGGCCATCGCAGCACGTCAATCGATTCGGTAAGCAGGTCGTTCGACCCCATATCACGGCAACGAGGGAAAATCATGGCAGCCATCAAGATAAAATCTCTCCTCCAGCGCGGCTGGCTTACGATGTTGGCAGCGTGCATGCTCAGCGTGGCCGTGCAAGCAGCTGTGCCGACGCTCTCGAATGCGCCGGTGAAGAAAGATGCCGTTCTGCGTGGCGACGCGACCTGCACCGGTTGTCATGACGCGGACGACGAATTTCCGGTGCTGGCGATCGGCAAGACCCGCCACGGCGTGACGGCCGACAACCGTACCCCGACCTGCACCAGTTGCCACGGCGAAAGCGACACCCACATCAACAAGCCGGCGGACGCGAAAGAGCGGCTGAAACCCGACCGCACTTTCGGCAAGAAAGCGACCACGACCGCTGACAGCCAGAACAGCGCCTGCCTGAGCTGTCACCAGTCGGGGGCGAGGATGAACTGGCAGGGCAGCCAGCATCAGTCCGCCGACGTGCCGTGCGCCGCCTGCCACCAGGTACACACCGGCAAGGACAAGGTGCGCGCCAAGGCCACGCAGCCGGAAACCTGCTTCGCCTGCCACAAAGAGCAGCGCGGCCAGGTCAACCGCGCATCGAGTCATCCGATTCTGGAAGGCAAGGTGTCGTGCTCCTCGTGCCACAACCCGCACGGCGCCGTCGGTCCCAAGCAGCTCGTGAAAAACACCCTCAACGAGACCTGCTACACCTGCCATACCGAAAAACGCGGCCCGTTCCTGTGGGAACACCCGCCGGCGCGCGAAGACTGCAGCAACTGCCATGTGCCGCACGGCTCGATCCACACGCCGCTGCTGAAGGCCCGCGCGCCGTGGTTGTGTCAGGAATGCCATCTGGCGCAGAACCACCCGAGCACCGCATACAGCGGCACCGGGATTCCGCCGCGGGGTGCGGCGCAGCAGGTGCTCGCCAACGGCTGCCTGAATTGCCACTCGCAGGTGCATGGATCGAACCATCCGTCCGGTGCGCGCAAGACTCGTTGATTCCATTTCCATTTCGTTACTGGAATAATTCAGCGCGTATTCGTCGCAAATTTTGGTCACGGAAAATGGCTGCGTCGCTGGTTTCTCCTTCACCCGGCTACGGGGGAAGGTTGGGATGGGGGCGTGGTTGTTTTCCGTTGAAATTGAGCTAGACGCCGGGCGAGAATTACTGCACTAATAATCGAGAAATGGAATGAGTACAACTTAACTTAGCTGAGGTGTGAGATGACCACGAAGACAATGAACCGCCGCAAAGACATCTTCAGCCGGAAGATGGTGTATCTGGCCGTTGCCTCGGCCCTGCTGCCGACAGCAGCATTGGCGCAGGAAGACGCAGAGGCAATCCGCGAACTCACGCAGGCCGCCAGCGAGATCGAAATCGGGCTCGGCAACGTGGGCCGGGATTCCTTCGCGGCCGGCGACTACATCGGCTTGAAAAACAAGGGGCCCTATGTGATCGGCAACATCGATCTGGTGGGGCGCGACCCGAAGAGCGCCGATGCCTGGCGCATCACCGGCAGCAACCTCGGGCTGAGTTCGCGCAACCTGCGTGCCGAGTATGGCCAGCAGGGCAACTACCGGCTCTCGCTCGAATACGATCAGTTGCCGAAGTACCGCACCGAGTCCGCGAAGACCATTTTCAACGGCGCGGGCACCAACAACCTGACGCTGCCTTCGAATTGGGTCGGCGCCACCAGCACGGCGGGCTTCACCCAGCTCAACAACAGCCTCAAGAGCATGGACATCTCGCACGAGAGGAAGAACTATACCCTCGGCTTCTCCAAAATCCTCTCGAAGGAGTGGGATGCCAGCGTCAAATTCCGGCACGAGACCAAGGAAGGCAGCAAGATCGTCGGCGCGGTCATCGGCAACTCCGGCGGCAACCCGCGTTCGGTGCTGATTCCCGAGCCGATCGACTACCAGACCAACGAGATCGAAGCCAAAGTCGGCTATGCCACGACCAAGCTGCAGTTCCAGGTCGGCTACTCCCTGTCGCTGTTCGGCAACAGCAACAATTCGCTGATCTGGCGGAATCCTTACACTTACACGGCGACCCCCCCCACCCCCAGCGGCTGGGTCGCTCCGGCGGGGTTCCCGAACGGGCAGGGCCAGCTTGGCTTGCCGCCGGACAACCAGTCCCACCAGCTCTCCGCTTCGCTGGGCTATAACATCACCAATACGACGCGGTTCACCGGCACCCTCGCGCTGGGAAGGATGACGCAGAACCAGACCTTCCTGCCCTACACCATCAATCCGGGGCTGACAGTACCCACGCCGCTGCCGAGATCGTCGCTCGACGGCAAGATCGACACCACGCTGATCAATCTGGCACTCACCGCACGACCGATGCCCAAGCTCAATCTGCGCGCAAGCTACCGCTACGACGACCGCGACAACAAGACGCCGCAGGCGCAGTATCTCTTTATCGGCGGCGACTCGATCAACCAGGTGACGACACTGGCGTCAAATCGTGCGCGGACCAACCTGCCGCTCAGCTACACGCAGAACCTGCTCAAGCTCGACGGCGACTACCAGGTTGCGGCGCGCACCAAGCTCAACGTCGGTTATGACTACGAGGAAGTCAAGCGCAGCTTCTCCCAGGCTGACAAGACCACCGAGGACACCTACCGCATCGGCTTGCGCCGCAGCTTCTCCGAGATGATCAGCGGCGGGGTGAGCTATGCCCGCTCGGACCGCAGGAACAAGGGGTATGCCGACACGCCGTTCAACGAGAGTTATTCGGCACAGTACATCGCCACCCTGCCGGCGGGAACGCGGTGGGACGACCACCCCTTGCTGAGGAAATTCCTGTACGCGGATCGCGAGCGCGACAAGTTCCGGTTTTCGCTCAACGCCTCGCCGCATGAAATGGTGGCGCTGCAGTTCCGTGCCGACTACAACCAGGACGATTACAAGAACTCCATCCTGGGCCTCACCAAGACCAGGAGCGAGAGCTATACCGTCGATGCATCGGTCACGCCGAAACAGAACCTGACGCTCCACGCCTACTACACCTCCGACAATTACAAGTCGAACCAGGCGGGCAGGAGCTTCGCCCCGGCCACCAGGCTGGCGCTGTCGACCCCGCTCACTTCACCGAACGACTGGTTCAACACCTCGGACGACCGCATCGACACTTTCGGCCTGGGATTCAAGGTGAAGGAGTTGATGGGCGGCAGGTTCGACCTCGGTGGCGACTACACTTACTCGTATGGACTGGGGAAAATCAACACGACAGTCGGCTCCGCCCTGGCCGCGGCGGCACCGATACCCGATCTGGTCTCGCGCTTCCAGAGCTTGCAGCTCTACGGCACCTACAAGCTGCAGAAAAACGCGACCCTCAAGCTGAGTTTGCTGCATCGCAAACTGCGCAGCGACGACTGGGGGTGGGACAGCGTCAATCCCAACACCATGGCGAACGTGCTTTCCACCGGTCAGTTGAGCCCCAACTATTCGGACAACGTGATCGGTGTGTCGGTGAGCTACAAGTGGTAGTAAGCTGCCTCAATCAGCCTCGCAAATCGAATAATAGGGGACAGACCACGGTTTCTCACAACAACACCCTCTGTCGATCATCTGTTTCTTCTGCCTTCGCCGACCGCCCCGCCACACACCGCGCGCCTGGCTCGAACTTGGCGCGGAATTCAATTAGTCGAAGGATCGCGGCACCTACGGCATGACGGCGGTCTATCCGGTCGGCGTCACGCCGCCACCAGATTCGAATGACAAACTGACGCGGTTCAAGCTGTTTGGGCACTATGCGCTGCAAAACAAGCTCTCCCTGCTCGACGAATATGTGCAGGAGCGCTGGAGTACCGACGATGGGACCTGGACGAATTTCGTCTATGCCGACGGTACGCGGGTACTACAGAACCCTAAGCAGTCTGTGCGCTTCGTCGGACTCTCGCTGCGCTACGCGTTTTAGTGACGTCCCACTACCGACACACCAATACCGGAATCGTCGAGTGTGTCAGCACTTTGGTGGTCTCGCTGCCTAGTAGCATTGCCGCCAGCCCGCGTCGGCCGTGTGAGGCCATGATGATGAGGTCGCATTGGCGTTTTTTTGCCACGCTGATAATCGCGTCATACGGGTGATCAGAAGGCACGGCAGTGAATTCGTAGGGCAGTTCTTTCAGGTGTTTGTTGACGCGCTCTTTGATGGCGTCGGTTCGGCGTTCGATCATTTCGTCCCACTGCTGGGTTGATAGCGGCGTGACCATGTAGCCTTCGCCACCCATCATGGTGGGAAACTCCGGCGAGGCGGTCATGACAGTCAGCTTGGCACCGCTCGACTGCGCGAGCATGCTCGCGTGACTCAATGCTTTCAGCGACAGCTCGCTACCGTCAACAGGGACGAGGATGGACTTGAACATGGCAGCTCCCATCAGGGATGAAATGTGAAGCTATCTTATGCCGATGTCGGACGGTCGTGTTGACGCCGATCAAACGTTGGGCGCTGCGCACGGCATTGCCATTAGAATCGGCAGTCACATCCACGTTTCAGAGCGCCATGAGCAAAGCCTTCACCAAAGAAACCGACGTTGATGATGACGACATCGAGTCGTCCGGCACGCCGATTCCGGCTGGCGCGAAGAACTACATCACGCCCGGCGGCTATCGCAAATTAAAGGGGTCAGGGTTATTTGTTTTGCCAAGAGCTGACTAATCAAAGGGGTTAGCGTGATTTATTTTAGGCATTCTGTAAAACAATTCACCCTGACCCCTTTGATTACTGACCCCTTTGATTACTGACCCCTTTGATTACTGACCCCTTTGATTATGCTTTGATTATGGGCCTGCGAGGCGCGCCAGTACTGGAGTTTTCGATCTGCCCGGGCGCTTCGCGGAACGGCGGCGTCAACCATTCCCGACGCAACACCGGATCTTAGTCTCGATTGAATTCGAACCTCGCCTCGGCGGGATGCGGCGTATCAGGGCGCTGGACTTTCACGGCAATGAAATAACGCCCTTTGGTGGGCAACCGGAAAAAACCACCATAGCTGATTCCCTTGTTGATCGCGATGATATCGAGGGTCCTGGATTCGCCGCGCTGTACCGGATCCACAATCCTCGCGTCCACCTGTGCATTGGTGACCAGCGACTCGGTTGAGCGGTCACGCAACGTTACATTGATGTGGTAATAGTGCGAACCGTCAGGAATGTTGCCAATGGAGGTCATGCGGCGGTTTATTTGCGCGGCACGAATCGAATCCGCCGACGCGATGCCAAAGAATATCTCCGTGTCACCGACAACCGTGTGGTAATGATTCCGCGGCGCGGCAGGTTGCGCGACCGGCGCGACCATGGTTGCGCTGGCCGGATTGAACATATAGGTGATCGCGTTACGCATCTCGTTGACGGTAATATCGGCCAGCCCGCCACGCGCCGGCATCGGTCCGTGACCATTGAACGCCGAGCGCACGATTTCGTCCATGCCCCGCTTCAGGCGCTGAACCCAGGCGTCGCGGTCGCCAATTCTGGGCGCGCCGCTTTCACCGGTGAGGTGGCATTTGCCGCACTGCGTCTGCACGAGGTGCTGGCCGCTGCGTGCCACCGGCTCAGCGGCAATTACTGCCGGCGCCGTCTTGCCGACGGGCTCGATCCAATGTCCACCGGACTGGTTGACCATGTAGGTGATGGCGCGGCTTATTTCGATATCGCTGGCATCCGCGCTGCCACCGTGTGCCGGCATTTTGCGAATGCCGACAAGCGCAATTTGCGTAAGATCGGTCAACCCGCGCGAAGCAAGTTTCCCCCAGGCATTTTGATCACCGATTTTTGGGGCCCCGTCCTTGCCGGTGGCATGGCACGAGGCACAGGTAACCTGGACCACTTCCTTGCCACCTCGGTCAGCGGCCAATGCCGGCAGCATGGCAGCGCCCAAGAACGCGACGCCTACCGCCAACGTCACCCGCCAACTCCGGTGGAATGATTTTCGTGTTTCTGCTCTTGAATTGCTTCTCATAGTCGTTACTCCGCAATGGGAATGCAAGCTGCCAGGCTCACGCTCATGAGTACTCTTACACGCTTTTCCCGCGCGCTTTTTGATTTCCATCAAATGCACGCCAGATAGTGAAACCCCTGATTCGCCGAATCAGGCCGGGCAGTCCGGCGACCAAGTCCCTGGCGTGGCTCCGGCCTTGCTTTGATCAGGGTAAGCGCTCCACCAATCCCAGCCTTGTCTGCCGCGCGTAACTTCCGCATGCTTTCCCCATCCCAACAGAGCTGGAGCGAACATGAAAGCGACCGCAAGGTTTTGGCAACAACACGCACTCGCCGCAGAGCGCAGTTCACAGTCCAGCAGCGCCTACGCCAAGCGGCACGGCCTAGCGGTGAGCACGCTGTACTACTGGCAGAGCAAACTGAAAGCGGCCGCACCGACGGTCGAAGTCAACAGCCCAGAATTAAAGGGGTCAGGGTTATTTGTTTTGCCAAGGGCTGACTAATCAAAGGGGTTAGCGTGATTTATTTTCGGCATTCTGTAAAACAATTCACCATGACCCCTTTGATTGCTTCATTAGTGATAGTCCTCTTCCCGCTGATGCCGCACTGCCAGGATCGTGACCGTTTGTAAATCTTCAATCTCGAACAACGCGACATAGCCGGCATTGCCAAACGGGATCAACGGCTGGCGCAGAAACGGGTTGCCGGAACTACCTTCGGCCTTGCGGCAGGAAAACGGAAAGATGGTCAAGAATCTGACTGCTTCGGCGATTGTCGCGTAAGCATTGCGCGCCGCACCGAGGTCTGGAGCAGCGAGGAAATCGATCAGCCTCATCAAATCGTCCTCCGCCTCTTCCGTGAACCGAACTGTGTCGGTCACTTGCCGCGTGTGCGCCGGGAGGGTACTTTGATCTTGGATGCCTTAGTTGCTTTCGCAGTTCCGGCGCTTTCAATTTTCGCCGCAAGCTTGGTGAGCGCCGCATCTGCCGACACATAATTGCCACTCTTCTTGGCCGCGTCACGGAAGCGAGTCCCCGCGCCAAGAATGCCTGTTGCGCCTGCCTGCTCCACTCTTTTGACTACAATAATTTCCATCCCCTCAATCTTCTGCCGTGGCTTGTTCGCCTTCGGAATGATCGCGTGCGTCAAGCCGAGCTTCGCCGCTTCTTTCAAACGCTCCTGCCCACGCTGCACTGGCCGCACTTCACCCGCCCGCCCGACTTCACCAAACACCACATGCTTGGCTGGTAGCGGTCTGCTCTTAAAGCTCGACACGATCGCCTGCAGCACGGCAAGATCGGCACCGGGCTCATCGGCGCACGCCGCCGACGGCGTTGATGAAGACATCCTGATCGAATACCGCGAGGCCTGCATGGCGATGCAGGATCGCGAGCAGCATCGACAAGCGATTCTGTTCGAGGCCGACGCTGAGGCGCTTTGGGTTCATGCCGTGCGATTCATCGACCAGCGCCTGGATCTCGGCAGTTATCTTGGCATGAAGCTGGAGACGGTGAGCCGCCTGTTCTCAAAATTCCAAGCCGACGGTCTGATTGAAGTCAACCAGAAGTATGTCGGCCTGCACAATATTGAAGGCCTGCGAGAGATTTACGCGCATCACACCCGGTAGTCGCGCCGCGCGCACCAGGTTGAGATGGGCGTTAACAAGTCCTGGTGCGCGCGGCGCACCCTACCGACACACCAATACCGGAATCGTCGAGTGTGTCAGCACTTTGGTGGTCTCGCTGCCTAGTAGCATTGCCGCCAGCCCGCGTCGGCCGTGTGAGGCCATGATGATGAGGTCGCATTGGCGTTTTTTTGCCACGCTGATAATCGCGTCATACGGGTGATCAGAAGGCACGGCAGTGAATTCGTAGGGCAGTTCTTTCAGGTGTTTGTTGACGCGCTCTTTGATGGCGTCGGTTCGGCGTTCGATCATTTCGTCCCACTGCTGGGTTGATAGCGGCGTGACCATGCAGTCTTCGCCACCCCTCATGGTCGGGAATTCGGACGAGGCGGTCATCACCGTCAGCTTGGCACCGCTCGACTGCACGAGCATGCTCGCGTGACTCAATGCTTTCAGCGACAGCGCACTACCGTCAACGGGAACGAGGATGGACTTGAACATGGCAGCTCCCATCAGGGATGAAATGTGAAGCTATCCTATGCCGATGTCGGACGGTCGTGTTGACGCCGATCAAACGTTGGGCGCTGCGCACGGCATTGCCATTAGAATCGGCAGTCACATCCACGTTTCAGAGCGCCATGAGCAAAGCATTCACCAAAGAAACCGACGTTGATGATGACGACATCGAGTCGTCCGGCACGCCGATTCCGGCTGGCGCGAAGAACTACATCACGCCCGGCGGCTATCAGCGCTTGAAGGACGAGTTCAAGTACCTGCTGGATCGCGAACGCCCGGCGGTGACCTCGGCTGTATCGTGGGCGGCGAAAAACGGCGATCGTTCCGAGAACGCGGATTATCAATACGGCAAGAAGCGGCTACGCGAAATAGACCGACGTCTGCGCTTTCTCACCAAGCGACTCGACAACGCCGAGGTGGTTGATCCGCTCACCCCACGCGACGCCGATTTGGCCGATCGTGTTTTTTTCGGTGCGACCGTGAGCTACACCAATGCCGCTGGCATCGAGAACACGGTCACCATCGTCGGTATCGACGAACTTGATTTGAAACGAAATTACATCACCTGGATTTCACCGTTGGCGCGCGCGCTGATGAAAGCGCGGGTCGGCGACAATGTGGTGTTGCACGCGCCGGGTGGACGCGAAGAACTCGAGATTGTCGATGTGCGCTACGAGGCGGTGCACATCGACCGTTTCGTGCCCGAGGGGGCGATCTCGTTGAATGTGGTGAAGCCCGCAAGCGAGTAGGGTGCGCCACGCGCACCCTACTCGCCACCTAGCTGTCGTTTAATCGCGACCGGTCGCCTGCGCGCGAATCTCCCCGCCGGGGAACGTCGCACTGTGGAAGTTGAAGTACATGCCATCGCCCGCGAACGTCGCCGCCTGCGCCGGCGTGAGTCGTGCATTGGCAGCGGCCGTCCAAACGCCGGGTGGGTTTTGCACAAAGCCCACTGTGACGCCGCCGTTAGTGCCAGCAGCACCCGTATGGATGTGTGCTGCGGTCGCGGTCATGCTGCTGTGGGTCGCACTGACGGTGAAGGCAGCGCTAATCGGATCGAAGTCGGCGCGTGCGCGACCGCTTGCGGCGGACGCGTTGGCCGGCACCTCTTGCGCGCCACTCGGATTGCCAGTGCGAATCACCTTGCCGATTTGCCCGCGCAGTTCGCCACCCGGGAACGTCGCGCTGTGGACATTGACGTACATGTCGCCGAACAGCAGCGAGCGATACTGCGCCAAGGTCAAGGTGGTATTGGGCATGGTGAAGACGTTGCTGGTGCCGACGCGGGTGAAGGGGAAGGTCACGCCACCATTGACGCCAAACAGCGCCGTATGGATATGCGCCGCCGTGGCCGGCACGGTGGTCGTCATGCTGCCGGAGGCGACCAAGCTAATTGGATCCACCAGAATGCGTGCGCTCGCCGTCGCGGTTGACGCCGCGGGTGGAACTTGCTGGTCTGCCGTCATGGTCACATCGGTGACATCGAGTCCAATCTGGCCGCGGATTTCACCGCCCGGTGAGGCGAGGCTATGCACGTTGAAATACAGATTGCCGGCCAACAGGCTTTGGTACTGCGACGCGGTCAGTGATGCGCCCGCCGCCGACACCCAGATGCCACTGCCTGCAGCGGTTTCCGTCAACGGGACGATGATCGACCCATTGACGCCTTGCACCGCTTCGTGAATATGCGCGGCTGTAGCCGTGATGCCGCTGGTCACGATGCGCGCGGTTAGCGCGCGGGTGTTGGGTTCGACGGCCAAGATGGCGTTACCAGTGGCCGTGCTTGCGAAGGGTGGATTTTCCTGCGACGCGGTCAAAATTGCGGTGCGGGTGATCACCCCGACCTGACCGCGAATCTGCCCACCCGGAAACGACACACTATGAACGTTGGCGTAGAGGCTGCCGCTGGCAAGCGCGGCGCGCAAGTCAATGCTGAGGATGGTGCCGGCGGCGACGCCCCACGTGCCGCTACCGGCGCTGGTCTCGGTCAAGGGAATGACGATCGGACCATTGGTGCCTGCGCCACCCAAATGAAAATGCGCCGCCGTAGCAGTGATGCCCGTCGTCACCACACTACCCGTCAATTCACCGGTGGCGACATTGAGCGTCACGGTTGCCGTGCCGGTGGCAGCCGTCAGCACCGGCGGGTTTTCCTGGGCGCCGGTCAGACTGGCCGTATACACGAGGCTACCGGGGGACGGCGCTGGTGGCGGCGTGATATTGCCGTCGCCACTACTACAGCCGGGTAGCGCTAGCGTGGCGAGGGCGATCAGGCTCGCCAGCGTGATTGAAACAAAGCGGGGGAATGCACTCATGTCATGCTCCTGTGTAGGTGGCGCGCAGAGACTGCAGATGTCAGTTGTTGTTTTGGCGAGGGCGCGGCAACAGGTCGGGCGCAGCAACCATGTTACCAGCGCAGCTACGGTTACGCAGAATCAGGCGCGACGGATTCATCCATCAGCAGGCGGGCACACATTTTTGCAAAGTGCCCTATTGACGCGCATTTTCAGGCAAAAAACGCTGAAAACGCGCGTGGTTACTGGAGTTTGAAATAGTTTTCATGCGCCGAGGTCAGCCGCACGGCTGACACTAGGGAGGGTCTGATTAAGTTGCTTCGGTTGAGGTTGTGGTGAGATTGGGGCGGCTGCTAGGCATGCGACGAAGGGGCAAAGCGGGGCTACCGCACGAGGAGCATAACAACGTAGACGCCTCAATATCGACGCAAGATGGATTGAATAAACTTGATCAGACCCTCCCTAGATCAAGCGCGACTCAGATAATCCGCTTGCGAATCATGCTGACCACGACCTCAGCGATGATGACCACCACGAAGATAGTCGACAGCACCACCGCGACTTGGTCCCAGCGAAACAAATTCATCGCCGTATCCATCGCCATGCCGATGCCGCCCGCGCCGACCAACCCCAGCACGGCCGATTCGCGCACGTTGATGTCCCAGCGAAACAGTGCAATCGAGACGAACGAGGGCATCACCTGCGGCCAGTAGCCCTTGAGGAAAATCGATGCCCGTGACGCGCCGGTGGCGGTGAGCGCGTCAATCGGGCCGCGTTGCGCGTCTTCGAGTGCTTCCCCCAACAGTTTGCCGACAAAGCCGATGGAACGAAACGCAATTGCCATCGTGCCGGCCATGGCACCCGGCCCGAAAATGGCGATGAACAGCAGTGCCCACACCAGTGTATTGACCGAGCGACTCGACACCAATATGAACTGCGCGAGCACATTCAGCGCCTTGATCGGCACCACGTTGGAAGCAGCCATGATGCCGACCGGAATCGACATCGTCAGCGACAAGAGCGTGCCGAGGGTCGCGATATTGAGTGTTTCAATCAGCGCGGCGTGCACCGACTTCTGGTAGTAGGCCGTATCCATCGGCCACATGCGCTGGAAAAAATCCTTGAGCTGCTCAGGCGCGTCGACCAAAAACTCCGGAATGACCTCGATGTTCTTCAGCGAAAAAACAATGGCCGCGACGCTCAGAAAATAAAACGCAAAGCGCAACAGCCGCTGCTCCGGCGTATGGCGACGCCAGGTGCGCGCCGCAACGCCACTCATGATGCCACCATGGCAGCGGCTTTTTCGCGCGACAGGCGCGCGGCGCGGCGGTTGCGAAAAAAGTCCAGCAACGCCAGATTGTCGTTGAACAGCGCGCGTACATAACTGGAGACCACTTCAGCTAGGATGATGAGCGCGATAATCGAAATCAAAATCGCGCACACAAAGTCATAGTCGAAACGCTGAAACGCCGAGAACAGGCTGCCGCCGATACCACCGGCACCGACGATGCCGATCATGGTCGAGTGACGCAGGTTGGAATCAAATTGGTAGGAAGCGAACCCGAGAAAACGCGAGAACACTTGCGGCAACACGCCGTAGGTCAATACACTGAAAAATCCGGCACCCGAGGCGCGTACCGCTTCAACCTGCTTGGGCGAAATTTCTTCGATGGCTTCGGCAAACAGTTTGGAAATGAAGCCGATTGAGCCGACCACCAGCGCACCAATGCCGGCGATCGCACCAAAGCCGACCGCTTTAACAAAGATGATGGCAATCACGACTTCGTGAAATGAGCGACACACCGCAATCAGTGCGCGCGCCGGCCACACCACCCACGCGGGCATCAGGTTGCGCGCGGCCATGAGACCGATCGGCAGCGAGAGTGCGATGCCGACCACGGTGGCGATCACGGCAATTTGCACGCTTTCGGCCAGACCCTTGACGATCATCTGCATTTTTTCCGGCTCGAAGTTGGGCGGAAACATGCGACTCAGAAATTTCTGTGCATTGGCGATGCCTTCGACAAAGCGCGTCCACGTCACATCGAGCTGGCTCGTGGCCCAGACGACATAGACCGCGAGCAGCAGCCAGCCGATGCGCAACGGCCAATTGGCGGGAAACGCGACGCGCGTTGCAGAAGCGGTCATGTTGGCCGCGCTCATGGTTTATCGCCGCTCATTCCAGCCAATCCTCGCCACCGTAAATTTCTTTCAGGTGCGTGTCGGTCAACTCGGCAGGTGTACCGTTGAACACGATCTTGCCATCGGACATACCGATCATGCGTTGGCAAAAGCGTTTGGCGAGTGCGACGTTATGAATGTTGACGATAATCGGAATGTTGCGTTTGCCCGCCATGGCGGCCATGATTTCCATGATCTCCACCGAGGTCTTTGGATCGAGCGACGAGGTCGGTTCGTCGGCCAACAAAATTTCGGGGCGCTGCATGATGGCGCGCGCAATGCCGACGCGCTGGCGTTGACCGCCGGACAAACCATCCGCACGCTGATTGACGAATTCACCGAGACCCACCGCGTCGAGTAACGCGAAGGCCTCGTCAATGTCTTGTTTCGGAAAGCGGCGCAACCACGCGTTGAATGCTGAGACGTAGCCCAAGCGACCGGTGAGTACGTTTTCCATCACGGTCAGGCGCTCGACCAAGTTGTATTCTTGAAACACCATGCCGATGCGGCGACGTGCTTCGCGCAACGCCACGCCAGACAATTGCGCGAGGTCTTGACCTTGAAACAGTATTTGCCCGGAGGTCGGATCAATCAGGCGATTGATGCAGCGAATCAGCGTTGACTTGCCGGTGCCTGATGGCCCGATGATTGCGGTGATGCCGTCGCCGGGGATATCAAGATCGATGCCCTTCAATACCGGCACGCCCTTTTTGTATTCCTTGGTAAGGGCGCGAATCTGGATGGAGCGGCTGACCGACGCGTTCATGGGCTATTTCTTGGTTGGTTGTTCGGGTGCGCTGCTGCGTTCGCTGGTTTTGCGTTTGTCAAACGCGGCGCGGTTGAAGGCTTCACCGCTGGCTTCGGCGACACGCCGCACCGGCTCGAAGTCACGCTTGTAATTGAGCGGCACGAAGCGGTCGGTGCCGCGAAAGGATGTCTTGAGTTCGTCCGGAAACGTGAACTTAAACGTGCAGCGCGTGATGATGTCGCGCAATTGCGGTGCCAAATCGTGCGCCATGGCAAGGCTGCCGGCCGGAAACGGGCGACTGGTGTAGAGCACGCGAAGCTGGCCTTCCTTGGCCGCGCCGCGCTGGATCATGCGCGTCAGCACGTCGTCCGCCACCGCCGCCGCGTCGTAGTCGTTGTTAATCACGCCGCTAATGGAGTTGTCGTGCTTGCCTGAATAGAGCACTTTGTAATCCTTGTCCGGCACCAGGCCCTCGTCGGGAAACAGTGCGCGCGGGGCAAGGTTGCCCGAGTTTGACGACGGCGACACGTGCGCAACACGTTTGCCCGCCAAATCGCGCAGTGATTTGTAAGCACTATCGGCGCGCACCACCAGGATCAGATGGTAAGCCATGAGGATGGGTTTGTTGTTGACCAAGTTGCCGTGGATGGCAAACGGCACGGCACCGGCGACGTTGACGGCAAACGGCGTGTCACCGGCCGACAGCAAGCTCATCTGAATGCGCCCGGAGCGCATCGCCTCGACGGTAGCGGCACTCGAATGCACTTGCAGGAACCGCATCGGTCGGCCGACGCATTGCGTCATGAAGTGCACGTACGGCGACCACATTTTTTCGTAGGTCGCCGTGTCTTCCTGGGGCGAATAACTTAACAGCAGCGACTTCGGGTTTTTCAGGCGCGCCGCGTCGCGCGGTGGATCGGCCGTCAGGTTTTGATCGACGTCACAATAAATGGTGTCGAGTTCGCCTCGGTGGGCGCAGCTCTGCGCGTGCGCGGTGGTGGCGATGAGGCCGAGCACGGCACAGCATAGCGCCGCGAGGCGCGCTTGCTGTGCCGACCTTGAACCTGTTCCATTCCCCACGGCTTGATGCACGGGACCCCGACGCGTTGACGATTACTTCTTTGCCTAGGCGGCTTCGGCTTCCTTGGCGGTCTGCTTTTCGTAGGCGCCACGGTGCTTGCACTCTTGCGCGACTGCGCTCGTGGCAAACGCCATCAGGAGTAACGCGCCACAAACCCACGCGGCGACGTTGGTAGAACCCGCATTCATCCGGTATTGCACAACATTTGCATTCATGACATTTCCCCCTGATGTGGTCATCTGAGACAGAACGACGATTCAGTGTAGGCTAAGCGTCAGGTCAGGCCGACGCTAGAATTCGATTTGGGCTAGTTTAGCAACCTCGACGACTTTTTCGCCGCAGAATCAGTTCTTGCACTATCTGCGCCGCTCACATTATCCAACTGAAAAATGACAACTCCTCGCGATTTTTTCCAATTTGTGCGTCGCCTCCTTGGCGTCGTGACGTACGTGGCCTGCGCCGCCACCGTGCTCGGCGTAGCGGCGGCATCGGCGCAATCGGTGCCGACCAAGGCGGTGACCGCAAAGCCGGTCACGGCGGACTACGATCCGACGCGGCGCGCACCCGACAAAATTGCAGCTCGCCGTGACGGTCCGCGCGCGCTGCTCTGGGAGCTCAAGTCCAGGGACGGCAGCAAGACGCTGTATCTGTTTGGCACGATTCACGTGGGCAAACCAGATTTCTACCCGCTACCAAGCGCGGTGCAAACTGCGATCGAGCGTTCTAGCGTGATTGTGGTCGAAGCCGATGTGACGGACCAGACCGACGCGGCGGAAATGGCGCGCCTGATGGACTACCCGAAGGGCGAGACCATCGACAGGCATATTTCGCCGTCGCTCCTGACCCGCTTGAAAGCGCAGCTCGAAAAGCGCCGCATTCCGTATGCCAATGTTGCGGCGATGCGCCCCGTGATCCTCAGCGGCATGTTGCCGGTGGTCGAATATATGCAGCTCGGTTACGACATAAATTCCGGACTCGATCTGGCACTGATTCGACAGGCTCGACGCGATGGCAAAAAGCTCGCGCAGCTCGAATCACCCGTTGGGCAAGTGCGCTTGATGACGGCCATGCCCGCGCCGCTGCAAGAAGCGTTTCTCGACAACGCCTTGACCATGATTGAACAGGGGCGCTCGTCAGAGCAGGTGACCGGCATGGTGAATGCGTGGCAGCTAGGGGACGCGAAGTTCATGCTCGAACTTGCCGACGAGGCGTCGCGTGGCCAGCGCGAAACCGACCAGCTCAACCAGATTCTGCTATGGGGTCGCCATCCGGCCATGCTCGACAAGATTGAAGCCTTCCTCGCGACGGGCGACACCCATTTTGTGGCGGTCGGCTCCCTGCATCTGGTCGGACCCCGGGGCCTGGTGAATTTGCTCGCAGAGCGTGGGCACCAACTGGTGCAGCGCTAGCCTGCATATTTCACAGGTCGGCTCCGTTCACGACAATTTTCGCGATGAAGCCAAGACTCACCTGGAATATCCATTTTGCACTTCGATCAACGCTGGGCCTACGCGCTCGATAGCGGGCGTCTGAACATGCGCTTTTCCATTCTCTTTCTCGCGAATCTCTCGACATTCACTCGTCAGTCGAACGAAAAATCACACGCCCATCCACCCACTCTCGAACGCGTCCCCGTGAAATATGCAGGCTAGCAGGCGGCATCCCCACAGCGGCTGGGCTTGAAAACGCCGCATCCGCCCAAATTTGTCACGCCAACCGCGTTGCATCGCGGTATTCCTTGTCCCTCAAATCATTCCCAGACCGGCCATGACCACCACGACTGCTGCTACCAAAGAAACCCTCGCCTTCCAAACCGAAGTCAAACAACTCTTGCAGTTGATGATTCACTCGCTGTATTCAAATCGCGAGATTTTCTTGCGCGAGTTGATTTCCAACGCGTCGGACGCTGCCGACAGATTGCGCTTCGAAGCGGTGACCGCCCCGACGCTGTTTGAGAACGACAGCGAACTCAAGATTCGCGTGTTGTTTGACAAGGACAACGACACGATCACCATTGACGACAACGGCATCGGCATGTCGCGCGACGAAGTGATTAGCAACATTGGCACCATCGCCAAATCGGGAACCAAAGAATTTTTTGCACGGTTGTCGGGCGATCAACAAAAAGACGCGCATTTAATCGGCCAGTTCGGCGTTGGCTTTTATTCAGCGTTCATCGTCGCCGATCAGGTCACATTGACCACGCGACGCGCGGCTGCATCGGCCGCCGAAGGCGTGCGCTGGGAATCGACCGGTGACGGCGAATTCACGCTGGAGACCGTTGAAAAGGCGGGGCGCGGTACGGTCATTGTGTTGCACCTGAAGGACGATGCCAAGGAATTTCTTGACGATTGGCGCCTCAAGAGCGTGATCCGCAAATATTCAGATCACATTCAATTGCCGATTGTGATGAAAAAAACTGAGTGGGACGAACAAGCCAAGGCACAGGTCACGCGCGACGAGGATGAAACGGTCAATCAGGCGAGTGCCATCTGGACGCGCCCCAAAGCTGAAATCAGCGACGAACAGTACCAGGAGTTCTACAAACACGTCTCGCACGATTGGCAACCACCGCTCGCCTGGACGCACGCCAAAGTCGAAGGCCGCCAGGAGTACACCGAACTCTTATATGTCCCGTCTCAAGCGCCGTTTGACATGTTTGATCGCGAGCGCAAACACGGACTGAAGCTCTACGTGCGGCGCGTGTTCATCATGGAAGATGCCGAGCAATTGCTGCCGCGCTACTTGCGCTTTGTCAAAGGCGTAGTCGATTCCAACGATCTGCCGTTGAACGTGTCGCGCGAAATTTTGCAACAGTCCAAAGATGTTGAAGCGATTCGCGCGGGCTGCGTGAAAAAATTGCTGTCGCTGCTCGACGAGTTGGCCGGCAGTGACGTACCCGGTGAGAAGGAAAAGTACGCTAAATTCTGGGCCGCATTTGGCCGTGTGTTCAAAGAAGGCATGGGCGAGGACTTCGCCAACAAAACGCGCATTGCCAAGCTCGCACGGTTTTGCTCCACCCATGCCGAGGGTGACGAACAGACCGTGTCCTTCGCCGATTACGTGTTGCGCATGAAGCATGGCCAGGAAAAAATTTACTACGTGACGGCCGACAATCTGGTTGCCGCACGCAACAGCCCACATCTCGAAGTGTTCAAGAAAAAGAGCATCGAAGTATTGTTGTTGACCGAGGCAGTCGATGAGTGGTGGTTGGGCTCGGTCGACGAATTCGACGGCAAGAAATTGCAGTCGGTGGCCAAGGGCGACCTCGATCTGGGCGCGTTGGCGGACGAACAAGAGATAAAAGCGGCAGAAAAAACAGCCGACGAACTAAAACCGCTGTTGGAAAAGATCAAAGGCGTGCTCGCCGACAAGGTCAAGGAAGTGCGCGTTACCTATCGGCTCACCGATTCACCGGCGTGTCTGGTGGTCGATGAGCATGAGCTTTCGGGCAATTTGGAGCGCATGTTGAAAGCGGCGGGGCAGAAGGTTAATGCGGTCAAACCGATTCTCGAAATCAACCCGACGCATCCGCTGGTTGCAAAATTGCAGGCCGATGTCGAGTCCGACACGTTCGCCAATTTGAGCTTGATTTTGTTCGAGCAATCGCTGCTTGCTGAGGGTGGGCAGCTCGAAGATCCGGCCGGGTTTGTCAAGCGCGTGAATCAGTTCATGCTGGGGTAGGGTGCGCCACGCGCACGCTGTCTATGATCGTTTGACGATGCCGGTGCGCACGGCGCACCCTACACCGGTTCGAGCGCCCAATCGATGTGCTCGGCGATGAGCGCGGTTGCGGCGGCACGCGAGTCGGTGAGCGTTTCGCGGATCCGCTCGTCTACCTCGGCCGAAATGCGTTGCGAACGAAGCGCGTTTCCCATTGCCACCGCCAAATTGCGTCGCCACCGTTCGAAGCCAATGCGCCGAATCGTGCTACCTTCCATGCGTTCCAGCCACTCGGATTCGCTCCACGCCCAAAGCTCAAGCAGGCCGATGTCATCGAGCCCGTGCCGGACCGCAAAGTCTTTTTCCACCGCGACCTTGGCGTACTTGTTCCACGGACACACCAGTTGGCAGTCGTCGCAGCCGTAAATACGATTGCCGATGGCCTCGCGAAATTCCAGCGGAATCGAGCCCTTGTGTTCGATGGTCAGATACGAAATGCAGCGCCGCGCGTCGAGTTGATATGGCGCGACAATCGCTTGCGTGGGGCAGATGTCGATGCACTTCGAACACGAACCGCAGTGCTCGGTGGTCGGTGTGTCGATGGGTAGCGGCAGATTCACATAGATTTCGCCGAGGAAAAACAGCGAGCCTGCGTCACGATTGAGCAGCAGCGTGTGTTTGCCACGCCAGCCGATCCCGGCTTTGGTGGCGAGTGCCACTTCCATCACCGGCGCTGAGTCGGTGAAGACGCGGTAAGCAAACGCGTCACCCACGTCGGCGGCAATCTTGTCGGCGAGCGATTGTAGTTTGGCGCGCAGCACCTTGTGATAGTCCCGTCCCAGTGCGTAGCGCGAAATGAACGCGGCTTGGTCATCCTCGATCACCGCCCAACTGTCTTTGCTGTCTGGCGCGTCGTAATTGAGCCGCGCGGTGATGACGCGCACCGTACCAGGCACAATGGCCTCAGGCCGTGCGCGGTTGGTGCCGTGGTGCGCCATATAATCCATCTCGCCGTGGTAGCCGCGTTCCAGCCATTGTGTCAGTAGCGCCGCCTCGGCCGTGAGTTTGGTGTCGGTGATGCCGACTTCCTGAAATCCGAGTTCTGCTGCCCACCGCTTGATGTCAGCGCCAAGGCGCTGGTAATCGATTTGACTCATCAACGCAGTCTATCCTTTGACCGATATTTCGCTGCTCAGCATTGATTTTCCAGACGAAGCGGCGACCGCTGCTGCTGCCGCGACGCTTGCGGTGGCCATGCGCGCGGCCGCCGAACGCGGCGAGTTGCCGTTAATCATCTATCTGCGCGGTCACCTCGGCGCGGGAAAAACTACCCTCGTTCGTGGCGTGCTGCGGGCGTTGGGATTCGCGGGGCGGGTCAAAAGCCCGACCTACGCCCTAGTTGAAGTTTATGCAATTTCTAGATTAAACTTGTATCACTTTGATTTTTATCGTTTAAAGGATCCGAACGAATGGCACGAGGCTGGCTTTCGCGATTCTGTAACCGCGCAAGCGATATGTTTAATCGAGTGGCCCGAGAAAGCGCTTGGAGCCGACGTGCCGTTGCCGTCGGCGGATCTGGACATTCAACTGGCGGCCGACGCGAGGAGCCAGACCACACGCCACGCACTATTGAGCGCGATGAGTCCCGCCGGCACCAGACTGGTACAGGCGCTGAGAGCCTAGTTCAGGCGTCAACCACCACGCCGACCATCGTTGGCGTTTCGATCTCACGCCGCTTGATGATTACCTCGGCTGCGGCGTTGCCGCTGCTGGGCTCGTCGTTGCTCGCGGTGGCAGCGGTCTCCCGAATCAACGCGACCCGAGTGTGGCCAGCCAACGAATACACGCGCGTCACGTTCGAAGCGGCAACGGCGTTCAAGTACCAGCATTTTTTCCTCAAAGCACCAGAGCGTCTGGTGCTCGATATCGAAAACGTCGAGCTCGGCGAGGCACTGAAGTCGCTGGCGAGCAAGGTAGGCGACGACGACCCGTACATCAAAGCGGTGCGAGTGGGGCTGAATCGGCCGAATGTGGTGCGGGTGGTGCTCGACTTGCGAACTGAAGTGCTGCCGCAGGTGTTCGCGGTGCCGCCGGTGGGTGAATTCGGCCACCGGCTGATGCTCGATATCTATCCGGCCAAACCATCCGACGCCATGCTGGCGTTGCTCAATGAGGACACGGCCGCGTTTGGTAGGGGCGACGGCAGGGCGTTTGATCCGGCCAAGCCGACCGGCAATCCGCCGAGCGTGGTGGCTTCGACCGACAAGCCCACCAGGCCTCTCACGCCCGACGGGCCAGCGTTGTCCGACGTGGGCAAGGAAGTGGCTAAAAAGCCCGAAGCGCCAGCCATCATTGTCGGCAAGAAACCGCTGCGGCCGTTTGTGGTGGTGGTCGATCCCGGTCATGGCGGCGAAGACCCGGGTGCCATTGGCAAGCGCGGTACGCGCGAAAAAGACGTGGTGTTAACTATTTCGCGCATGCTCAAAGAGCGGCTCGACAGCGACACGCGCTATCGCATCGCCCTGACGCGCGACGCGGATTACTTCGTACCGTTGCACCATCGCGTGCAACGCGCACGGCGGCTGAAAGCCGATCTGTTTATCAGTGTGCACGCTGACGCGTTCATTCATCCGCAGGCCAACGGCTCATCGGTGTTTGCCTTGTCCGAGCGTGGCGCCACATCGACGGCAGCGAAGTGGCTTGCCAACAAAGAGAATGCCGCCGATTTGATCGGCGGCATCAACTTGAGTGTGCGCGATCAAGGCCTCGCACGCATCCTGCTCGATCTATCGACCACGGCGCAGATCAACGATTCACTGAAGGTCGGGCGCTACGTGCTGAGCGAACTCGGCGAGGTCAACCGCTTGCACAAACCGGTGGTGGAACAGGCCGGTTTTGCGGTGTTGAAAGCGCCGGATATTCCGTCGATCCTGATCGAGACTGCGTTTATCTCGAACCCGGAAGAAGAGCGCAAGCTGCGCGACACGGCGTATCAAATCAAAATGGCCGAGGCTATCGCCGATGGCGTTCGCACCTACTTCAAGAAGAATCCGGCGCTGGCACGCGCTTGAGCGAAATACGAAACTCAAGCAATGGCGCGCACCTCCAGATGTTTTTGCCCGGGAAACCGCGCCAAATAACGAGTTTGCTCGGCTAGCCCTACGCCGCGGCGCGCTGGTTCTTGAGTAACACCGTGATCTCGGGCGTGGTCAACGGTTTGGCGC
Source organism: Usitatibacteraceae bacterium (assembly GCA_038901675.1). Taxonomy (GTDB): domain Bacteria; phylum Pseudomonadota; class Gammaproteobacteria; order Burkholderiales; family Usitatibacteraceae; genus UKL13-2. The sequence continues at coordinate 12,724 of JBCKPM010000005.1, read as the reverse complement.
ACAAGTAACCTTGGAATGCATCGCAGCCGTTGACGCGCAGGAATTCGAGCTGACCCACCTGTTCGACACCCTCGGCAATGACGCGTAGCTTCAGGCGTTTGGCCATCGCAATAATCGCTTGGGTAATCGAGCAGCTGTTGGCGTCTTCGGGGATCTGCGAAATGAAGCTCTGGTCGATCTTCAAAGTCTGAGCCGGTAGCCGCTTCAACTGACCCAGCGACGAGTAGCCTACGCCGAAATCGTCGATGGAGATGGTCGCACCCATGCGCCGCAGTTCGGTGAGGATGTCGATGGATTGCTCGATATTGCGCATCGCCAAGGTCTCGGTGATTTCGAGATCTAATCGCGACGCGGAAACGCCCGTTTCGAGCAGCGCGGCCTTCATTGACGGCAGCAGCTTACGAGAGACGAACTGGCGCGGTGACAGGTTCACCGACACCGTCAAGTCAGGAAAGCCCTCTTGCTCCCACGCCTTGATCTGCATACAAGCCGCGCGAAACACCCACTCGCCCAGCGGCACGATGAGGCCGAGTTCCTCGGCAATGGCGATGAAATCCTTCGGATAAATTTCGCCGTGCTGCGGATCGTTCCAGCGCAACAAGGCTTCCAGCCCCACGATGCGGCCGCTAAGGACATCGACTTGCGGCTGGTAGCGCAAAAAGAATTCGTTGCGTTCAATGCCACGCCGCAAGCGCGATTGAACTTCAAGCCGCTTGGACAGCAGAAAATTGAGGTCCGAGGTGAAAAAGCGCGCCGTGTTGCGACCCGCGTCCTTGGCCTGATACATCGCCAAGTCGGCGTGCTTGAGCAAATGCTGCACGTCGGTCGCGTCGTTCGGGTAGTGCGAAATGCCGATGGAGGCGGTCACTGTGAGTTCGTGACCGGAGACTTCAATGGGTAACGCTAGCGCAGCCAGAATTTTATTGGCGACGACCTGTGTGAATTCGGGTTTTTCCAAGTTTGGCAGCACGATGACAAATTCATCACCGCCCTCGCGTGAAACGGTGTCGCCTTCGCGCACCACCATCACCAAACGCTTGGCCACATCGCGCAGCACGTCGTCGCCGGTTTCGTGGCCGAGTGTGTCATTGACCAGTTTGAACCGATCCAGATCGATGAACAGCAAGCCGACATGGTGTTGCTGACGGCGCGCCTGTAGGATGGCCTGATTCAGGCGATCTTGCATCAGGCGACGGTTGGGTAGCCCGGTTAGCGCGTCGTGGTGCGCCATGTAGTGGATGGTTCGTTCGGTGTTGAGACGTTCAGTGACATCCTGCACCAGTGAAGCGACGCCGATGACCTTGTTGTCGTCATCGACCAGCGGCGTGTTGTACCACTCTGTATGTATTTCTTCGCCGCGACGGGTCTTGTTGGTCAGCGAGACGCGCGTCGAGTGCTGTGATTGCATGAGCTCCATCCACATGCTGGCGAGTTGCTCGTTTTCTTGCTTCCCATTGACCAGCATGTAGCCGGACTCGCCCAGCATTTGTTCGGCCTTGTAACCGAAAATCGCCTCGGCGGCAGGATTCCAGGTGACAACGCGAAACTCCATGTCCCATTCAATGACAGCGAGCGGTGTGCGTTCCACATGCAACTTGAGGCGCCGCAGCGCCATCAGCTCGGCGCGCTCCGCTTTGCGCCGATTGACTGATTCTTGTTCGAGCGCACGGTTGGCTTGCTCGATGCGCGCTTTTTCTTCTTCGAGGCGCATCGCCATCAACACATTGTCAAAGCGCGCCGTGAGCGAATCGAGCAGCGCCTTGTGCACATTGCTGTGCACCACCACCAAGACTCCCGTCAGCACCGCAATCGCCGCACCGAGCAAGGAGCTAGAGCGATCACCGAACACTAGTGTCATGATACCCATCGGCAACAGCGACACCAGTGCGGCGAGGATAAACAGCGAGCGATGCGGCGCGAGGTAGGCGATGGCACCGGTCAATAGCAGCGCCAGCATCATCATCATCGGCAGCTGCGTCGGCCCTGATTTTGGCAACAGCACGGAGCCCATCACGCCCCACAGTCCGGCCATCAGCAAGCAGCCGATGATAAAGCGTGTCTCCCAACGGACCAGCGCCTCGTGCTTGGGGTTGGCGCGGATAAACATCTTGTACAGGCCGTAGCGACAAATCATGACCATGATGGCGACCATGAACCAGACGAAAAGCTTGGGGCGCTGGCCAAGGTCATTCCACAAGATGGCACCCAACAGGAACGTGACCATCAGCTCGGCAAGGTAGCCGACCGGCGAAAAGCGGTACAGCAGTCGCACTTGCTCAGCGAAAATGTGCTTGGCGACGAAGGCGCGATCGTGTGCTGACACCGGTTCGGCGAGCGACATGCCAGGCGCGGCCAAATTGGCACCGACCCAACGGTCGGTCGGATTGGCGCTGGAACGGTGCTGCTGGTGCTCGTTCAACAGTGTGTCACCTGCAAGGGTTGTGGGTTGGCCTGCGCGTTACGGAGCGGTCTGGATTGGTGCGTATTTTCTTGAGGTTGGCGGACGCTTAATTCGGGTGGCGCATCCGCTGCGGTTCCCAAATCATCCAATACTTCTACAACCTCACGTATGGGTACCTCTAAAAATTCAATCAAGCCGATGATGGCAAGGCGCAAAGTCGCGAAAAAGCGCAGTGTACACGTAGTACATGAGCATTTGAAGCGGCTTTGCAACGCCGCCAGCGCGGCTTCAGTGAATTTTTAGAGGTGCCCGTATGTGATTGTTCTGAAACACGTAAACGTTAGTGTTTTCGCTGGCTATCGTCAAGCTAACGCGGGTGAAAAACGGACAAATCTGCCTCGTTTCACTCGAATGCGGGATGGATTTCAGCTAATAGTGACCAAGGTCACAAGTTTTCTTCGCCGATGGCTGGCACCACGGCATTCCTGAGGCGGGCGGCCGGGAACGGCGACGCCAACCGATAAAATAGCCGCATGCCGCAGTCCAGCTTGCCTATCCCGCCGCAATCGAAGCCATCAAATCCGTTAAATGATCAACCCGATCCAGCTACTGCCTGAACTCCTAATTAACCAGATTGCCGCCGGGGAGGTGGTCGAGCGTCCGGCATCCGCGCTCAAGGAGTTGTTGGAAAACAGTCTCGATGCAGGTGCGCACGAAATCGCCGTGGAGTTAACCGACGGCGGCATCAAGCGTATTCGCGTGGCCGATGACGGGTTCGGTATTGCCGAAGCGCAATTGCCGCTCGCGGTGGCGCGTCACGCGACGTCCAAAATACGCAGCCTCGACGATCTTGAGCGCGTCTCATCGATGGGATTTCGCGGTGAAGCGCTTGCCAGTCTGGGGGCCATCTCGCGCCTGACGTTGACCTCGCGCCGCGCCGATGCCGCGCACGCATTTCGGTTGCAGGTACTTGGCGGCGACGTCACGCCCGTTGAAGCGGCAGCGCTCGGCGTTGGTACCGTGGTCGAGGCCGAGGATTTGTTTTTCAACACACCCGCGCGTAGAAAATTTATCAAGACCGCGGGCACTGAATTTGGGCACGCCGAGGACGCAGCGACGCGCATCGCGATGGCATTCCCGCAAGTCGCGATGTCGCTGACCCACAACGGCAGACGCACGTGGACGCACCGCGTGCAAAGCCACGAAGCACGGGTGATGGCGATCATGGGCGACGAGTTCGCCGGCTCGTCAGTGGCGATTTCAGCGCAGCAATTGGCATTCGGCATTGCCGGTTTTATCGCTTTGCCGCGTTACTCACGAGCTGGACGCGATCAGCAATACCTTTTCGTCAACGGCAGATTCGTGCGCGACAAGCTTGTGCAACACGCGATTCGCGAAGCGTACGCGGACGTGTTGCATCATCAGCGCCAGCCCGCCTATGCCCTGTTTCTGACCGTCAATCCGGAGCTGGTCGACGTCAATGTGCATCCGGCGAAAGCCGAAGTGCGCTTTCGAGATTCGCGCGCCGTGCATCAGTTTGTCTTTCATGCGTTGAACAAAGCGCTGTCGCAATCGAGTGCCGAGGTGTCCAACCCGCGCGCCGATCCGGCGCGCTACGCGTCGTCGGCCTTGGGCTTCGCACCGCAGCAGATGTCGATGCCGACCGTGCAGCCTAGTGGCGCGTACAGCATGACGCCGCCGCAACCGACCATGGCAGCGAACCAGGCTGCGCGCTTCTACGAGGTGTTGCGCGGCGAGCCACCGCAAGCCCTTTTCATCGCTGCGCCAGCGGATCAAGCGGCCGAGGCGTCGCCACTCGGATATGCGTTGGCGCAGTTGCACGGCATCTACGTGCTGGCGCAGAACCAGCGTGGGCTGGTGCTGGTTGATATGCACGCCGCACATGAGCGAATCCTGTACGAGAAGTTCAAGCGTGAAGTCGAGCAGGGCGTCGCCGCATCGCAGCCGTTGCTGACACCGATCGCGTTCGCGCTGAGCCCGCGCGAACGAACGCTGCTTGAAGAAAATCGCGCACTGCTGGCGCAACTGGGATTCGAATTCGGCGACTTGAGCCCGAATGAAATTGCGATTCGCGCCGTTCCCGCCATGCTCGACCGGCGTGAGCCGCAAGACTTATTGCAAGAACTGATGCGCGATCTGGCCGAGCACGGTGCCTCACGCGCGGCACTGGAGCGGCGCGATCAGATGCTCTCGACCATGGCCTGTCACGCCGCCGTGCGCGCCAATCGGCAACTATCGATCCCAGAGATGAATGCGTTGCTGCGGCAGATGGAAGCGACTGAGCGCAGCGGTCAATGCAATCACGGACGCCCGACCTGGTACCAGTTCGCCATGTCAGATCTGGACAAACTTTTCATGCGCGGTCGCTAGTTGATGCGCATATCAGCGAGCGGTTTATGAGTCAACCCACGGTGATTTTTTTGCTCGGGCCCACCGCTTCGGGAAAAACCGCGCTCGCGTGTGCATTGGTCGATGCTGTGCGCGATATGTCCCACATCGAGCTGGTCAGTGTCGATTCGGCGTTGGTGTATCGCGACATGAATATTGGCACCGCAAAGCCTGCCCCGGCGGTGCTCGCCAAATATCCGCATCGATTGATCGATCTCATCGCGCCGACCGAGGCGTACTCGGCGGCCGTTTTTTGTCGCGATGCGCGCGCTGCGGTGGCGGACATCGTGGCGCGCGGCAACGTGCCGCTGCTGGTCGGCGGCACGATGATGTATGTGAAGGCATTGCTTGAGGGCTTGAGCAGCATGCCCGCCGCAAGCAAAGCAGTGCGCGCGCTGATTGAATCCGATGCCAGCCGGTTAGGCTGGCCGGCAATGCACGCGCGGCTCGCCGCTATCGACGGCGCGACCGCCGCTAGGTTGGACCCGAATGACAGCCAGCGGATTCAGCGGGCGCTGGAAGTGTATGACGTCAGTGGCGTACCACTGTCGGTGTTGCAGACTAGAGACAAGTCCAGCGCGCCGGCACGCAACGACTTTCCGTACGCCGCGACGTTGATCGCGCTGGTGCCGGCCGATCGCGTAGCACTCCACGCCCGCATCGGCGTGCGCTTCGACAACATGCTGGCCGACGGGTTGGTCAACGAAGTGCGCCAATTGCGTACCCGCTATGCGCTCACCGCTGACATGCCATCGATGCGTGCGGTCGGTTATCGACAGGTATGGCAATTTCTCGACGGTGCCAGCAGCGAGGCGCAAATGCGCGAGGACGGCGTCGCTGCAACGCGCCAACTTGCCAAGCGGCAACTAACCTGGCTGCGTTCGATGCCGCACAGTGAAGTCTTCGATGCGCTAGCTCCGACGGTTGCCGCGCAGGTGACGGCGCGGGTGCGAGCGATCCTTGGCGGCAGGGCTGCAATTACTTGATTTCGGCCTCGGCGTCGCCATCGTGAAAGCGCAGCACCACGCGCTCGCTGGCCTTGAGTTGCTGGCGCGCGGTCACCAGCGTGTTGGCGGGCGTGGCACGGGTCACCATGGCATAGCCGCGCTGCAAGACGTGTTGCGGATTCAACAGGGACAGCGCCTGACCGCGTTGCGCTAGCCACTGCTTGAGCGTGTCGGTGGCGTGTGCAACGGCGCTGGAGAGCCGCAGGTTTTGCGCCGTCAGCCGTTGGCGTTGAGTCGCGTGCAAGTACTGCAAGCCGCGGCCAAGGCGCGCGCCGAAATGTGCGAGGGTATTGCGCTCGCGTGCAATGCGCTGTTCAGGTGACACCAGTCCACGCGCGGCCATATCCAGATGTTGTTGTAGCCGCGCGATGTGACGCGTGACGCTGCGGTGCAATTGCAGCGCTGTCTGGCTTGCGTTGGCGCGCAGTTTGACGGTATCCGGCGACAGCATTTCGGCAGCCGCGGTCGGCGTCGGCGCGCGCACGTCGGCGACAAAGTCACAAATGGTGAAATCGGTTTCGTGACCGACGCCCGACACCACCGGAATATTCGTTTCTTGCTGCAAACGATGAATGGCGCGCGCCACCAGCTCATCGTTGAACGACCACAAATCTTCCGCCGCACCACCGCCGCGACAAATCAGCAGCGCATCGACCTCGGCGCGAACCCGCGCGGCATCGATTGCGGCAGCAATGTCGCGCGCCGCGTCGGCACCTTGCACGGCAGTCGCATAAATGATGATCTCGATCATCGGTGCGCGGCGGCGGAAGGTGGTCAGCACGTCGCGCAAGGCAGCGGCCTTGGTCGAGGTGACAATTCCGACGCGGCGCGGAAAGCCGGGCAAGGCGCGCTTGCGGGCGTCATCAAACAAGCTTTCGCCGGCCAGCTTTCGTTTCAGACGTTCGAATGCTTCGAACAGCGCGCCGACGCCGACACGCCGCATGGTCTCGACGCCGAGTTGAAATTCGCCGCGCGCCTCGTACAAGGACGGCAGCGCACGCACATCGACTTGGATGCCGTTCTCCGGTGTGAAGTCCACCGCCTGGGCGCGCTGACGAAACATCACGCAGCGCACCTGTGCGGCGTCGTCCTTGAGGGAAAAATACCAGTGGCCGCTGGCGGCGCGCATCACGTTTGACAGCTCGCCCCGTACCCAACCCAACTCGAAGTTCGCCTCCAACAGACCCTTGACGCGACGGTTGAGTTCCGACACGGACATGGGGGCGGACTCGTCACCGTTTGGCGCCGAGGGTACGCGCTCAATCGCCTTAGTCGACGTGGAGCTTTTGCGGGGCGTCAAGCCGGAAAACAGGGGCAAATCGTCAGATTCCATCCACCGCATGCTATCACTGCGAGCACTTGCATACGCTGCATCGCGAGCGCACGCGATGCCCGTAGGCATCTGCTTAAGTGGCTGAAAAATAAGGAAAAATTTTGAGGTCAAAAATTGAGCAAAAAGGAAAAAACCGTTACAGTTTCGAGACTTAGGTCTGTTGACAAAGTGCAATTCACAGACTTATCCACAGTAGCTGTGGATGAAATGCAACGCTTGCAGCGAAACTCGCCAAAGCACCGATGCCTTGAGCCAAAAGCGGCTGAAAACGCCCGTCATTGCTGGAGTTTGCATCGGACACGGCGTGTGCAGTTGTGTCGAATCGCAGAAGATTTCACGCGTGCTGGTGGTGCGGCGCGACCGAAATGGAAAACAGAACAGATACGTTAAACTTCGGCGTCGCTATCGTGGGCACTGCACGGTCGCGGGCGCTGCACGGCGCACATTTCGGAGACTCAATTGCTATCAATCATTCAAGCGGCAGGCTGGACCATCTGGTTCATCATTTTGTGTTCCGTGATTTGTTTTGCCATCATCGGTGAGCGGTTCTGGACGCTGCGACGCAAAACAGTGCTGCCGCCAAATCTGTTCGCGGACACGGTCGAAGCCTATCGCGTACAAGGACCGACACCGGAACTGGTCGACAAGCTGCGCGCCAATTCCTTGCTCGGCCGGGTGTTTGCCGCGGGTCTCGCCAACGTGACCTCGTCGCGCGAAATCATGAAGGAATCGATGGAAGAAGCCGGCCGCGCGGTGATGGTCGACATGGAGCGATTCCTGGTCGGATTGGGCACTATTTCCACCGTCGCACCGTTGTTGGGTCTGTTTGGCACGGTCATCGGCATGATCGATATCTTTGGTGCGAGTGGTCCACAAGGCCAGAATCCAGCGCAACTCGCGCACGGCATTTCGGTCGCGCTCTACAACACCGCCGCCGGTATTGCGGTGGCCGTTCCCGCGCTGATTTTTTATCGGCACTTTCGCGGCAAGGTCGACGTGATGGTCATTGACATGGAACAGCAGGGCATCAAGTTGGTTGAGACGCTGCACGGAGAGCGCAAGTGAATTTTAGGCGCGGACGGGCACGAGAAGAACCGGAGATTAACTTCATCCCGTTGATCGACCTGTTGCTGGTGATCCTGATTTTTGTCATGGTCACGACTACCTACGCAAAGTACGCCGAACTACAAATCAATTTGCCCGAGGCCTCCGCCGAAAAAGCGCCGGAACGCCCGCAGGTGTTAAACATTGCCGTGGACGCGAGCGGCAAATACGCCATCAACAATGTCGCGACCAATTTCAACAACGTCGCTGCGTTTGCCAATACCCTGCGCGAGGCTGCCAATGCGGCGCAGTTGAAAGACCCGGTGATCGCGATCGGTGCCGACGCAGCTGCCACCCACCAAGCGGTGGTGAATGTGATGGAAGCGGCGCGCATTAACGGTTTCACCAAGATTTCCTTCACGACGCAAACCAAGAGCGCTAAGTAGCCGCGTTGATGGTCACGCGTCCGAGCGCGCCGATGAGTCTCCGGATGTCCAACCGCATCGAGATGTTTTTTTTGCGCGAGTGGCAACAACCGTCGATGTGGCAGGGGTTGCTGCTGCCGATGTCGTGGTTGTTTCGCCTCATCGTCGCTCTGCGGCGCGCCGCGTTTCACATCGGGCTGCTCTCGATCCGCCGTGCGTCACGTCCGCTGATCGTGGTTGGCAACATCAGCCTCGGCGGCACCGGCAAGACGCCACTCGTGTTGGCACTAACCGCGCATCTGGCGCGCCTGGGCTGGCATCCGGGCATTGTCACGCGCGGCTACGTGCCGCAGGTGAGCGCCGATGGCAAGCACGTCGCAGTGAGTGACGAGGTCAACCTGTTCGAGCGGCGTTCAACCGCGCCGGTGATCGCGGACGCTGACCGCCCGGCCGCAGCGCTGTCATTACTGAATCACCACGCCGAGGTCGATGTGATCGTCAGCGACGATGGTTTGCAGCACTATCGATTACATCGCGACATCGAAATTGCCGTGGTCGATGGCGAGCGGGGGTTCGGCAATGGCAGCTGTCTGCCCGCTGGGCCGCTGCGTGAACCAATCGGGCGGCTTAGGCAAGTGGATTGCATCGTGTTGAATAACACCAGCATTGGCGCGGCGTTTCAGGCAAAAATGCCTGAAAATGCCCGTCGTTTGGACACTTTGCGCGACGAGTTGGCGTCTTTCGGCGTCCCGCTGTTTGATATGCGCTATGGCAACGAACGCTTGGTCCCGCTCGCGCAGTCGGATGCGACCACAGGTGCCACGCCGGAGCAGGGCATCACGCCGGGGGCGTTTGTGCGTCATCTTGCCGGACGACGCGTCGCAGCGATTGCTGGCATTGGGCATCCACCCCGTTTTTTTCAACACCTGAAACAGTTGGGCATCGAAACGACGACCCAATTGGGTTTTCCAGACCATCATATGTTTATCGCTGAAGATCTGGCCTCGATTGACGCCGATGTCATCGTGATGACCGAGAAGGACGCAGTAAAATGCTTGCAGTTTGACGACGCACGGCTGTGGATGGTGCAAGTCGATGCGCTGTTGCCGGATGCTTTCTATGAATTTGTTGTGAAAACAATTGCCCATGTCGCTTGACCCGAAACTGCTAGAAATTCTGGTGTGCCCGATTACCAAGGGCCCACTCACCATGTCGGCCGACAAGACTGAATTGATTTCTTGGTCGGCACGCCTCGCCTACCCAATTCGCGACGGCATTCCCATCATGCTCGCCGAAGAAGCGCGCGAGTTGGGCGTCGACGAAAAGCGCAAATCCTGATGTGGATGCGGCGCGAGAAGGAGTGAGCGCGTGACGCCCTTTATCTGCATCATCCCTGCGCGGCTTGCCTCAACCCGGCTGCCGAACAAGCCTCTAGCCGACATCGCTGGCAAGCCGATGATCGTGCGCGTGGCCGAACGCGCCAACGCGTCCGGCGCAACTGAGGTCTATGTCGCCACCGATCACGCTGAGGTCAAGGCGGTGTGCGAAGCGCACCAGATCCGTGCGCTGATGACAAGCAAGGATCATCAATCCGGAACCGAGCGCTTGGCCGAAGTCGCGCTGCAATTGCAGTTGGATGACGACGCGCTGGTCGTCAACGTGCAAGGGGACGAGCCGCTGATTGATCCGGCGTTGATCGACGCGGTGGCGCACCGATTGCACGACGTACCCGGCGCGGCAATCGCGACCGCGGCGCACCGCATTACGGTGGTGGCGGATTTCCTGAACCCGAATGTGGTCAAGGTGGTGTGCGGCGCCAGCGGGATGGCGCAGTATTTCAGTCGCGCACCAATTCCTTATCCGCGCGATGCCGTCGAGGTGCTACAAGGCAGCGCGTCGACACTTCCGGCGGCGCTGGTGGCGTTGCGCCACATTGGCATCTACGCCTATCGCGCGAAATTTCTCAAGCAATTCGCGACGCTCACACCAGCACCAGCCGAGCAAGCCGAAGCGCTTGAGCAATTGCGCGCGCTGCATCACGGCTTTGGCATTGCCGTGATGGAGTGGCAGGGCAGCGTGGCCGTGGGCGTGGATACTGAAGACGATCTTCGGCGCGTGCGGGCGTTGTTGGTTTGATTTTCGAGTCGGTCAAGCGCTAAACGCGGTTAAAATTCAGCACTTTCCGGGAAAACAATAAGAGGGTGGCCATGCGTTTAATCCTGTTGGGCGGTCCAGGTGCGGGCAAAGGCACACAAGCCGGTTTTATCAAGGCAAAATTTGGCATTCCGCAAATTTCCACGGGCGACATGCTGCGCGCGGCGGTCAAGGCCGGAACGCCGCTCGGCATCGCCGCCAAGAAAGTCATGGACGCGGGTGCGCTGGTGTCCGACGACATCATCATCGGCTTGGTGAAACAGCGCATTCAAGAAGCCGATTGTGCCAATGGATTTTTGTTCGACGGCTTTCCGCGCACCATTCCGCAGGCCGATGCCATGAAGGCAGCGGGCGTTGGCCTCGATTACGTGGTCGAAATCGCCGTCGACGATCAAGCGATCATCGAGCGCATGTCGGGGCGGCGCGTGCATGTGGCCTCCGGGCGCGTCTATCACGTCGCGTTCAATCCGCCGAAAACTGCGGGCAAGGACGATGTCACGGGTGAGGATTTGATTCAGCGCGAGGACGATCGTGAAGACACGGTCAAGAAACGCCTTGACGTGTATCACCAACAGACTGAACCATTGATTGGCTACTACCAAACGTGGGCGAATTCAGGTGTCGCCGCCGCACCTAAATACATGCGCATTCCAGGGGTGGGCAAGATGGAAGACATTCGCGATCGGATTTTTGCGGCACTCAAATAATCGGGTCATTCGATACGATGGCAACTGCTCCTAAAAACGCGTTCTACGCTCAATCTGGCGGTGTCACTTCCGTCATCAATGTCTCCGCCCAAGCGGTCATCGAAACCGCACGCAAGTACCCGAAAACAATCGGCAAGGTGTATGCGGGGCGCAATGGCATCATCGGTGCGCTGACCGAAGATTTGATCGACGTGTCGAAAGAGCCGCTCGCCAATATCAAGGCGCTCGGCCATACGCCAGCCGGTGCGTTCGGCTCGTGTCGCTACAAACTCAAATCGCTGGAGCAGAATCGGCGCGAATATGAACGCTTGATTGCGGTGTTCAAGGCGCACAACATTGGCTATTTTTTTTACAACGGTGGCGGCGACTCGGCCGACACCTGCCTGAAAATTTCGCAGTTGTCGTCATCGATGGGCTACCCGTTGGTGGCGGTGCATGTGCCCAAGACCGTCGATAACGATTTGCCCATCACCGATTGCTCACCCGGGTTTGGCTCGGTCGCCAAGTATGTCGCCGTGGCGATGAAAGAAGCCGGGCTCGATGTCGCCTCGATGGCGAAGACCTCGACCAAAGTATTCGTGCTCGAAGTGATGGGCCGTCACGCCGGATGGATCGCCGCCGCCACTGGGTTGGCGGCCGAGAGCGCCGCCGAAGCGCCACACATTATTTTGTTTCCGGAAATTGTGTTCGACCCAAAAGCGTTTATCGCCAAGGTTGACGTCACGGTCAAGAAATTCGGCTACTGCGCCATCGGCGTGTCCGAAGGCATCAAGGGTGTCGACGGCAAATTTGTCTCCGAGTCAGGCCTCGTCGATGCGTTCGGTCACGCGCAGTTAGGCGGCGTCGCCCCCGCCATTGCCGATCTGGTCAAGCGCGAATTGAAATTGAAGTATCACTGGGCGGTTGCCGATTACTTGCAGCGCGCCGGTCGGCACATCGCGTCTAAAACCGATGTACTGCAATCGTATGCCTTGGGCAAAGCGGCGGTCGAATTTGCCGTGCGCGGCATGAACGGCGTCATGCCGGCCATCAAGCGTCTCTCCAGCAAGCCATACAAGTGGGAAGTGATTGCCGCGCCGCTGGAGAAAATCGCCAATCACGAAAAGAAAATGCCGCGTGACTTCATCACCGCGGACGGTTTTCATATCACGCAAAAATGCCGAAACTATTTGCAGCCGCTGATCGCCGGTGAAGCCTATCCGCCGTATCGCGATGGACTGCCCGATTACGTGCGACTCAAAAAT
>JBCKPM010000004.1:0-41743 GCA_038901675.1 Usitatibacteraceae bacterium | reverse complement strand
GCAGGACGGCGGCTTGACGACAAATCGACGTGCGGGTGATGCAGCGTGCCAATATTTGAAGTCAAAACTATTCTTGTGATGAACATCACCGCCTGTTTGCTGCTGGCGGTGTCGCTGCGTTCGGCGATTCGCACGCCGTGGCGTGAGTCGCGTGACGGGCTCTGGTTATGGCTCGCCTCGCTACTCGCACAGGCGATTGCCTACAGTCTGCTGACCTTCAGCGAAACCGAAGATATTGCGCTCTATCATGTGATGGCGCACGCTGTTATGGCGACTTTCGTGACATTGCAAGCGGCTGCGATTTTCCAGTTTTTCGGGCGTCGCCTTGGCAGTTGGTGGCATCTGATGCCCGCCCTGCTGATCGGCGTGCTATTTGCGCTCGCATCAGGGTCGGCACAAACGGTGACGATTTTTGCCAGTGTGTTTTTTGGTACAGCGTATGTGGTGCTGGCGATGATTGCCAGCCAACTCGGCAGTGGCATGCCTTCGGCGGGATTGCGCCTATTGGTGATCGGTCTGGCGCTCGGTGCGGTCGCATTTTTACTGCGCGCCTTGCCGGTGCTGGTGATGCCGGAATTTCTTGGCGGCGCACAAGCGCCGGACAAACTACTGGTCGCAGGTCTGTTTTTGTCGTTCATGGTCATCATCCTGACTTCGGTCGGCTTTTTGGTGCTGCAGAAGGACCGCGCCGAAGCAGCGGCAACCAAACTGGCCGTGACTGACCCGCTGACGGGAACGTTTAATCGCAGGATCTTTCTAGACCTCGCCGAAAAAGAAATTGCGCGCGCGCGCCGCTCCGGAACACCGTTGACGCTGGCCATGTTCGATCTCGATCACTTCAAGGTCGTTAACGACCAATATGGACATCTGGCTGGCGACTACGTACTGAAGCGGTTCGTCGAGGTCGCCAAACTGTGCCTGCGAGCCGAAGACTTGCTGGTTCGATTTGGCGGTGAGGAGTTCTGCGTGCTGCTGCAAAACACTGACACGGGTGAAGCCGCCGCGATGGCCGAGCGCATCCGCGGTGCCACCGAGTATTCGTCGTTTGTCTACAGCGACGGCAAGACTGACAAGCGCATCAGTGTCACTGTTAGCGGCGGCGTCGCCAAGCTCGACGCCACCTCGGGCGAAGATATCGGCGCGCTGGTCGCGCGCGCTGACGAAGCCATGTACGCGGCGAAAGCAGCGGGTCGCAATCAAATTGCTGTATTCCCGGACAACGCGGCGGACATCGCGTCGCTCACCCGCAGCCAACGCCTGCGGGCGGTGTTGCCGGTGGCCAGAGACGGGGGCGCAACTGATTTGACATCGGTGCGCGACCTGAATCAGCCGATGTGACGATGCTTTTCTACTGATCCTTGTTGTGACGCTGCGGCAATGGCTCAATCGCACTTCCACCGCCGAGTCCGCCGAGCGCCCCAGTGCGCGGCGCACCTCGCGCAAACCAGCGGCTCGCCCTGATGCCGAGCGCGTCCATGTAGGTGAACAATACCGGTACCACGACCAGCGTCATGACGGTCGAGGTAATGATGCCGCCGATGACCGCGTGTGCCATCGGCGATTGCTGCTCAGAGCCGGCGCCAAACGCGAGTGCCAGCGGCAGCATGCCGAAAATCATGGCGGTCGTCGTCATCAGGATGGGTCGTAGCCGCACTTGTCCGGCGGCGAGGATCGCCTCAACGTGATCCTTGCCTTCGCGAATGCCCTGATTGGTGAAGTCAACCAGCAAAATTGCATTCTTGGTGACGAGTCCCATCAACATGATGAAACCGATCACCGAAAATATATTCAGCGTTGAACCAAACATGAGTAGTGACAAAAACACGCCGACCAGTGACAACGGCAGCGATGCCATGATGGCTAGCGGCTGCAAGAAGCTGCCGAACTGTGACGCAAGAATGAAGTAGATAAAGATCACGCCGAGTGCCAACGCGGCGACAGCGTAGCCGAGCGACTCTTGCATCTCCTGACTTGAGCCGCCATGCTGGAAGCGATAGCCGGGCGGCAGGGCAATGGCCTCGGTGATTTTCTTGACCTGTTGCGCCGCGTCGCCGACGCTGACACCGTTGGCGACACCCGCCATCAGGCGAATCTGGCGTTGTAAATTGCGTCGATCAATGCGTCGCTCGGAAACGCTGGGCTGAAAATCGGCGACTTGGCGCAGCGGCACCATGCGCGCGCTGCCATCGGCGTTGGTGCCGTTGGCTCGCACGAAGATCTTGTCGAGATCGCTGATGCCGGTGCGCTGACCTCGTGGCAAACGAACGGTGATCTGATGATTCTCGCCGTCAGGACCTTCCCATTGTCCCACCGGCTCACCCGCAATCAGCGCGCGCGCGGTGATGCCAATCTCATTCATTGACACACCAAGGTCGGATGCGAGCTCACGATTGACAACGACATCCAGCGACGGGTTGGTCGGCTTGAACGTCGATTCAACGTCCACGACACCTTTGATCGCCTTCATTTTCGTCATCACGTCCTGCGCCACGCGGTCAAGCTCCTTGATATCCGGGCCCATGATGTAGACCTGAATCGGTCGATTGAAACCAATGTTGATGTCGAGTCCGGCGATCCGATTGAGGCGTTTTCGAAGTGCATCGTCCAATTGCTTCTGCGTGCGCTTGCGGGTTGCCTTGTCGGTCAGTTGCAGTTCGAACCACGCATTGTTTTTGTACACACTTTTGGAAACGCGCTTAATTTCCGGAAAGTCACGCAGCGCCAATTCGACCTGTTCGGCCTTGCTGGAGGTGTAGGTGAGCGACGACCCAATCGGCGTTTGGATCTGGACACTGGTCCAGTTGTTGTCCTCTTGTGGCACAAACTCGGTGCCGATGAATGGCACCAGAAAAAAACTGCCGACAAACGTCGCCGCCGCAATGCCGAGCGTGGTTTTGCGATGTGCGAGCGACCAGCGCAGCCACACGTCGTAGCGCCGGTGTAACCAATCCATCCCGGACTGCTGGCGATCGAGCAGCCACTTTAGCGGCTGACGTTCCATCCAGCTCGATTTCGGGTCGTGCCAAATGGCTGACAACATCGGGTCGAGCGTGAACGAAACGAACAGTGACACCAGCACCGCGACCACCACGGTAACGCCGAATTGCAGGAAAAACTTGCCGATGATGCCGCCCATGAATGCGACTGGCAGGAACACCGCAACGATGGTGAACGTGGTGGCCATGACCGCCAAGCCGATTTCATTGGTGGCCTCGAACGCTGCTTGCATGTGCGTCTTGCCCATCGCCAGGTGGCGCACGATGTTTTCTCTGACCACGATCGCATCGTCAATCAGAATGCCGATCGACAGCGACATCGCCATTAGCGTCATGAAGTTGATGGTGAATCCCAACGCGTACAAGGCGATGAAGGTGGCGAAAATCGAGATCGGCAGCGTCAGGCCGGTGATGACCGTCGAGCGCCACGAATGCAGGAAAAAGAACACAATCAACACCGTCAGCAGAGCGCCCTCGATGATGGTGCGTTTGACGTTATCGACGCCATCCTTGATGAATTTCGAGCGGTCGAAGGTGATGTCGAGTTTGATGTCGCTGGGGAGTGATTTTTTCAACTCCGCAACTTGTTTCTTGATGCCGTCGGCCATGTCGATGGTATTGGTGCCGCGCGTTTTGCGAATCTGGATTGAAATCGCGCGCTTGCCATCGTTCGTGGAAAACGAGGTCTCTTCGCGCTGCGCATCGGCGACGTCAGCGACTTGGCCGAGGGTGATCGCCGTCGCGTTGCCGACGCCGCGCCGCGCGACGATGATGCGCGCGAAATCCTCAGCGCGCCGGATTTTGCCTTGCACGCGCACCAGGCGTTCACTGACGTCGGAGACCAGTGCGCCGGCCGAGATGTTTTGATTCTCAGCGCGTATCGCGGCAATCACCTCGTTGACGCCGATGCCCAGCGCTGCCATTTTTTCAGGGCGCAGATTGACCGCCAGCTCACGGCCGACGTCACCCGACAGTTCGATGTTGCCAACGCCGGGCACGCCCTGCAGGCGCTTGACCACCAACTGATCGGCAAGGTCAGAAAGTTCACGCAGACTGCGTGAATCGGACAGCATCGACAAATAGATCAGCGGTTGGTCGTCGTCCATGCTGGCGCGCGACACGGTCGACTCGCCGACGTCGCGGTTAAAGCCGCGCCGCGCCTCAGCAACCTTGTCGCGAACGTCCTGAATCGCCACGCGCGCATCGACCGTGAGCTCGAACTCAACGACCACCCAGCCCCTGCCGATTTGTGACGACGAGCGAATCGTCTTCACGCCGTTAATGGTGTTGACTGCTTGTTCGATCGGCCGCACCACGTCCTGCTCGACCGCCTCGGCTGAAGCGCCGGGATAGGGTGTTGAAATGACCGCAAT
Organism: Usitatibacteraceae bacterium; assembly: GCA_038901675.1. Taxonomy (GTDB): domain Bacteria; phylum Pseudomonadota; class Gammaproteobacteria; order Burkholderiales; family Usitatibacteraceae; genus UKL13-2. Next base: position 37,374 of record JBCKPM010000004.1, on the reverse strand, counting down.
CGGAATCGCGATGTCGGGCATCTGATCGACCGCGAGGCGCTGGTAGGAGAACAAACCCAGCACCAGCAACGCGGCCATCATCATGGTCGCAAACACCGGATTGTTGATCGAAACTCTGGTCATCCACATGGCACTACTCCCTGTTGTCGCGTAGGCCGCATGATCGGCAACGCCAGAGGTTTCGGCGTTGCCGCGCAGGCGCACGGCAGAATAATGATTTCAAGGCACCAGCAATGGCGCGGGTTCTGGAGCAAAGATGGCTGAAAATGCCCGTCGATAAACGAGTTTCAGAATTTGGTTGCAGCTTTCGTCGGCGTCGCGGTGCCAACGTCGGTCGCATTCGACTTCACAACTGCGGTCGCGCCCGGCTTCAAGCCTTCCATCCTCACGGCGACGACTTGTGCGCCGCTGGCGAGGCCTTCGCGAATCTCGACCATGCCGATATCGACGTTGCGCGTACCGGCGGTGACGGGTTTGCGCTCGATTTTGTCCTTTTCGATGACGAAGACAAAACTTTGGCCGCCTTCTTCACGCAGCGCCACCAACGGAACCGCATTGACGGGGCGCGCCGACTGCGCGGCGAGCTTTCCGGTGGCAAACATGCCACCCTTGAGCGTTTGCTCCGGATTCGGCAGCGCGACAAACACCGAGATCGAGCGCGAGCCTGCTTCTGCGGATGGGTTGATGCGCTCCACCTTGCCGACAAACTTGCGGTCGCTGAAGCCGTCGACCGTGAACGAAATTTCCTGACCAATCCTGATGCCCGGAATCTCCGACACCGGCACGCTGGCTTCGAGCTCCATGCGCGACAGATCGACAATGTGCAGCACTGGCATATCTGCTGAGACCTTTTCGCCGGTGTGGATCATGCGTTTGGCGACGATGCCGGAAAACGGTGCGCGAATGGAGGCGTCGGCAAGTGCACGTTGTGCGATGCCCGCCTGTGCTTCGGCTGAACGCAGGTTGGCACGCGCGACTTCAGCCGAATTGGACACGGCATCGAAGGCGTTTTGCGAAATGAAATTTTTCTGCAGCAACGCGCGGTTGTTGGCTTCGTTCTTGTCGGCCAGATCGAGCCGCGCCTTCATCTCGGCGACGGCGGCCAATTGTGCATCGTGGCGCGCACGAAGATCCGCCGTATCGAGCGAGACCAGTACTTGCCCGGCGGTGACGCGTTCGCCCTCTTGTACGTGCACCTTGGCGACTTCTGCAGCGACCTTGGCCTTGACCACGGCTTGCGTGAGCGGCTTCAGAGTTCCGGAAATGGGCACCACGTGCCCGAGTTCGAATGAGCCGACAATAGCCAAATCGCCCGCCGCGAATTCATAGACCTTATCGGCGTCCGGCTTTGGCTCGTCTTTTTTGGCTGCGCTGACACGCCACGCAATCAGCGAGCCACCGACCAGCGCGACACTCAGCAAGCCAACGCTGGCGCGCACCCAGCCGCGCTTGTGCGCGGGGACGTTGTGACCGGACATGTTGGTGTCGAGGGAAGAGGATTTTTTTCCAAACATGGTTTGCAGGCTTTCCTGACGGCGCTACGGATTGGACAAATGGTGTGGCTGGCGGCGCAACTTGGTGCGGCTACCACGACGCACGCACTGCAATGTGGTGCCACTGTACCCCCAGTGCCGGTGAAGTTCCACTAGGACGCGATGAAATGCGGAATCGGATTCGCCGAGCGTTCAAGCTGCCGACCAGTCGCAGGTGGGTGCGACCGGATGCCGGACGCGTGGTCAGGCGCGCGAAACCGCGACCCACTGCAAGCTGCGAACTGCCGGGATGTTGGCAATCTCCCAAGCGGCAACCGCGCGCGTGAGCATCGACTCGACCGAACCCATTGTCGGCGTGATCGGCTGGCCGAGAAAGCGCAGCGCTTCGCATAATGTCGCGGCGGCGTCCGTGGTCGACACCGGCGTGGCGAGGGTCTGTTTGGAGAGTTTTTCGCCGGCCGCGTTGGTCGCCACCGGAATGTGCAGGTAGCGCGGCGTTGGCAGGCCGAGCACGCGCTGGAGCGCGATTTGGCGTGCCGTGGAATCGAGCAAATCAGCACCGCGCACCACATCGGTCACGCCGGCGTCGGCGTCATCAATTACCACCGCCAGCTGATACGCGGTCAGGCGGTCGCGACGCCGAACCACGAAATCACCGACCTCGGTATCAAGACGCTGCAAGACCATGCCCTGCAGGCGGTCGCGAAACACGACCGGCGCCGCGGCAACGGCAAAACGCGTGGCGGAGGGCGAGGCTGATCCGGTCAATGCCAAGCCCTTGTGTCGACAAGTCCCCGGATAAATGAGACCGCCAATTCCCGCGACGGCCGAGTCCGCCATTTCGCGGCGCGAACATTCGCAGGCGTACAGGTGACCCGCAGCCGACAGCGCGGCCAGTGCCTCGTCATAGCGTTGCTGGCGCTGCGATTGGATCACCACGTCACCGTCCCAACGTAAGCCGAAGCCTTGCAATGTGTCGAGAATTTGCGGTGCATACACCGGGTCGCAGCGCGTTTCATCAACGTCTTCGATGCGCACTAACCAGGTGCCGCGGTGGGCGCGCGCATCGAGATAACTGGCCAACGCCGCGATCAAGGAGCCGAAGTGCAACGGCCCCGTGGGCGAGGGTGCGAAGCGGCCGACGTAGGTCGGGTGTGAGCCAGACATTAACCGGGTCATGAAAAGCTGATCACTGCGGCCGCGACTCGCGGGTCTTCAAACTGTTGAATAAACCAACGCAGCGCGCGACCAGTGCGATTGACGCGCCAAGCGACGCAGCAGCCCGGCTCGCCGCGCGGCATCAACACCTCGATCGCCTTGAGGCGACCGTCGGCTAACGCCGGCGCGGCGCGATGAAGTGGCAAAAATCCGACGCCGAGCCCTTCGATTTGTGCCGCGAGCTTGTCGGACATGGTCGCCACGGTGAGTACGTCCTGGCCGGAGATAAGACCGACCGTGCGCGGTGGCGTGTCGCGCGAAGAATCGGCCACACTGACGGCGCGATAGCGCGCGATGACGCGTTCATCGAGTGGCGGTACTTCACGCGTAATCGGATGCGATGGTGCGGCGGCGAATACCCACTGAAAATCGCCGAGCGGCAGTGTTGCGTAGCCGCCACCGGAAGGCACGCCCGCTGGTGCGCCAATAATCAGGTCGGCGCGGCCCGCCACCAGCGCGTCCCACGTGCCGCCGAGCACTTCAGTCGAGAGGCGCAGTCGCGTACCTGATGCTTCGGCCTCAAAGCGGCGCACCAGATCGAACATGGCCGGTGCGGGAATGACGGTGCTGAGCGCGATTCTGAGCTCGGTCTCCCAACCCTTGGCGACTTGCTGAATGCGACACTCAAGATCGGCCGCAGCAGTGAGCAACACCCGACCTTCGTTGAGCAGTTCATGCCCGGCTGGCGTCAGGAGCGCGCGGCGGCTCTCACGATCAAACAGTTTTACGTCGAGGTCGCTCTCGAGTTGTTGCACGGTGTAGGTCAACGCTGAGGGCACACGGTGCAATTCAGCGGCCGCGCGGGCGAACGAGCCGTTGCGGGCAATGGCATCCAGCACTTGCAAAGCGTCTAGCGTCAGTCGCACGGGGTTGATCCTTGGCGAAAGTGCAAATAATTTGAATATTAGTGTCGAAATTATCCACTTGTCACGCCCAGATTTCAAGCTCATATTCATCATATTGGCGCGAGTTATGGTGGTAACGACGGTGATTGGCACCACGTACAAGCACGGAAAGGACATTCAAAATGATTGAAATTAGGAGAGCGCAAGAGCGCGGTTATGCCGATCACGGCTGGCTGAAGAGCTTTCACAGTTTTTCCTTCGCCGACTACTACGACCCGAAATTCATGAACTTCGGCGCGCTACGGGTGATCAACGAAGACCGCGTGGCGCCTGGCATGGGGTTTGGCACCCACGGTCACCGCGACATGGAAATCATCAGCTACGTGCTCGACGGTGCGTTGGCGCACAAGGACAGCATGGGTAACGGCTCGACCATACGCCCGGGCGATGTGCAGCGCATGAGCGCCGGCACTGGCGTGCAGCATTCCGAGTTCAATCACGCGAGCGATCAGACCACGCACTTTTTGCAAATCTGGATTCAGCCCAACCAATTGGGCATCGCGCCCTCGTATGAAGAAAAACATTTCGCCGCCGCCGACAAACGCGGTCGATTGCGCGTGGTCGCGTCAACTGAGGCGCGCGATGGCTCGGTCAAACTGCATGCCGACGCGGTGTTGTACGCTGGATTGTTCGACGGCGACGAGCAAGCGAGTGTCCCGATTCCGGCTGGACGGCGTGCTTATGTGCACATCGCACGGGGTCGCGCGATGATCAATAACCAACCGCTCGCCGCGGGCGATGCCATGCGGTTGGTGGATGAGCACAGCGTTCGCGTGGATCATGGCGACAACGCCGAAGTGCTGATTTTTGATCTTGCCTGACGACTGAGCGGGGACTGCCATGCGATCGACACAGACCAACATGCCCGGCAATCTCCAGCGCAGCGTACAGCGCGTGATCCAGGCGCACCTCGCCAACGTCGGGATCTTTACCGTCAAGCGCGCGTTACCGGATCGCGCGCAACAGTCGGTCGGCCCGTGGGTGTTTCTCGATCACTTTGGACCGTTTCGGGTGAAACCTGGCGAAGACGGCGTCGGCCCGCATCCGCATGCCGGTATCGAAACCGTGACGTATCTGTTGTCGGGTCGCAATGAGCATCTCGATTCAGCCGGGCATCGCGGCATTGTCGGTCCGCTCGGCGCACAGTGGATGACGTCGGGCAATGGAATTGTTCACGCCGAATATCCGCGTCCGGAAAATGAAGCGCAGATGACGCAGCATGGCTTACAACTTTGGACCACCTTGCCGCGTGCGCTCAAAACGATGGCGCCGCGTTATCAGTGCATCGATGCGACCGAAATCCCGAGCGTCACCGGTGAGGGTGTTGTGGTGCGCGTAATCGCTGGCGAATACACCGGACACGCGGGCCCAGCCCAGGTGCTGATGCCGACCCTGCTGTGGCATGTCAGCCTCAACCTAGGGGCCAGTTTTTCCAGCCAGATTCCGGCTGGGTACGAACTCGCCGCCTACGTCATGGGTGGAACCGGCGGTTTTTCACCTAACCTGCAACGGCTGGGCGACGGGTCTCTGGTGATCTACCAAACGATTGATGGCGCGATCAAATTTTCAAACACAGGCACCACGCCACTCGAGGTGATGCTGCTGGGCGGCGCACCGGCTGAAGGCCCATTGATTTTTCACGGCCCGTTTGTGATGAATTCGCTGGCGCAGGTACGGGCGGCCGAGCAGCGCTATCACGCAGGTGAGATGGGGCAACTTTAGCGCAACGGCTAAAAGCGCATTACAGATTGGATTCATTCGCCAGCCACTATTTTTGGAGATTGCCATGTTTGCCTTTAACCACCACAATTTTTGCAGCGCGCTGGCCACGGCGCTGAGCCTGACCATCACGTCCGCATCGGCACAGACCACCGGTGCGCCACTGAGCCGCGATTTTGGCGCGCACCCGGCCGGCGAATATGTCCTTGATCGCGCACATGCCTCAGTCATCTGGCGGGTTTCGCATCTCGGCCTGTCGCAGTACACTGCGCGCTTCGACAAGATGCAGGGCAAGGTCAGCTTTACGCCCGCAACGGCGGCTGCCAGCAGCGTCGAGTTCAGCATTGATGCGACCTCGGTCAACACGGGGCTGGCGCCATTCGACAAACAGTTGCAGGGCACGGACTACTTCAGCGCAGAAAAAAATCCTGCGATCACCTTCAAGTCGACCAAAATGGAATCGGTCGGCGGTAACAAATACCGCATGCTGGGGGATGTGACGCTGCGCGGCGTGACCAAACCGGTGAGTTGGGAGGTGACATTCAACGGTGGTCTCTACAACAGCTTTGCCCAAGCACACGCGCTCGGATTTTCGGCCAAGGGTATTGTGAAACGCTCCGAGTTTGGTATGACAAAGTACCTCAATATTGTCGGCGACGATGTCGAAGTGCTGGTGGAAGTTGAATTTCTCAATCGCCCCGCGCAGTAGCCACGATCAAATTCAACATGAGGGCACCTCTAAAAATGCAATCAAGCCGATGATGGCAAGGCGCAAAGTCGCGAAAAAGCGCAGTGTACATGTAGTACATGAGCATTTTGAGCGGCTTTGCAACGCCGCCAGCGCGGCTTCAGTGAATTTTTAGAGGTGCCCATGACCGACACGCTGCCCGTTGCAACCCATCGTATGTTGCGTTACACCAGCATTGCGATGCTGCTGCACTGGCTGATGGCGTTGATGATTTTTGCGGCACTGGCGATGGGCTGGTACATGGTCGATTTACGCATCAGTCCCGATAAACTCAGGCTCTATTCCTGGCACAAGTGGCTCGGTGTCACCATCTTTGCGCTGGCGGCCATGCGACTCTGCTGGCGTCTCTGGCATCCGGTGCCGCCGTTACCATCGATGGCCGTGTGGCAGCGCAACGCGGCGCGCCTCACCCACCTGACCATGTACGTGCTGTTTTTTGCTATCCCCGTCAGCGGCTGGCTGTTCTCATCCGCAAAAGGCATTCAGACGGTGTACCTGGGGTTGTTGCCGTTGCCTGACTTGGTGACTCCAAACGAAGCGTTGGCAGCGCTCCTCAAACTGGTGCACCTTTATGCCGGGTACGGACTGGCAGCCTTGATTGTGTTGCACATCGGTGCGGCTGTGTACCATGAACTGACTGACCAGCAAAGTCTGATCCGGCGAATGCTGCCCTCGCGCTGGTGGGCGTAAATTGCGGTGCCGCATGCCGCGCCGTTTGATCCCGGGAGTGTCTGAAATGAATGCATTGGTTAGCGCGAACAGACGCAAAGGGCGTGTAATGCTGTTCGCCATACTTGCGTGCAGCCTGATTTTGCCCGGCAGCGCGATGGCCAAAGATCTGCGGCTCGATGCGGCGAAAAGTCGCATTGAATTCAGCTTCTCGCAACTGGGTGTGCCGATGAAGGGCAATTTCGGCAAATTCAATGCGTTGATCTTCTTTGACGCGAAGCAGCCTGCTGCCACGCGCGCAACGTTTTCGGTTGATCTGAACTCCGTCGATCTGGGCGCAGAGGACTACAACGCCGAATCCCGAAGTCCGGTGTGGCTCGATGCGAAAATGTTTCCGATCGCGACTTTTGTCACAGACCAGGTGCGACTGGTCGGGGTCAACAAATACGAGGCGCTCGGCAAGCTCACTGTCAAGGGCATCACGCAGCCCATCAAGGCAGAGTTCAGCTATTTGGCCAGCGCCCAGCCAGTGGTTGAAGGCGGTTTTTCGATGAAGCGACTTTTATGGCGGATTGGCGACCAGGAATGGCGCGATACCTCGGTGGTGGCCGCGGACGTCACCGTGCGATTCCGTTTTGTAACCACAAAGTAGAGGAAAGAAAAATACATGAACAACAAGATCATCGCATTCGCGGGTTCCGTTCGCCGCGGCTCCATCAACCAGTCGGCGCTGGAATTGGCCATCGAGGGTGCGCGTGACGCCGGAGCGGACGTGGAGGCCATCAACCTGCGCGATTACGCCATGCCGCTATACGACGCGGATTGGCATGCGGACAACGGCGTGCCGGATTCCACGCGCGCACTGCGCGAAAAATTGCGCGGAGTGCAGGGCTTGCTCATTGCGAGCCCAGAATACAACGCTGCGATTACGCCGCTGTTGAAGAACACCATTGATTGGCTGTCGCAGTCAGTCGAGAGCGGCATCGGCGCGGGCGGTGGGCGCATGCCGTTCGAGGGCAAGATGGTCGGGCTGCTGGGTGCCTCGGCCGGCGCATTCGGTACCATCCGCGCGTTGCCAAGTGTGTCGTTCATCCTGTCGAATTTGGGCGCGATGGTGCTGCCGGTGTTGGCCGTACCCGGCGCGGATAAACTCTTTGCCACTGATGGTACGGTCGCCAACGAGCGTCAGGCGACGATGCTGCGGGAGCTCGGCGGCCGGGTGGCGGCGATGGCGCGTTTCGAGCGCGGCGGGTAAATTACGTCGGTGACGCAAATACTTGGCGCGCCAGCGATGCACGCGTTGCGCCACGCCCATTTCTACACAGCAACCTTTGACCACGGAACACGCTATGGCCACCATCGAACTCAATAAAGACAATTTCAACGCCGTTATCGAAAGCGGTAAGACCGCCCTGATTGATTTTTGGGCACCGTGGTGCGGTCCTTGCCGATCCTTTGCCCCCATTTTTGAGTCTGTCTCGGATGAATATCCCGAGGTGGTATTCGCCAAGGTCAATACCGAAGACGAACAAGAGCTGGGCGCGGCGTTCAATATTCGTTCCATCCCCACGCTGATGGTGTTCCGCGAACAAGTGGTGCTGTTTTCGCAGGCGGGCGCGCTTCCCAAATCGGCGCTACACGAGATGGTGAAGAGCGCACAAGTGCTGGATATGGTCAAAGTCCACGCAGAAATTGCCGCACAAGAGCAGTCCGGAACAGCGGGCTAGTCGATTCAACACGGGGAGTCGCTGGTCGCCGTCGCTCTCTGCCTGCCCAAGATGATTGCATTGATTGCGTCTCCGTGCTAGATTGCAATCAATTATTACGTCCATAGGAGATGCTCGTGGCAACCAATCTTGTTGTTCGCAATGTTGACGAAGAAGTCGCGTTGGCCCTTAAGCAGGTTGCGGCGTCACATGGAAGAAGCGCCGAAGCAGAGCACAGGGAAATCTTGAAGTCTGCCCTCACGCGCCCAAAGCGTCGCTCTGTCGCTGATGTATTTTCGAGCATGCCGAATGTCGGAGAAGACGCTGACTTTGCTCGCCGGAAAGGCCGGGGATAGCGTGTACTTGGTTGACACAAACGTCGTGAGCGAGGCACGCAAAGGCAAGAAAGCAGATATTGGTGTTCAGAAATTCTGGCAAACGGTCGATGAGTCTGAACTATATTTATCCGTTCAGACGATTGGTGAAATACGCAGGGGAATTGAAAACATCAAGCGTCGCGGTGATCTTCCGCAAGCTGGGAAATTGGAGAGGTGGCTGGATCTAATCGTGGAAGAATATAGCGATCGGATATTGAATTTCGATGGAGAGTGCGCCCAGGTATGGGGAAAATTGATGTCGCCGCACAATCAACACCCGATCGATAAGCAGATTGCTGCGATTGCGCTCATTCACGGCTTAACGGTAGTAACCCGAAATGTTGAAGACTTTCGCGGGACCGGTGTTGAATTGCAAAACCCTTTTGCGTAGCGTTTCCCTAAGGTGTGATGCGTGATGTTTGATGCAGATATTCATGAGGGAAAAAATGAGAACGACACTGACCATTGATGACGATGTACTCGCGGCGGCAAAAGGTTTGGCAAATTTGCAACACAAGAGCGTCGGCGCAGTCATTTCGGCACTGACACGGCAGGCGTTGCGCCCTAAGGCACAAAAAAACAAAGCGCGCAACGGCGTGCCATTGCTACCAGTGCGCGCTGGGGCTGCCGCAGTCACACCAGAGCTGGTGAATCAGTTGCGCGACGAGTTGCCGGGATGACTTACCTGCTTGACGTAAACGTGCTGATCGCGCTGATTGATCCCGCGCATGTCCAGCACGACGCGGCACACGACTGGTTCGCCAAGCAAGGAAAGAAATCTTGGGCAACCTGCCCGCTGACCGAAAATGGAGTCATGCGTGTTGGCGCCGGATGAAAATTGACCACCTGTGCCGGTTCAATATTGACCAGGGGCTTTTGCTGACGTGAATCCAGTCAACTGTGGATAACTATATCGTTTCTGTGATCGTAGTGACTCCTTTTTTCATCGTCAAATTGCACAGAGCCGCGCCCCGCGCTCGCCTGTTGGTCAGAACGGTTCCTCTTCTTCAAGAGCGGTCTGCGGCTCCGTCGGATTCGATTTCTTGCTCTGTTCCCGAGCCTTGATCTGGCTCTTGGCCTGCTTGGTACTGTGCAGGAATCGATAAGACTGATTGCCCGTCTCCACGATGTGGCAGTGATGCGTCAGCCGATCCAGCAGTGCGGTCGTCATCTTTGCATCTCCAAACACGCTCGACCATTCGGCAAACGTTAGGTTCGTCGTGATCAACACGCTCGTATGCTCGTACAGCTTGGACAGCAAGTGAAACAGCAAGGCACCACCGGCCTGACTGAACGGCAAGTAGCCCAGCTCGTCCAGCACCACCAAGTCGAGTCGCAACAGACTCTGCGCGATTCGCCCCGGCTTGTTGATCAACTTCTCATGCTCGAGCGCATTGACCAAATCGACTGTTGAGTAGAACCGCACCCGTTTGCCGTGCTGCGTGACGCCGGACACGCTCAGTGCGGTGGCCAGGTGCGTCTTGCCGGTTCCGGGCCCGCCAATGAGCACCACGTTGTGCGCCTGATCCGTAAACGACAGATCCGACAGCTTCATGATCAAGGCCCTGTCGACCTGGGAGACCGCGAAGTCAAAGCCGGCAAGGTCGCGATGCAACGGGAACCGTGCCGACTTCATCTGGTGCGAGATTGAGCGCATCTCCCGGTTGGTATCCTCGGCCTCAAGCAGGTGCTCAATGAGCCATTTCGAACCGTCGACGCGGGTGCTTTCGCCGTTCTCCGTCAGTTCGTCCCAGGCCATGGCCATGCCGTGCAGACGCAGTGATTTCAGGCTTGTCTTGATGTCAGGATGCATGATGTACCTCGGTTTCGTGATCTTGCAGGTGACGCAGCTGGTCATAGCGCGCCGTGTCGGCCCGGGGGGGCTCGGTGAGTTTCAGATCGGTCTCGGCCAGCTCCGGTGTCGGGGGACTGGTCAGTCGGGCCAGCACGTTCTCGATGTGCTCAACACTCACCTTGCCGCTGGGAGTGACATCCTCGAGCGCAATCGAGACGGCCACCAGCACCGCATCCAACCCCGCGCGCGGCACGCTGGCCAATACATCGGCCATCGTCCGATCCCCACCGGGATAGCGCATGAGCGCCTGCCGCAACTGCAGCAGTTCTGCCGGCATCTCCTGAAACGGCGCGCCATTGCGCAGCGCGCCCGGCTTGCGCTGCACCAGTTCAATGTAGTGCTGCCAGTCATAGGCGGTCTGGCCCTTGTTGGTCAGCCGGTCGTGGCGCGCCACAATCACGTCACCGGCGACCACGACGAGTTGTGTGGGATACAGGCGCGTACTGACCCGCTTGCCCGCCCATTCACAAGGCACCGAATAGCGGTTGCGCGCAACGTGCACCAAGCACGTACTGCTGACCCGAGACGGCTTCTCGACATAACCGTCGAACGGCTCGGGCATGCCCATCAGGTGCTCGCGCTCGATGTCGAGCATCTCGCCGATCGTGAACTCCGGATGTTCCGGGTGCGCGGTCTCGGCCCAGACTGCCAAGCAGCGCTCGCCCAGCCACTGGTTGAGCTCGATGAATGAGCCAAATCTGCGTTCGGCAGCCTCGATCCAGATGCGCCGACGACTGTCCTGCACGTTCTTCTCGACGATGCCCTTCTCCCAGCCGGAGGCAACGTTGCAGAAGTCGGCGTCAAACAGGTAGTGGCTGCACATCGCCTTGAATCGCGCATTGACCGTGCGCGCTTTGCTCTTGCCAACCTTGTCAACGGCAGTCTTCATGTTGTCGTAGATGCCACGCCGCGGCACGCCACCGAGCGCCGCAAACGAACGCGTGTGCGCGTCAAACAGCATCTCGTGAGTCTGCGTCGGATAGGCCACCAGCCAGAAGGCGCGACTCGCGCACAGCTTCAAGTGCGAGACCTGCACCTTGTGGTACACCCCGCCCACCAGCATGCCTTCATCACTCCAGTCAAACTGGAACGCCTCGCCGTTCTCAAAATAAAGCGGCACAAAGGCCTTGCCACCCATGCCAGATGTCTCACGCCAAGTACGAACAAAGTCGGTCACCCCGGTATACCCGCCCCGATAACCCTGCGCCGTTATCTGCACAAACAACGCGCGCGCCGTGCGTCGCGAATCCTTGTGGCGCAAGCGATCAGCCTTGAGCGCCATCACAAGGCTCTCCTCAAAGGCAGACAGCTTGTGCACATCCAGCCTTCGCTCGTACTTCGGCACCACATCCCCAGGCGCACGAAGCCAACCCCGTATCGTGTTCCGCGCCAATCCCGTTCGCTTTGCAATCTGACTGATCGAAAGCTTGTCGCGCATCTTCATGCGCCTAACCTTGCCCAACATGTCCATGGTGATCACCTCGACTCCTGCTTAATTAATAAGCAGGTGATTGAACACCCTGGTCAATTTTCGTCCGGCACAACCCTCAAAAACTGGTCAATTTTCATCCGGCGTCAACATCCCAGCCAATCACGTCGAAAGTATTCGTCGGAGCAAATCAGAGAAGCCTTCCCTGAAGCGCTGGAGAATGCACTAGGGGAGCTAACGATCAAGCTGAGAACAGTAAGCGACGTCCAGCGGCTTTGGACATTCTTGGACCTACGCTAGTCAATGCCCACCTTCGGATACGCCGGCGTATTGTCCGGACTCACGCCCAGCTTCACCACGGCGCTGAGTAGCGCGCCAAAACTGCCTTCGCCGCGCGTCCAGTCATTGAGCGCTTTACCGACTGCGAGCTTACCCACGGTCGCCGTTGAGCGTTTGTATACACCTGCTGCGAACTTGTTGGCCTCGCCCATCGTAGGGTAGGTGTGGATGGTGCTGAGGATGCCCTCGAGCCCAAAGCCGCGCTTCATCGCAGCGACAAACTCCACGAGAACAAGGCTGCCACGGAACAAAGTGGAACACGAACGGAGACCGTATTGCTTGGGATGGCGCGAAGCGTCTACTGGTGTTGACGACGGCATTCGGCCAGAGGATTGAGGCCAGACTGTTGTTTGGGTTGGACGGTATGCGTTTGCTTCGCGCTATAATGCATCGCAATTGCAATGCAAACGAGGTGCTCGATGAAAACGTCCAATATCCCCGCGCTGCGCGTATCGCCGGAAGTTCGTGAAGCGGCAGAGTCCGTGCTTGAGCACGGCGAAACGCTCACAAGCTTCGTGCTGGAAGCGCTAGACAAAAATATTGAGTACCGTAAGTCGAGGCGCGAATTTATCGCGCGCGGTCTGGCGAGCGCCACCAAGGCAAAGCGGACCGGCAAGTACGTGTCGGCGGATAGGGTCATCGAGAAGTTATCCCGTCGGCTGGACAAAGCCAAACGGCGCGCTCCGTAGTCAGGTGAAAAGTTTCAACGTTCGCTTCACGCCTGAAGCTGAAGCAGACCTGCTCCGACTATTTGACTTCTTGTTGGAAAAAGATGTCGTTGGCGCAGAGCACGCGCTGGATGCGCTCAAAGCCGCCATCGAGGTGCTCAGATTTTCGCCATTCGCATGCCGTAAGGCGAGCCCACAGAACGCCTTCGTCAGGGAACTTATCATTCCCTACGGCAACACCGGCTATGTCGCGCTGTTTGAAATCGAGCCCAACAACGTCGTCAGCATTTTGGCCGTCCGCCATCAGCGGGAAGAGGATTATCACTAATAACGCTTTCCATCAGGCGGCAAGTTCAAAACGGCGCGTGAGGAGCTCAAACGCGATCGGTGCCTCGGGGTGAATACCATTCGCCGCCAACAACTCGGGAATCAGCGTCTTCAGCTTGGTGATCAATCCTTCGGTGGATTCTGACTCCGTGGCCAATCCGGGCACGTCGTCGCTGCTGGCGACCCAGACCCGGGCTTCGGCGTCCCACTCTGCGTGCACGTAGTAAGGCTTATTCATGAGTTGCTCCAATTGGCACCAGCGCGTAGCTTATCACCGGTGATAACAAACCGTATTGAATCGTAGGTAGGGTGCGCCGCGCGCGCCTAGTGTAGTGCTTCATTCTGTTTGGCACTTATGAAACGAATCACTTCGTTTCATAGATCGTCGTCCCAGCGTAGGCTGGGATCCAGCCCCACCTTTGATCGGTGAACGATGGACTGGATTCCAGCCTACGCTGGAACGACGACATTTCTTGTTGGCGTCGCCAAGTTGTCCCATGAAAACGGGCTTCACTCGGTCGCAACGGGAAGATGCATCCTTAAGTTGCGTTGATTGCGAAGTACCACACTAGCGCCTCACCGTCGACGACCAATGGTGCGCACGGCGCACCCTACGGCAGCGTTGTTTTCGGATACGCTGGCGTGTTATCCGGCTTCACCCCCAGCGCAATGAGTGCGCCCAGCAGCGCCGCAAAACTTCCCTCACCACGCGTCCAGTCATTCAACGCTTTGCCCACCGCGAGTTTGCCGACCGTCGCGGTTGATCGCTTGTAAACACCGGCCGCAAATTTGTTGGCTTCCCCCATCGTCGGATAGGTGTGAATGGTGCCAAGAATTCCTTCGAGGCCGAAGCCGTGTTTCATCGCGGCGACGAATTCGATGAGTAGGTCACCCGCGTGTTCGCCGACGATGGTGGCACCGAGAATTTTGTCCGACCCCTTAGGCGTGATGACTTTGACGAACCCCTGCGCTTCGCCGTCGGCAATGGCGCGGTCAAGGTCGTCGATGCCGTAGACGTGTACGTCAAATTCGATACCATTCTCCTTGGCCTCAAGCTCGTTCAACCCGACGCGTGCCACTTCGGGGTCGGTGAACGTCGCACACGGCACCACCGAGTAGTCGACTTTGAATTTCTTGAATTTACCAAACAGCGCATTGACCGCGCAGTACCACGCCATGTGCGATGCGGTGTGCGTGAACTGGTAGGGGCCCGCGACGTCGCCGCAGGCAAAGATGTTTGGGTAAATCGTTTCAAGGTACTCGTTGGTTTCAACGACCTTGGTGGCGGGGATGCCGAGTTCTTCTAGGCCATAGCCGCTGGTGTTGGCGATGCGTCCGACCGCACACAGGATTTCATCGAACGCGATGCGTTTGTGGCCCGATGCGCCGTCGTGCTCGACCACCAGATATTTCTGGCCGTGTTCGACCACCACTTGCCGCGCTTTGTGATTGACCAGCACCGATACGCCTTCGGCCTCGAATTTTTTCTTGATGAGCGCCGAGACTTCCGGGTCTTCGCGCAGCATCAGGCGCGGCAACATTTCCACTTGCGTCACGTTCGATCCGAAGCGCGCAAAGCACTGCGTTAATTCGCAACCAATCGGCCCGCCGCCGAGCACGATCAGGCGCTTGGGTAGTTTGCGAATAATCCAGATGTTGTCCGAGGTCAGCGGGTGGCATTCGGCCAAGCCCGGAATCGGTGGCACGAACGATCGCGCACCGGCGGCGATGACGATGTTTTTTGTCGTCAGGCGCTGTTTACGTCCGTCGGCATGGGTGATTTCGACTTCCCACGGCGTCACAATGCGCGCCGCACCTTGCACACAGTCGACGCCGAGGCTCGTGTAGCGTTCGACTGAATCGTGTGGCTCAATCGCGTCGATGATTTTGGTCACGCGCTCCATCACCTCGGCGAAGTCCCACTGCGCGGACGCGGAGGCAAGCCCAAACTCCTTGGCGCGCGAAATGTGATGCAACAATTTCGCCGAACGGATCAGCGCCTTGGACGGCACGCAACCGGTATTCAGGCAATCGCCGCCCATTTTGTGTTTCTCAACCAGCGTGACCTTCGCCTTCACTGCGGCGGCGATGTAGCTGGTCACGAGTCCGGCGGATCCGGCACCAATGACGATGACATTACGATCAAATCGGGCCGGCTTCTGGTCGGCCCAGCGCGCATAGACACGCCGCGCCTTGATGCTGTCGATCACTTTTTTGGCGACCAGTGGAAACACGCCGAGCAAGACAAATGCACCGATGAGTTCCGGTGTGAGGATGCCCTTGAGCGATGTCACGTTTGCCAGCGCCGTGCCGGCGTTCACGTAGACGATGGTGCCGGCCAACATGCCGACTTGCGACACCCAAAAAAAGGTCCAGGTCTTCATGCGCGTGAGGCCCATTACCACGTTGATGATGAAAAACGGGAAGGCTGGCACCAGACGCAGGGTAAAAAGATAAAACGCACCTTCGTTATCGACGCCCGCATTAATCGCTTTCAGCTTGTCGCCAAATCGGGACTGAATGGTGTCTCGCAGCAAGAAGCGCGCGATCAGGAACGCCAGTGTTGCGCCGATGGTCGATGCCATCGAGACCAGTACCACGCCGACCAACAGCCCAAACAACGCACCCGCCACCAGCGTCATGATCGCCGCACCGGGCAGCGATAACGCCGTCACCGTGATGTAGATGGCGACAAAAATGGCGACGGTCCGCCACGGGTGCGCGAGGTATTGTTCGTTGATCCATGCTTGCTGGCTTTTCACATAATCCAAATTCGCAAATCGGGCGAAATCGAAATACCAAAATGCGATCAAGGCGGCGATCAAGACGATCAGAACCAGCGCTTTATGTTTTTTCATGTTGACTCCAAAAGAGGCCAATGCATCGCATCACGCTCACCGCGGCAACGGTGGCATTGAGTTTATCGGGCGAGGCGGTCATGCGTGTGGCTAAATCGTGTGGCCACCGATTACGCACAAACCGACGGCGCACGCACCAGTCCCAACGCGTGCGGCGGCGCGTAGGCAGGGCCGTGGGTGATGCGCGAAAAATAGGAGACGTACGCCGCTGAGTCTGGCGGCCATTGTTTGAGAAAGAACTGGCGAAATGCGTCGCTGTCGTAATGCACCGGTAGCGCGTCAACGTAGAGACCATCGATGCAATCGCCATATTGGCTACTGCCATCGAGCGCGGCGTGCACCGACAAGCGCGTGACAAGGCCGTACGACGTGCCGCCGAAGTTAGGCATGCCCGCTGCGCCGTTGTTGATGACAAATCGCCGCTTACTGGTGTCGGCAAAATGGCGAAAGGTCGGCAGGCAGGTGTGGCTCGACGCGAATCCGGCCAGCGACGCGTCACGGCACGCTTGCAGCAGCCACTCGACATTGGACGATTCGTGCAAGCTGTCGTGGGCAAAGCGCCAGCCGGCGAGCGATTCGGCATCACCGTGCACGATGCCGACGCGATGATCGCCAATTTGCGCGACCAGATGCATCGGCAGCGCCGCGAATTTTGCGACATCCGCCGCAGATCCCCGCGCAACTTCGCGCAGCGTGCGCATGATGGTGTTCGAACGATCAACATCGGCCTCATCCACATAGTCGGGATAGGCGCAGCCGCATCCGGCGTCGTCAGCATCCGCTGCCAGCTCGGTCTCGACGTTGCCGCGCAGCGCCACATGCGACAGCACCGCGCGATTGATGGCCGTGAACGTAGGCAGGTCGGTGTCGAACCAGTGAAAGTCGCCGTTGAACACGAGTGTCGGCGCAATCGACTCGCGCGATGCGAGCGCCACCATGGCGTTGAGCGCAGGCAGATTGCCGTACAGACCGCCGATAACATAGACCGTTTCGGCAACCAAATCGGCTGCGCGCGCGAACACGCTCGGTGCGTAGCGATAGTGAAGTGGACAGGAACGACCGGGGGTCATACAAGTGTGTGCGGAAAAGTAAACTCGTTATTTGGCGGGCACTTTCAGCACAAAATGCTCGAAAGTGCCCGCCGATAAAGGACTTTTGTGAATTATTCCGCAGCCATTTGCGCGGTGGACGTCTCATCGTCGTGCGTCAACGCACCACCGCAACTCGATCCTTGACCTGCCGTGCAGCCGTAGCAATGGTCTTTGACGACAATCGGATTGCCGCGTAAATTCACACCCATCAAATCGCGCAGGTGGGTTTTGATGGCCGCACCGTGTTGCAACGGCAAACCGAGCATCTGATTGAAGTCGCAATCGTAAACGTAGCCCTGGTGGTCGACCGAGATGAGAGAGCGACACATCACCTTGGCCAAATTGTGCTGCTGAAAATTAGCCACCAGCAAATCCATGTAACCGTTAAATTCGCCTTTGGAAATGAGGGTCGACCCGAAGCGTTGAATCGGCATATTGGTGATGGTGAATAGCTGATTGAACACCACGCCAAAATTTTGCAGCAGCAAGCGGTGATAGTCGGCTTCGAGCGCTTCCTGCAGCGGCGGCAATTTTGCGCCCTGCGGGTTGTAGACCAGATTCAGTGTGAGGCCGCTGTTGGGTTGGCCATAGCCGAGGGCGTTGAGTTGCCGAAGGCTCGCGATAGAGACCTCGAACACGCCTTCACCGCGTTGCTTGTCGACATTTTCCTGTGAGTAGCAAGGCAGCGATGCCGACACTTCCACTTGGTGCGCGGCGAGAAATTCGGCGAGCGTTTCAAATCCCGGCTCCCGCAAAATGGTCAGATTGCAGCGATCGATCACGCGCACATTCATGGCGCGCGCTGCGATGACCAGCCGACGAAAGTGCGGATTGATTTCAGGCGCGCCTCCTGTCAAGTCGAGCGTCGTCACGTCAGAGCCGCGCATGAACGCGAGCACCTCATCAATCGTTTCGCCGTCCATCATCTCAGTGCGATCCGGGCTGGCGTTGACGTGACAATGAAAGCATGCCTGATTGCACTTGTAGCCAAGATTGACTTGCAGCGTATCGAGCGCGTGGCGTCGGATGTGCGGAAAGCCGCGCGACTTCATGAGGTGCAATGTTTGGTGCATGACGTTTCCGCTGAAGTGTCGTGGATGCTAGTCTAACTTGCCTGATACGTCGGTCAGCCGCCTCCGGATGCGGATGCGTTAGTGACTTCTTCGCATCACACAGCCCTACGCAAGTGCCGTAACCGCCTTAACGACATGGTCCGCCGTAATGCCGAAATGCTTGTATAGCGCACTCGCAGGTGCCGATTCGCCGAACGTATCGATACCGACCACGGCACCATCGAGGCCGACATACTTGCGCCAGTAATCGGTGACACCCGCTTCGATGGCCACACGCAGCACATTCTTTGGCAGCACCTCTGCACGATATGCTACGTCCTGTTGATCGAACACGAACGTGGAGGGCATCGACACCACGCGCACGTGAATGCCGTTCGCCGCCAACGTTTTTTGCGCGTCCATCGCCAACGCGACTTCGGTACCAGTGGCGATCAGCACTGCCTTGAGCGCGCCGCCCTCTTTGGACAACACATAACCACCGCGACCGACATTGGCCAACGTCGCCGCATCGCGTTTCTGAAACGCTGAATTCTGACGCGAAAAAATCAGACAGGTCGGGCCGGTGTTGCGCGCTAAGGCGTGACGCCACGCCACCGCTGCCTCGACCGTATCGCACGGGCGCCACAGATCCATATTCGGAATCAGGCGTAGGCAAGCGACGTGTTCGACCGACTGGTGGGTCGGGCCGTCTTCGCCGAGACCGATGGAATCGTGCGTGAACACGGCGATGTGGCGAATTTTCATCAACGCCGCCATGCGTAGCGCGTTGCGCGAATAGTCGCTGAAGGTCAGAAACGTGCCGTGATACGGGATGAAGCCGCCGTGCAAGGTCAAGCCGCTGGCAATGGCAGTCATCCCAAATTCGCGCGCGCCGAAGTTGATGTAGTTGCCGCCGAGGGTTGCACTCAGCGCTTTGCTGCCACTCCAGTTGGTGAACACCGAGCCTGTCAAATCCGCTGAACCACCGATCATCTCGGGCATGGTTTGGGCGAAGGCTTCGATGGCGAATTGCGACGCCTTGCGGGTGGCGACGGTTTCGGCTTGTGCGACGGACTTGGCGATCAGTGCGTCGGCAGTCGCCGCAAAGTTGGCGGGCAATTCACCGCGCATCCGACGTTGAAATTCACCCGCGAGTAGCGGTTCGGCTTGGGCATACGCGGCGAACAGCGCATTCCACTGCGCTTCCAGTGCGGCACCCTTATGCGTCGCGTCCCATGCGTCGTAGATGTCGCGCGGAATGTCGAACGGGGCGTGCGTCCAACCGAGCGCCTCGCGTGTGGCGGCGACTTCTTTGTCACCGAGCGCGGCACCGTGTACCTTGTCGGTGCCCGCCAAATTCGGTGAGCCTTTGCCAATCACCGTTTTGCAGCAGATCAGGGTTGGTTTGTCTTGCTGCTCTTTGGCATCTACAATGGCCGCGTGAATTTGCATCGGGTTGTGGCCGTCAACATTCGGAATCACGTTCCAGCCATACGATGCAAACCGCATCGGCGTGTTGTCACGAAACCAGCCTTCCACCTTGCCGTCAATCGAGATACCGTTGTCGTCGTAGAACACAATCAGCTTGCCGAGGCCGAGTGTGCCGGCTAATGACGCGACCTCGTGCGAAATTCCTTCCATCATGCAGCCGTCACCCGCAAACACGTAGGTGTAGTGATCGACAATATTGTGACCACCACGGTTAAAGGTGCGCGCCAGTTCACGTTCGGCAAGCGCCATGCCGACAGCGTTGGCCAAGCCTTGGCCCAGCGGTCCGGTGGTCGTTTCCACGCCGGGCGTGACGCCGACTTCCGGGTGTCCGGGCGTGTTGGAATGCAGTTGCCGAAACGCCTTGATGTCGTTGATCGACACCGCGTAGCCGGTCAGGTGCAACAGCGAATACATCAGCATCGAGCCGTGGCCGTTAGACAACACAAAACGATCGCGATTCGCCCAGTGCGGATTTTTCGGGTTGTGGGAGAGATGGTGACGCCACAGCACTTCGGCGATTTCGGCCATGCCCATCGGCGCGCCCGGGTGTCCCGAATTGGCTTTTTGCACGGCATCCATCGACAGCGCGCGAATGGCGTTAGTGATATCGCTACGAGAGGCTTGGGTCATGGTCGTCAGAGGGGGAAGACTGGGTGAAGGGCGGGATACGAAGGGTGGGGCGAACGGCTGGCGACAATTATAATTTAGGGGCTATACGATTCACCCCGCGTTGTTTAATCGGATGATCAGAACCGTCGCCAGACGGCCTGACCACCATTACCGGAGCACCACCATGCGCGGATTGCACATTTTTGCCGATTTCTACAATTGCCCACGAGCGAAATTCCTGGTGTCGGCCAAGGCGCTGCGCGCGCTTTGCCTCCGCGCATCGGAAACGGCCGGGCTCTCCGTGTTAGGCGATCATTTCTACCAGTTCAAAGGTGTCGATGTTACGCAAGCGGGCGGCGTGACCGGCGCGTTGGTGTTGGCCGAGTCGCATTTGGCGATACACACCTGGCCAGAACGCCACGGCGCGACGCTAGACATTTACGTGTGCAACATCACGGGCGACAACAGCAGCAAAGCCGAAAAGCTCTATGATGAGCTGGTGCAAGCGATTCGGCCGACCGACATCATGGTCGAGCGCGTGTGGCGCGGCAAGGATTTGCCCGTCGCGGGTGGCGCGGTTAACCTCGCCGCCGCGTAAGGCGCTGACAAATGGCATCGACGCGATTGCATGAAGCGCTGACCGCAACCTCGGGTGTTTATGTGGATGCGGCCATGCTGATTGAAGCGCGGCAGTCCGCGTTACAACGCATCGAAGTCTACGATTGCCCGGACTTCGGGCGTTTGATGCGCATCGACGGCGCAAACATGACGTCCGAGCGCGATGAATTTTTTTATCACGAGAATCTCATCCATCCGGCGGCGATCGCGCACCCCAATCCACGGCAGGCGCTGATTGTTGGTGGTGGCGACGGCGGCGCGGCCGAAGAAATACTCAAGCACCCGGTGCAACGTTGCCAGCTCTGCGAGATCGACGCTGACGTCATTGACATGGCCAAGCGCCATCTGGGCGCAATTCACAACGGCGTGTTCGACCAACCGCGCTTACAACTTCGCATCGGCGACGGCGCGGCCTATGTGCGCGAGTGCGAGAACCTGTTTGACCTCGTGTACCTAGACCTGACGGATCCGGTGGGTTGCGCCACGCCGTTGTATGAACCATCGTTTTTTGCCGCCTGTAAGCGCGCCTTGGCCGACGGCGGCGCGCTGGTGCTGCACATCGGCTCGCCCTTTGCACACGCCGAGCGCGTGCGCACGACGCTGGCAGACTTACGCGCGCAATTTGCCATCGTCACGCCTTACTTTGTGCATATACCCTGCTACGGCGCGACGTGGGGTTTTGCGGTGGCCTCAGACGCGCTCGATATTCGCGCGGTTGACACGGATACGATTCAAGCGCGCCTGGATACGCGCGGCATTGGCGCGCGGCAGTATTACAACGGGGCAACACACCACGCCATGTTGGCGCTGCCGGAATATGTGAAGCCGCTCATCACCTAAATACGCCTGACGCGGTATATTGTGGCCATGAAAAAACGGCTGTTCGTACAGCGCAAATCGAGTTCACGCGTCACGCTGGTTGTGATCGGGGCGGCGGCCATGGCCGCGCTCGGCGGTTGCGCCAAAGACGACGTGCGACGCGACGTTTACGCCAACAAGCAAAATTGCCTCGCGGATTGGGGAAATTCGCCGCAAGACTGCGAGCCCGCTTACGACCACCCCGCCTCGCGCGGTGCCAACACGGCCTACTACGGGCGTCCTTATCTTTACAACAGTGGCGCGGCGTCACAATCGAGAGCGAGCAGAGCCATCGGATCGAGTTCGAGCACCTCGCGCGGCGGTTTCGGCTCGAGTGGTCGCGCGGCATCCAGCGGCGGATGAACGTCGTCGAACCCTGTTCGTCACTGACCGACGCTGATCTGGCGCAACTGGTCGAGCTGCTGATCGATGCCGTCGAACACGGCGCATCCGTCGGCTATGTGATGCCGATGTCGGTGGCCGAGGCGCGACAATTCTGGTCCGATGTCGCACGCGAGGTTGGTACCGAGCGACGCGCACTGCTGGTGGTGCGCGAATCGAATCGAATCGTCGGCGCGATCCAGATTGAGTTCGCCACCAAGCCCAACGGCCGCCACCGTGCCGAAATTCAGAAAATGCTGGTGCATTCATCTGTGCGTCGCCGAGGACATGGTCGCTGCTTGATGCAAGCGGCCGAAGCCACCGCACGCGCGAATGGCCGCAGCTTGCTGGTGCTCGATACGGAAACGGCGAGCGGAGGCCATCGCTTGTATGAAGCGATGGGATTTCTGGTTGCCGGTGAAATTCCGAAGTTCGCCATCGGCACCAACGGCGACTGGTCGCCTTCGACATTCATGTACAAGTTCATCTAGGCGCAGATGCAACGTGAACCATTGATTCCTCGACCCGACTGGCCCCAGAAAATGGAAGAGGTTGGCTTCACCTTCCACTCTATCGATGGTATCTACTGGGACGAGCGCGCCTGTTACCGGCTGACTTCTGGCGAAGTTGACATGCTCGAGTCGGTCACCAATGAACTCCACGAAATGTGTATCAATGCCGCAGCGCGCGTCATCGAGCGCGAAATGTTTGATCAGTTCGCCATTCCGCCAGCGTTTGTGCCGTTGGTTGTGTCGTCGTGGAATGACGATGCGCCAACTTTGTTCGGGCGCTTTGATTTGTCGTGGGACGGCAAGTCGCCGCCGAAGATGCTCGAATACAACGCTGATACGCCAACTTCTCTGATTGAGGCGAGTGTGGCGCAGTGGTATTGGTTACAGGACGTGAAGCCGGGCACCGATCAGTTCAACAGCATCCACGAGCGTCTGATTACGCGCTGGCAAGAGATTTCGTCGGCGCTCGGTGTCAAAACGATTCACTTCGCGTGTGACGGCACCAGCGAAGAAGATGTCGGCAATCTTGACTACATGTGCGATGTGGCAACACAGGCTGGCATGACCCCGCACTTCATTGACATCAATCACATCGGTTGGGATGCGAATGGCAAACGTTTTACCGATGAACAGAACGGCGCGATTGACGTGCTGTTCAAGCTCTATCCTTGGGAATGGATGGCGCGCGAGGCGTTTGGTGTCAATGTGCTGAGTGCCAACACGCGTTTCATCGAACCAGTTTGGAAAATGTTGTTGTCGAACAAGGCCATCTTGCCGGTGTTATGGGAGATGTTTCCCGATCATCCCAACTTGCTGCCGGCTTTTTTCACGCCGCCAAAATTTGCCAGCGACTTTGTGAAAAAGCCGCTGCTCTCCCGCGAAGGTGCGAACATCAATATCCAAGCCGCAAGCGGCGTAGTGGCGACCGACGGCGACTATGGTGACGAGGGTTTTGTCTATCAGGCGTATCACCCGCTGCCAAATTTTTTGGCCAATGGTGAGGCAAACTACATGGTGGTTGGCAGTTGGATCATCGGCGACGAGGCGGCGGGCATCGGTATTCGCGAGGATGAATCGCCGATTACCAAGAACACCAGTCGTTTTGTTCCACATTCTTTCGTTTGACACTTGAGAGGTTGCTATGGCGCGCTACCATTTGATGGAGTCTTTCAGCGGCTTTGATGATTTTCTGATCTACCTTGGCATTGCCGCCGCGCTGTTGGCGGTGTTCGTCGCCATTTACGTGCGCATCACGCCGTATCGTGAGATCGCGCTGATTCGCGACGGCAATATGGCGGCGGCATTCAGCTTGTCGGGCACCATCATCGGCATGGTGCTGCCGCTGTCGTCTGCGGTGCGGAACAGCGTCAACCTGATTGATCTGGCGGTGTGGTGCACGATTGCGCTGGCCGTGCAGTTGGTCGTGTTCATCGTCGCCAGAATCGCGCTGCCGAATATTGTTCAGGACATTCCGGCCGGCAAACAGGCGTCGGGAATTTTCTTGGGCGCGATTTCAATTGCGGCTGGGATGCTCAACGCCGCGGCGATGACGACCTAGCGAATCGTGAGATAAATCTGAAACACCAGCACAGGCGCGCCGTTCCAAGACATTTTGCCCGGCGAGGCCGTCCAAAGGTGAGTTTCACCGGCGTCCGCAGAGTGCGGCGCAGGTGGGAGACTGGCTGCAAACGTATTACCCCTCTCCCTCGATCCCCAGCCCCTCCCCTTTGATGGGGGAGGGGGAGGGGAGAGGGTGACGACCAACAGGTGCCAACCGCCATGCCACCCCGATTTTTTTCGTCCACCAAACTGCCGCGCCGCGATTTTCCGCTCTCATTTGCGCTCGATGAACGCGTGGCGCAGCATGTGCGTGTACTCAGATTGGCCGTTGGCGACACGATTACGTTGTTCGACGGCCAGACCGCGCCGCTGGATGGTGAGGCTGCTGCTGTCATCACCGCCATCGACAAAAAAAACGTAGCGACCGAAATCTCTGCGTGGCACCAACGATCGGTTGAGTCGCCGATCGACATCGTGTTGATACAGGCCCTCGCCGTCGGCGACAAGATGGATCTGATCGTGCAAAAGGCGGTCGAGCTTGGCGTGCGCGAGATAGTGCCGCTGCGCAGCACGCGGTCGACGCTCAAACTTGACGCGGCGCGCGCAGCAAAGCGCGTCGCACATTGGAACGCCGTGGCCATTGCGGCGTGCGAGCAGTGTGGCCGCAATCGCGTGCCGGAAGTCACCTCGATTCGCTCACTCGACGAGGCGTTGGCGGCAACCTCCGAGACGACCCATCGCGTGGCTCTGCTGCATCCGCAGGGCGGCGTTGCGTTGAATCCGTGGGCCAACGCGAACCCGGGCCATCCGCTGGCGATTGTGGTGGGGCCCGAGGGCGGTTTCACCGACGCAGAAATCGTGCAGGCACTGGCGCTCGGCGCAACACTAGTCACCCTTGGCCCACGCGTGCTGCGCACCGAGACGGCGGGGTTGGCTGCGCTGGCGGCGCTGCAAGCGGTGATCGGCGACCTCGGCTGATAGAATCGTGGTTGAATTTGCCGTCGTAAAAAGAAATTTTTCCCACAGATGAACACAGATGAACACGGATAGCACCTAGCAGTCCGCTGCTGATAGTGACTTGAGGCGCGGACTGTATTCCGAGCCTTTATCTGCGTGCATCTGTGTTCATCTGTGGCTGAATCGTTTTATTTCTCAACCAAACTGAACAACGCCGATGCCTCGTAGCGACAGTAAAAAACTCGAAGCCTTCGTCAAGTGGTTTCGTTCGGCCACGCCATTCATCCATGAGTTCGGTGAACGCACCATCGTCATCGCCTTCGGCGGCGAAGTGCTGGCAGACGGCGACATGATGCAACTCGCGCACGATATCAACGTGTTGGTGAGCCTCGAAATTCGCGTGGTGCTGGTGCACGGCACGCGGCCACAGATTGAAGACCAATTAAAGCAACACGGTGTGCAATCGCGCTACGCCGAAGGCCGTCGCGTCACCGATGCTGATGGCCTCAAGTGTGTCAAAGAAGCCAGCGGCATCGCGCGCATGGAAATTGAGGCAACTCTTTCGACCGAACTCGCCAATTCACCGATGGCCGGTGCTGACATCCGCGTCTCGTCGGGCAACTTCATTACCGCCAAGCCGTTTGGCGTTCGCAATGGTGTCGATTTCATGCACACGGGCGAAGTACGCAAGGTCGATGTCGAGGGCATCACGCGGCGGCTCGATGACGATGAAGTGGTGCTGCTGTCACCCATCGGTTTCTCGCCGACGGGCGACATTTTCAATCTCACGCTCGAAGACGTGGCCACCTCGGTGGCTATCGCCATGAAGGCCGAGAAGCTCATCTTCTTGACCGAAACCATGGGTGCCACCGATGCGCGCAACAAGCTCGTCGGCGAGCTCACCGCGCTTCAGGCCGAGGAACTGCTGGCAAACTCGACACAAGCCGAAGATATTCGCTACTACTTGCCAGCAGCGATTCGCGCAGTACGCGAGGGCGTCAAACGCACGCACTTGATCAGTCGTCACGTCGATGGTGCGCTGTTGATTGAATTGTTCACGCACCATGGTATCGGCACCATGGTGGTCTTGGAAGCATCCGACAAGCTGCGCAACGCGACCTTGGCCGACGTTGACGATATCGTGGCCTTGATCGACCCGATTGCCGAGCGTGGCATTCTGGTAGCGCGTTCGCGCGAATCGGTGGAAACAGAAATCGATCACTTTGTGGTGCTCGCGCACGAAGATGAAGTGATCGGCTGTGCGGCGATGAATCCCTATCCAAACGAAAAAGTGGCGGAACTTGCCTGTCTGGCGGTCAACCCGTTTTATCGTGACGGCGGACGCGGCGAGCGCATTTTGGCGCACATCGAAAAGCGCGCCAAAGACCGCAACTTGAAAACGTTGTTCGTGTTGTCAACGCAGACCACGCAATGGTTTGTCGAACGCGGCTTTGTCGAAGCCGACGTCAATGCGCTACCGGCCGAGCGGCGCGAAAAATACAATCACGAACGCAACTCCAAGGTTTACACTAAAATCTTGTAACGAAATTCAACACTCTCGAACAACCACGCATTCAGGAAATCATCATGTCCCGTACCGTTCACTGCGTCAAACTCAAGACCGAGGCCGAAGGCCTCGACTATCCGCCGTACCCGGGCCCGATTGGCAAGCGCCTCTACGAAGAAGTGTCGAAAGAGGCGTGGAAGGGCTGGCTCGAGGATCAAAAGCGGTTGGTCAACGAGAATCGGCTGAATTTGGCTGATCAAAAGGCGCGCAAATACCTCGAAGAACAAATGGTGAAACACTTTTTCGGAGACGGTGCCGACCAAGCGTCGGGGTTTGTGCCGCCGCCGAGCGCGTAATTCCATTTCTCGATTATTAGTGCAGTAATTCTCGCCCGGCGTCTAGCTCAATTTCAACGGAAAACAACCACGCCCCCATCCCAACCTTCCCCCGTAGCCGGGTGAAGGAGAAACCAGCGACGCAGCCATTTTCCGTGACCAAAATTTGCGACGAATACGCGCTGAATTATTCCAGTAACGAAATGGAAATGGAATAAGCATCGCGCGTGTCCTGCACGGACAACATTGCCGCGCAAAGCAACGCCGCTCATTGAGCGGCGTTTGTGCTTGAAAAAGTGACCGATCAGTCTGAGGTCGTGACTTTCTCGAATTCTTCGCTGGTGATGTGGCGCACGTCCTTGCCTTTGACCAGATACACGACGTACTCGCTCATATTCTTGGCGTGATCGCCGATGCGCTCAATGGCTTTGGCGATAAACAAAATGTCGATACACGCCGAGATGGTGCGCGGGTCTTCCATCATGAATGTCATGAGCTGGCGCAATATGGCGCGAAAGTGCTCGTCGACTTCCTGGTCTTGACGAACGACCTTGGCTGCCCCGGTCACGTCGAGACGCGCAAACGCATCGAGTGACGTTTTGAGCATGTCGAGCGTGATATTGCACGCATGACGAACATCGGCGAGCTGGTGATTGACACGCACGCCGGATTGGTGGAGTTGCTTGGCCATGCGCGCAATTTTTTGCGCTTCGTCACCGATACGCTCAAGGTCGGTGATGGTCTTGATGACGGCCATTACCATTCGCAGGTCGGAGGCTGTTGGCTGGCGCTTGGCGATGATGTGCGTGCAGTCTTCGTCGATACCAACTTCGAGTGCGTTGACACGATGGTCGTCCGCGATCACCTGATCGGCCAGCACCAGATCGCCGTGCGCGAGCACTTCCATCGCGCGCACGATTTGTTGTTCAACCAAGCCGCCCATTTGCAATACGCGTGAGCGAATGGTCTCGAGCTCGGTGTCAAATTTTTTCGAAATGTGTTCGTTTGCCATGACAGGTTCTCTCCGGTGGCGCGCCAACGCTGATTGCGCCCAAGGTGCAATTGTACGAGTCTAGGCTGAGATTGTGACGAATACGTGACATGCCGAGCAGGGGATGTGGGTCAACGCTTGATGGTTTCCACGCCCTCGTCGCTTGCCAGCAACAGCACATCGGCACCGCGACGCGCAAAAATACCGTTGCTGACGACGCCTGCGATTTGATTGATTTCGGTTTCCAGCAACGGCGGGTTGGTGATGGCTAGGCCGTGTACGTCCAAAATCCAGTTGCCGTTGTCGGTCACCACCGCCTTGTCGTCCTTCATGCGCCATTCCGGGTGCCCGCCGAGTTTTACCAGTTCGCGCGCCACATGGCTGCGCGCCATGGGAATGACTTCAATCGGCAGCGGAAAATGACCAAGCACGTCGACCAACTTTGATTGATCGGCCACACACACGAATTTTTGCGAAGCAGCGGCGACGATTTTTTCGCGCGTCAGCGCAGCGCCACCGCCTTTGATCATCGCCAATTGCCGCGTGACCTCATCGGCACCATCGACATACAGCGTGAGTGATCCGGCGTCGTTCAGTGTCAATACGTCGATGCCGCCCGCCTTGAGTCTGGCGGTGGACGCGTCCGAACTCGACACGGCGGCCTTGATGCGGTGTCGAATTTGTATCAGCTCGTCGATGAAATAATTGACGGTCGAGCCAGTGCCGACCCCGACAATCGCGTCGTCCCTGACGTAGGCGATGGCGGCTTTGGCCGCAGCGGCCTTCATGGCGTTCTGATCAAGTTTTGTACTCATGGCGCAAGGATAGCGAATTTCTTGTTACATTGCGCTCTGACACTCACCAACTGCGCTCGCCTCACAAAGTCCACGCCATGCCAACCGACTACTTGAAGAAAATCCTGCAAGCACGCGTCTACGACGTCGCCATTGAGTCGCCGCTGGAGCGCTCGACCGGCATTTCGGAAATGTTGAACAACCATGTGCTGCTCAAGCGCGAGGACTTGCAACCGGTGTTTTCGTTCAAGCTTCGCGGTGCCTACAACAAGATGGCACACCTAACTCCGACCGAATTGAAGCGCGGCGTGATTTGTGCGAGTGCCGGTAACCACGCGCAAGGTGTCGCGCTGGCGGCGCAGAAACTCGGCTGCAAAGCGATGATCGTCATGCCGACCACCACCCCCAGCATCAAAGTCGAGGCTGTTGCGCGGCGTGGCGCGACGGTGGTGTTGCACGGCGACAGTTACCATGAGGCGGGATTGCACGCCAAGCGGCTCGCGGCGAAGAAAAAACTCGTCTTCGTGCATCCCTACGACGACCCGCTGGTGATCGCCGGGCAGGGCACTATCGGCATGGAAATTCTGCGGCAACATCAACACCCGATTGACGCCATCTTTGTGCCGGTCGGCGGCGGTGGGCTGATTGCTGGTATCGCAGCCTACATCAAGGCATTGTCACCTGCGACCAAAATCATCGGCGTCGAGCCGGTGGACTCCAACGCCATGGCCGCCTCCCTCGCGGCGGGCAAGCGTGTGACGTTGACCCACGTGAATTTGTTCGCCGATGGTGTCGCGGTCAAGCAGGTGGGCAAAGAGACGTTTCGCCTCGCGCAACAGTTAGTCGATGACATGGTGCTGGTCACCACCGATGAGATTTGCGCTGCGATCAAGGATATCTATCAGGACACACGTTCGGTGATGGAGCCGTCCGGTGCACTGGCGCTGGCGGGCATCAAGCACTATCTTGAAATCGCACCGACAAAAAACAAAACATTTGTCGCGATTTGTTGTGGTGCCAACATGAATTTTGATCGGCTGCGCTTTGTCGCGGAACGTGCTTTGGTCGGCGAGCACCACGAGGCACTGTTGGCGATTTCGGTGCCGGAGACACGCGGCAGCTTCAAGCGTTTTTGCGAAGCGCTCGGGCCGCGCAACATCACCGAATTTGCCTACCGCATTGCGGATGCCAAGGTAGCGCAAGTGTTTGTCGGCGTGGCCATCAAGAGCCGCGACGAGCCTCGGCAACTGGTCGCGCACTTCAAAAAGCGTGGCTTCACCGCGATTGACATGTCCGACAATGAATTGGCCAAACTGCATGTGCGGCACTTGGTGGGGGGTCACTCGCCACTCGCCGCCGACGAGCAGATTTATCGCTTCGAGTTTCCGGACCGCCCCGGCGCGCTGATGAATTTCTTGTCGTCGATGTCACCGAGTTGGAACATCAGCTTGTTTCATTACCGCAATCACGGCGCGGACGTCGGGCGCATTCTGGTTGGGTTGCAAATCCCGAAGCGCGAACGCGCCGGATTTGCAAAATTCTTGAAGGCGCTGGGCTATGCCTATCGCGACGAGACCGGCAATGCGGCGTACCGGATGTTCTTGCAGTAGCCGGACAAAATGGGAACTTCGATAAACCGCCGTTCGCCCCCAGCTTTAAGCATGCTGGGGCAGGCTCTGAGCTTGACGAAGGGCTCACCACGAACGGATTTGGGGTTTATAGAAGTTCCAAATTAGAAACACCTTATTCCACGGGCGTTTCCAGACAAAAATGCCTGAAACGCCCGTCTTTATTGGCGTTTTACTTATTGGCCTTATCGGCAGATTTTTCACTGTCTTTCTTTTCGTCCGGCTTCACATAGTCGCCAATGACACCCTTTAACGGGCAGACGTTGAAAACCGGGCATTTGGCGCAGCCGGAAACGAGTGCAATCGGGCAAAGAGTCATAGCGTTCTCCAAATCAAGGATGCGTAAGTGTGCATGTTACGCGGCTTTGCGCGGTCGGCGTCGCGCCAACGCCAGCGGTCCGACGCGCCGCCGTTCGCGCCGCTTGCTTGCCATTCACCCCGGCGGTGTGCCATTTATCGCAAATCTCCTCTGGGCTTGCCCGTTGGCAGCTACATTGCAGCAGCTACATTGCGGCGGCGGCGTAAAGACCGTGCCAGCCAACCGCCAGTACCATCCCACGCCAGACAGGAGCCATGGACGATGACGAATGCAACCACCAAGGCCATCGACGCCGCCAACACTGCTCCCACCTGTGACAGCGTGAGCCGCGCGGAGCACCAGCTGCGTCTGGAATATGTCGACTTGCATTTTCATCCGCTGGAAACCATTGCGTTTTTTCGCCGCTGGCCGCGCAGTTTTTTGTGCGATTTGATCTACACGGTCATCTTCAACCTCATGTTCGCGGCGGGCTTCACCCTGATGGCCTTGTTTGGCCACATGACCAGTGGCCGAGCCGTGACCGGCGCGCTGCTGTGGGACGTCATTCTCGGAAACCTGCTAATCGCTAATGTGATTGGTTTTGCTTTTTGGACGGTGCTCGAAGCCATCCAACCGGTACTGCGTTGGATCAACATGCGCACGCTTCTGGCCGTCGTGCTGTTTTATTCCGTGCTCGGAACCGCCATCGTCACGGCGAGCTTCACCCTAATCGCGTTTCTGCCCGGGTTTGACAATATTCATCGCTGGCTGTTGACGCCAGCGCAACTAGTGTCGAGCTTTATTATCGCGTTCATCATTTCGATGGTCATCGGGCTGATCTGGCAGCGCCGCATGAAAGAGTTCGCCGCGCAAATTGCGGTGGCTGAAGAACGCGAGCGCGCCGAGTCGGCTGAGCGCGCGTTAACGCAGGCCAATCTGCGCGCCCTGCAAGCGCAAATCGAGCCGCATTTTTTGTTCAACACACTGGCCAACGTCACGAGCTTGATTCACAGTCGGCCGGATGACGCCAAGCGCATGCTCGAGGAGTTCATCGCCTACCTGCGTGCATCGCTGTCGAATACGCGCCAGGAACAGACCACGTTGCGACAAGAATTCACGTTGATGCAAAGTTTCCTTGCCGTGCTGAAAGTTCGCATGGGCACGCGCTTGCAAGCGAACGTGATGGCCCCGCCTGAACTGGCCGAATTTCATTTGCCACCGATGTTGATTCAACCGCTCGTGGAAAATGCCATCAAGCACGGGCTGGAGCCCAACATCGACGGCGGTAAAATCAGCTTGAGCGCGAAGCAAGACGGCGACATGGTTCATATCACCGTCGCTGATACCGGCCTCGGATTTCAGGACGCCACCTCTGACGGCATTGGCCTCAAAAATGTGCGTGAACGCCTTGACAAGATTTATGCGGGTCGTGCGAGACTAGAGATTGCAGACAATCTGCCGCGCGGAACGAAAATCACGATTTCAATTCCGAGTTAGACCCTACGCGAGAAGCGAATTCCGAGAGAAAGGCGCTCGGCCTTTGAGCGCCCAAGCGACATGCAGGTCGCTTGGGAGTCCTCGCAAGAACGATCAAACATGTGCAACTGACGATGAAGACAACCGCAATACTCGTTGATGACGAACAAAACCTCACCGACTACTTGCGGCAGCGGCTAGGCGTGCTTTGGCCAGAGCTCGAGATTGTTGCGACGGCCGTGAATGGCTCGGAGGCGCTGCGATTGATCGACGATCACGCGCCGGATGTGGTGTTTCTCGATATCAAGATGCCGAGCCTCACAGGGTTAGAGATCGCCGGACGCATTGACCCGAGGACGCACATGGTATTTGTCACCGCCTACGACCAGTACGCCGTCGACGCCGTCGACCAGCAAGCCGTAGACTACTTGTTGAAACCAGTCAGCGACGAGCGCCTGTCGCGCACGGTCGCGCGTTTGCAAGACAAGCTCGCAAAAAACGAAGCGCCGCCCGACGTCGCGACAATTCTCAAAACCATCGCGGCGGTGTTGCCCAAGGCCAAGAACAGCTACCTGCGCTGGATCCGCGCCTCGGTCGGGGAGCTCACGAAGCAGATTTCCGTCGATGATGTGCTGTACTTTCAGGCACAGGACAAGTATGTGAGTGTCTATACGCGAGACGGCAGCAAGGAGACGGAATCGCTGATTCGCACACCGCTCGCCGAGCTGATCCAACAACTCGATCCCGATGCTTTCTGGCAGATACACCGCTCGACCGTGGTCAATGTTGAGCGCATCGCCGCTACCACGCGCGACGTGACGGGTCGCACATCGGTTCGCATCAAGGAGTCAAAGGTCGAGCTGCCGGTGAGCCGTGCTTATACGCATTTGTTCAAGCAGATGTGAACGCGAACTTAGGGCAGCGCTTCGCCCTTGGTTCGCCGTTCATCCCCGCCCCCGATCCAAACATTCGAGGGCAGGCTCCAGCGGGGATCCAAGGCGCCCACGCTCAACGTGAGAAGTTGCACGTGCGCAAGAGGGCGACAGTGCACGCGTGCTAGAATTTTTCAATGTTGAATGTCAAAGTCAATGGCCACCAAACAACGCTACCGCAAGGTGCGCTGGTCGCCGCGCTGGTCGCTTCCATGCAGCTCGATGGCAAGCGCTTTGCGATTGAGCGCAATGGTGAGATCGTGCCCAAAAGCGCAGTGGCAACGACCGCCATCGAAGATGGTGACGAGTTTGAAATTGTGATGGCAGTCGGCGGCGGCTGATGAGCGAAAAACTCACTATTGCCGGTCGCGCTTACGATTCGCGCTTGCTGGTCGGCACCGGGAAATACCGCGATTTCGAACAAACACGACTCGCGATTGAAGCTTCCGGTGCCAACATCGTCACGGTCGCCATTCGCCGCGTCAATATCGGCCAGGACGCCACGCAACCGAATCTGCTTGACGTGTTGCCACTGTCGCGCTTCACCATTCTGCCCAACACGGCCGGTTGCTACAACGCCAAAGAAGCCGTCAGAACATTGCGACTCGCCCGCGAATTGCTCGACGGGTATAAGTTGGTCAAGCTCGAAGTATTGGCGGACGAGTCGACGCTATTTCCGAACATGCCCGAGACGCTGATCGCTGCGAAAGAATTGGTCGCGGACGGATTCGACGTCATGGTGTACTGCTCGGACGATCCGATTCAGGCCAAAGCGCTGGAGGACATCGGCTGCGTGGCGGTGATGCCGCTCGCGTCGCTGATTGGCTCGGGCATGGGCATTCCTGAATCCGTGGAATCTCGAAATCATTCTCGATCGTGTGAAGGTTCCCGTGTTGGTCGATGCCGGCATCGGCACGGCGTCTGACGCGGTGATCGCGATGGAAATGGGTTGCGATGGCGTGTTGATGAATACCGCTATTGCCAAAGCGCGCGACCCGGTGTTGATGGCAAGTGCCATGAAAAAGGCGGTGGAGGCGGGGCGAGACGCGTTTTTGGCCGGAAGAATGGCCAAGCAGATTTATCAGGCGTCAGCGAGCAGCCCGCGCGAAGGGCGTATCGGCAGCTAGATTGTCATTCCGACAGAGCAGCAAGGCGACGAGGAATCTCATCGCACGGCGAATCGACAATGACTATTGCGTCGGATGGGACGCGGGTTGCGTTTTTATCATTCTTGAATCGTCTGGCTGCGCCAGCGATTCAACCCTGACTGGCACGGTCAAAAGGAGGTGTGTACTTTTGACCGACGAATTAGAACCGCCAGAACACGCCGAAAGTCACGTTTTCCGCGTCGAGATTGCCGCGCTCGCTGAAGAATTTACGCGAACGCTCAACTTTAAAGCGCAGTCCCAGGCTGCTATTAAAGTTGTACTGCACGCCGACGCCGAGAGCGCCAGTGTTGAGTGCGCGCGCGTTGGGTGCCCCCGCGCCGCTCGCATTCGACGCCGCATCGCCGCCATTCAAGCTCACACTCTCATTACGAAAACCGGCACGGCCTTCGAGAGACAACGACTTGAAAATCGGCAATGAGCCGACCAAATCAAGTCCCATCGATTTTTCGCGGGCGGCTGCGCCGTCGCGCTGGAACAGGTTTTGCGCGCTGAAGGTACTGCGCGCGGCGTAACGCGCTTCGGCAGAAAAATACGGCGTGAATCGGTAGCCGAGCTTCATGCCCACGCTCGGCTCTTGGGACAACGACAAGCCGCGCGACAGTTGATTGAGATCGACAATTTCGCTCGGTCGCTCACTGCCATTGAACGCGAGTTCTGCTCGTGACTGGCTGTTGCTCAACACCACGCCGCCGTAATACTGGGCGTGCGCCATCGGTGCCAGAGTGGCGACAATCAGCGTAACAGCGATGGTGAGCGGGCGAAATGTCATGATGTAGTGGGTGAAGCGAATCCGGTAATTCCTTGAAAAGCCAGCCTTTGTTCCAGCTAGTGTAGTGCTTCGTGCTTGGTGCGACTTATAAAAATGATGGATTTTTCGTCGAATCAAGGCGCAAAGCACAGCAATAGCACCGCTATTGCGCGCATTTGCAACGCGGAGTCGGCGGAAAAGACGCGTTTTTATGTCGCATTAAGTGCCAAGCACGACACTACCCTACGTCAGTGATGGCGGCGAGTCAACATGCATGACGGATAGCGCATCTTCGCCCTGCCATTGGCCGCCAAATTGCCAGAAAACCGTTGGGAAAGCCCGACAAATCGGCGATTTGGGCAAATCCCAGTGGGCAAATCCCAGCCGGTACGACCCGGCTGCGGCAGGTTTGTTCCCGGCGCGGCGGTTAAGCCAATCGTGTCAACAGTAATCCCTTGAGGTAGTCGCCTTCCGGAAAGTGAATCGAAACCGGATGATCGCTGCCTGCCGACAAACGCTTCACGATCTGCGCATCAACGCCCGCATCAAGCGCCGCACCGGCGACGATTTTTTGAAACAGGTCGGCCGATACGCCACCTGAACACGAGTACGTCATCAACATGCCGCCCGGCCGCAGCAGCTTGAAGCCGAGCAAATTGATGTCCTTGTAGGCGCGCGCGGCTTTTTCGACGTGGTGCGTGGTCGGTGCCAGCTTGGGCGGATCGAGAATGATGAGATCAAACGAGCGACCTTGATCGCGAAATTTACGCAACTGCGCGAACACATCGGTCTCCATCCATTCCATGCGTGTTGGATCGCAACCGTTGCGCGCGGCGATGCGCTGAGCCGTATCGAGTGCCGGCGCGGACGAATCAATCGACATGACACGACTCGCCCCGCCCATCATCGCCGCCACACTCATGGTCGCCGAATAACAAAAACAGTTCAGCACATCCTTGTCGCGTGAGCGCGCGGCCGTCAACACGCGGTTGTCGCGTTGGTCAAGATAAAAACCGGTCTTGTGGCCGTGCTGAATATCGACTTCGATTTGCATGCCGTTTTCCACGATGACGGTCGGCCCTGTCAGCGCCGCGCCGTGCAGCAATCCGTTGCGCTCGTCGAGGCCTTCAAGCTTGCGAACGTCCGCGTCGGAGCGCTCAAAAATAGTGGATGCGCCGGTGGTTTCGGTCAGCAACTTGGTGAGCAACGGGCGCAGCGGCTCGGCGCCTGCGGTGGTGAGCTGCAACACCACAACATCGGCGTATTGGTCTGCGACGATGCCCGGCAGCCCATCCGACTCGCCGTGAATTAAGCGATACGCATTCGACACGGGCGCGAGATCGGCACGGCGCGCAATGGCGGCTTGAATGCGGCGGCGATAAAACGCCTCGTCAATCGTTTCGGTCTCATCGAAACTCAGCACGCGCGCCGCAATCTGCGATTGCGCTGAGTAAGCAGCGGTTGCTAGATAGCGACCGTCTGACGCCACGACTTTCACCACGTTGCCCGAATGTGCGTCGTCCGCGTTTTTGATGGCACCGGAAAAAATCCACGGATGGCGTCGCAGCAGCGATTTTTCGCGTCCGGTGTTGATGACGATTGTTTTCATGCTGCCATTCTACCGAGCGCGCAACTGACGCTGACGCCGCAGCGAGAGTGACGCTGTGGGAAAATTGCCGCATGAGTGAAATCAAAGTTCCTGCCGCCGCGCTGCCCGCCGTCGCGTCGGACACGAAACCGCAACGCCACATCCGCAGCTACGTTCTCCGGCAAGGCCGTCTGTCCGCCGCGCAGGCGCGCGCCATCGATGAAGGGCAGTCGAATGTCGTGCCGTATGCAGCGACGCCGCTCGATGTTGCGCATGTATTTGATCGCCGCGCGCCAACAGTGGTTGAAATCGGCTTCGGCATGGGTCATGCGACGGCCGATATCGCCGCGATGCGACCGGATGAAAATTTCATCGGCATTGAAGTGCACACGCCGGGTGTGGGCTCGCTGCTGAAAATGTTGAACGAACGCAACATCACCAATGTGCGCGTGGTGCAGCACGACGCGG
>JBCKPM010000003.1:0-42312 GCA_038901675.1 Usitatibacteraceae bacterium | reverse complement strand
GAAGTGCACCGGCAGCGATGGCACCGAACAACAGCAGCAGCAGACGCCGATCACTGGCGTCCTGTGCTTCGGCCGACAACGTCGCAACCGGCGTGAGCCCGTCCACTGACCGCCGCCTGCGGAGTCACAACAGAAACACCAGACCCATGATGGTGCAAAAGGCGAGCAACACAGCGCTCAAGGCCTGCGGCAGCATCGATTACCTCGGCGAAGCGGCTTTCGATGGCGGCACTGCGACAGCAGAAACCTCGAGATCCTCTTCGAGCTTGTCCCGCACTGCCTGTGGCACGTTGCCGTCGTAAACCTGGTGCAGGCGCCACTGCAAGAATGCGTCGCGCAAGAACTGATACTTGTCGAGTGAGGCCTCATCCAGGGTCTTGGTGGTCGCGAGCAATTGCGCGCGTATGCTGATGATGTTCAACGCCGTCAGCGTGTTGCGCGTGGCAACATCGTCGATGGTGCGGCTATACGCGGTCGATCGGCTTTCGGGGATGCGGCTGAGGCCATCGCGCAAGGTCGAGGGTCCGAGCAGCGGCAGTACCAAGTACGGCCCGGACGCGACGCCCCATGTGCCCAGCGTCTGCCCGAAGTCTTCGTTGCGTTTATCCAGTCCCATCGGGGTGGCGACGTCAAACAGACCGAGAACCCCGAGCGTGGTATTGACGACGACGCGCCCGATGTCTGCCAATGCATCCGACGGCTTGCCCTGCAGCAGATTATTGACGCCAGTGCCAACGTCGGCGACGTTGCCAAAAGCGTTCGACACGCCGACGCGGACGAACGCCGGGGTTGCGAGCTGATAGCCTTTGGCCAGCGGTTTGAGTAATGCGTCATCGAGCGCTTCATTGACGGCGAACGTGCCTCGATTGAGGCTCTCCCAAGGGTCGGCACTGGGTGAAGAAGTCGACGCGCAACCCACCAACAACGATAGACACACGGTAAGCAACATATTTCTGGGCATGACGCGGGAGGTCGAAAGGTTAATGGCGCTTAAAGCACATCGAAAGATCGAGCGCTTCAATATCCTTGGTCAGCGCACCAACGGAGATGCGGTCGACACCTGTTTCGGCGATGGCGCGAACGTTGGACAAGTTGACGCCACCGGAAGCCTCTAGCTCCGCGCGACCCGCGGTCAGGAGCACCGCGTCCTTCATGGCACCCATGCCGAAATTATCCAGCAACACCAAGCGCGCGCCACACTCGATGGCTTCTTCTAGTTGGCGCAACGATTCGACTTCAATTTCAATCATGGTGTCGGCAGCCGCCTCGTGGCGAATGAGTTCGAACGCGGCTCGCAGCGCGAGCCGAATGCCGCCAGCGGCAACGATGTGGTTTTCCTTGATCAATATGCCGTCAAACAGCCCGAGTCGATGGTTGACACCACCGCCGACGGTGATCGCATATTTCATCGCCATGCGCAAACCCGGCAACGTTTTTCGCGTATCGAAAATTCTCGCCTTGGTCCCGCTGACGGCGGCCACGTACCTCGCCGTTTTGCTCGCCACCGCCGACAGCGTCTGCAAAAAATTGAGCGCGGTGCGTTCGGCGCTCAACATGGCGCGGGCGTTGCCAGAAACCTCGCACAGCGGCTGGCCGGCGGTCACGCCATCGCCGTCATTGACGTGCCAGAAGATCTCGCAGTCCGGGTCGAGTTCGGTGAAGGTCCGCGAGAACCACTCCTGACCAGCCAACACGCCATCAACGCGCGTCATCACGCACGCGACCGCTTGCTTGCCCGAAGGAATCAGCTTGGCGGTCAGGTCGCCGGAGCCAACGTCCTCCGCGAGTGCACGTGTCACGTCGTGCGTGACAGTCGTTTCGATGTCGTGCCGGATGTGATCGCCCAGTTCACCGGCAGTCCGGCGCGTTGGATTTGACACCATTCACCTTGAAATATGGCCGTGAATACGCATATGTAGTGCGACTGCGGTTTGGATGCAGCGCAGAAAATCAAGAATTGAGGATATCACGGCATGCGTACCGACAAATTGACCACCCGGTTTCAGCAAGCACTGGCCGACGCGCAGTCGAATGCGCTGGCCAACGACAACAGTTATATCGAACCACAGCACTTGCTGCTGGCACTGCTTGACGACGCCGACGGCGGCAGCGCGTCGGTGCTGTCGCGCGCCGGTGTTGCCGTCGCCAAATTGCGCGCCGCACTGCTGCAATCGATCAAGCGCTTGCCAAAGGTCGAGGGGTCGGGCGGTGAAATTTCAGTGTCGCGCGAGCTTGCAAACCTGTTAAACCTGACCGACAAGGAAGCGACCAAGCGCGGCGATCAGTTTATTGCGTCGGAGTGGTTTTTGCTGGCGCTGGCAAACGATCGCGGCGAATGCGGTCGTTTGTTCAAGGAGCACGGCGGCAACGCCAAAGCGCTTGAAGCGGCCATCGTCGCGGTGCGAGGTGCCAGCGCCGTTGACTCTGCGGAAGCCGAGGGGCAGCGCGAAGCCCTCAAGAAGTACACCATCGATCTGACCGAGCGCGCGCGCGCGGGCAAGCTCGATCCGGTCATTGGGCGCGACGATGAGATTCGTCGCGTTATGCAGGTGTTGCAGCGTCGGACCAAGAACAACCCGGTGCTGATAGGTGAGCCGGGCGTGGGCAAAACAGCAATCGTCGAAGGCCTTGCGCAACGCATCGTCAACGGTGAAGTACCGGAAAGCCTCAAGGGCAAACGCGTGTTGTCGCTGGACATGGCCGCGTTGCTTGCCGGTGCCAAATATCGCGGCGAGTTTGAAGAACGTCTGAAAACCGTCCTGAAAGAGCTCGCGCACGATCAAGGGCAGACCATCGTATTCATCGACGAGATGCACACCATCGTTGGCGCTGGCAAGGCGGAAGGCACCATGGACGCCGGTAACATGTTGAAACCGGCACTCGCGCGGGGCGAATTGCACTGCATCGGCGCGACGACGCTAGACGAATATCGCAAGTACGTCGAAAAAGACGCCGCGCTGGAGCGGCGTTTTCAGAAAGTGCTGGTCAACGAACCCTCGGTCGAGTCGACCATCGCCATCTTGCGCGGATTGCAGGAGCGCTACGAACTGCATCACGGTGTGGAAATTACTGATCCGGCGATTGTTGCTGCCGCCGAATTGTCAAATCGCTACATCACGGATCGGTTTTTGCCGGACAAAGCGATCGATTTGATCGATGAGGCAGCCGCGCGCATCAAAATGGAAATCGACTCCAAGCCTGAAGTGATGGACAAGCTGGATAGGCGTTTGATTCAATTGAAAATCGAGCGTGAAGCCGTGCGGCGTGAAAAGGACGAAGCATCGCAAAAGCGCTTCACATTGATCGAGGAAGAAATTACGCGCGCCGAGCGGGAATATTCGGATCTAGAAGAAATCTGGAACGCTGAAAAATCACAGTTGCAGGGCACCCAACGCATCAAGGAAGCGATCGAGAAAATCCGCTCCCAAATTGGCGATCTGCAACGCAAGGGACAGTTCGACAAGCTCGCGGAATTGCAGTATGGCCAGCTGCCGCAACTCGAAGCGCAACTCAAGCACGCCGAGACGAACGACAGCAAGCCAACCAAGGCGAAGCTGTTACGTACCCACGTTGGCGCAGAAGAGATTGCCGAGGTGGTGTCCCGTGCAACCGGCATTCCGGTGTCCAAGATGATGCAAGGTGAGCGCGAAAAGCTGGTCAACATGGAAGCAAAATTACATGAACGCGTCATTGGACAGGACGAAGCGGTCAGACTGGTAGCCGACGCAATACGTCGCTCGCGCGCTGGCCTCGGCGATCCGCATCGTCCGTATGGGTCGTTTCTGTTCTTGGGCCCGACCGGCGTCGGCAAGACTGAGCTGTGCAAAACACTGGCCGCATTCTTGTTTGACTCTGAAGATCACATGATTCGGATCGATATGTCCGAGTATATGGAGAAGCATTCCGTGGCACGGATGATCGGTGCGCCACCGGGATACATTGGTTACGATGAGGGGGGCTACTTGACTGAAGCGGTGCGGCGCAAGCCGTACTCGGTCATTCTGCTTGACGAAATTGACAAAGCCCACCCAGACGTGTTCAACGTGTTACTACAGGTGCTCGACGACGGTCGCATGACCGATGGCCAAGGCCGCACGGTGGACTTCAAGAACACCGTGATTGTCATGACGTCCAACCTTGGCTCACAGCAGATTCAGGCGATGGCCGGGTCTGACTATGGCGTGGTCAAACTCGCTGTCATGGCCGAGGTAAAGAGCTATTTCAAACCGGAGTTTGTCAATCGCATCGACGAAGTCGTGGTCTTTCATGCGCTCGACGAAGCCAACATCGCAGCCATTGCCAAAATTCAGTTCGCCACGCTGGTGCAGCGGCTCGCCGCGATGGACATGGCACTCGAAGTCAGCGACGATGCGCTGGCCGAGCTCGCGCGTGCCGGCTTTGATCCGGTGTACGGTGCCCGCCCGCTCAAGCGCGCTATTCAGCAGCAGCTGGAAAATCCGCTGGCCAAAGCGATCCTCGAGGGCAGATACGGCCCGAAGTCCACGATACGTGTCGACCTGCGCAATGGGATGATCGTATTCGATTGACCGCCCCTTCCCTCCATCGCCTCCGCCGGGCAGCACCCGTTGTTCGGCAACTTCGTCGGTACTATGGGGATATCCGACTTCTCATCGGCGTAGATGACGGGATTACGGTTGCTTCCCCGTCCCGCCCGACATTACTCCGTCGGGCACCGATGAGACCTCCCAGCTCCTGCAGAAGTAGCTTCCCGACATGCTCAGGGTCGCAGGCGGCGTGGGACTGATCCATGGCTTGCGATTGTCGTCATGTCTCATGTTGCTTTCCGCTTGACAGAACAGCGTCAACGAGACGTCCCAGATTTACTAATTTCGCGGTTCAGAGGCTGGCCTGCCGGTTTCTCCTGTCAACGCTTCGCATTCCACCGCGCGATGAGCGCACGCATGACTCGGAGCCAAGGTGATTCGCTTTTCCCTTCCTTGTATTGGACTTCCACCAACGTCCACTTGCCAGTTTGTGCTGGCGCACTCTGTCCCCGATTATTAAAATGGTGTCTGCCCCCGCTATTGTTAGTCAGCTTCGTTTCGCTCTCGGCGAACGCTTTTTCGATAGTGAGGGGCGGTCTTCAGATTCTGTCCACTCCTTAACAGCGCATTGAATAGAGGCGTCAAAGAACGCCTCTTTCTCTGGTACGAAATCCAGTCCGAGCATATGAATCTTATCTTGGAGAGTTCCGATTTTGATCTGCCAACGTTGCTCGAGAAAATTTAGTAAGACGATGCCGCGAATCAGTATCTGTATTGCGGTCCAACTGCCGTGGCGGGTTAGCTCGTTTTCTGCGTAGCCACCATACCGAAAGCCGATGTTTCCCCCGGCATCGACCTTCTTTGCAAAAGGGAGATTGGAGAGCGAGGAGTTCTTGCGCCGAGAGAGAGGGACCAGATTGCCAAGGGAGTGCTTGAGTATTTGTCGCTGCTTCTCCGAGTATTTTTTGAAGTGCACGTGCCAATCGGAGTCTTTGGCGATGCGTTGCGGAAGAATGTGTTCTACCGTGATGTAGTCTGAAGACTGTTCCCCGTCTGCTATTAGTGTTTTCCAGTCAACTTTGTCTCGGTAAGTTTTTGCCTTCTCTTTGAGATGGAGTTCGTATTCATACAGGAAATACCTCAGTACGCCCCACTCATAGAATCCCCGGCTCCGAAACGCTTCCACGATTGCGGTGTGGTGCGCGTTAGGTAATTCGAAAACTCTATTTGTACGCGCGTTTATCTCTTTTACAA
The DNA here is from genome assembly GCA_038901675.1 of Usitatibacteraceae bacterium. Classification (GTDB taxonomy): domain Bacteria; phylum Pseudomonadota; class Gammaproteobacteria; order Burkholderiales; family Usitatibacteraceae; genus UKL13-2. The sequence goes on along the minus strand of JBCKPM010000003.1, from coordinate 36,553 downwards.
TTGCATCGAGAGAGATCCTCTTTGTGTAGAGTTCGTGCGCCAAGGGCGGAAATAATAATTCTTCATCATCACCACCGAGGTAGTGATAGAAGCTAAACATCGCTCCAGCGAATAGGTAACGCTCGACCGCCCGCAAAAAGGACGTCCGGCTGCTCTCAAAATCGGTACTTTGGAACGCGACTAGCAACAATGGAGAAATCGACCACGCTGAGAACTTATTTATCTTCTCAAGCAGCTCTTTGTCGTTAGCGCCGAACACACTTTGGAGTGGATTCTCTATGCCGTGCCAGGCTATTACTGAATGCTGTAGGCTTCTCGCGTACTCATCGACATCTTTGCTTGAAATAGTTTCGGATCCAGGTGCCTGCCCAGCAACCGCGATGTTGCGGAGCAGGAATTTCTTCTCGAGCAAATACTGTGAGTACTCGACTTTCGCAGTGACTTGCCAGCGGTTGTGGGAACTGCTCCTACGTTTGGGAAGGGCATCTGGAAAATAGCTGATGTAGTGATTCACCAAGAAACGATCATCATCCAGTCGCCGATTGCTATTTCGGCCAAGATAGTCATAAATGTCCCTCCACGCGTCGTTGATGGTCTTGCGCAGTGCCGTTTTTTCGTGAACGTCTGTCTCGAATTTCGAGGAAAGATAGATGAGTCGATTCTTGAGTAGTTCGAGATGCGATAACGGCTTCCCTCGATTATTCATCGTCTCAAATGCAACTTGGACATCGACTTCGTGAGAGATGGAGTAGAGAGCGAACAGCAGTTGTTGTGTGAGCTTGCGGAAAACGAGCTCCTTGCCGGAAAGTGATAGCGTCTTTAGCCGCTCCGAAAAAAATTGCTTGGCGGTCTTCAAGTTGTCCGTGTAGACAGTTTCGAAACTGCTTGTGCAGTCGGCCGAGATTCACCAAATATGTGCTGTTTCAGAAATGGTTCGCTCGGGTTGTTGCTCTCGTACCCGAAAAGGTACGACTTTGAGAGTCCGCCATCCTTGGATTCACATATGTAGCGCCGCTTTATCTGTTCCTTAGATTCGTAGTTCAGTGGGGTATTGTCATCGATCGAATTCAACAGTTCTTGGAGCAGGATGATTGACGTAGTAAGTCTTTGTTGGCCATCAACGACATAGTAAGGCTCATACCGTTTAGACGTAATGATCCACTGATCTTCGTCCCATTCCCTGCTCACTTCTGGGGGGACCAATTCAAGAGTCAATACTCCTGCGTAGTGGTTGCTTGTAGGGTGTAGTTGTTCTATGTCAGACCAAAAGTCTGAGATTTGCTTCTCCGTCCAAGCAAATCCGCGCTGGTAGTCGGGTATACGTAGCAAGCGCTGGTTAAACAATTTGGCAAGGGTGAAAAGTGGCGTGTATTCAGGCATGATGACTCACTTGTTGTTCGGGTCGTCTATCTGAGGGAGCTATCTACGAACGCGACCTGTTGTCTGGAGCAATAACTAACCCTACTGCGTTAACTTCAGAGGAATGCTGCGGAGTTACGACACATCGTACACCACGCCTCGTTAAAGTAAAGTCAAAGGGGTGTGTGCCGAGAAGTTCCCGCTGCGGAATTGAATCAATGATCTTAGCAAGTTTTCATTGAGGGTTTAAGCCGCTCTTTTAGTCAGCCGAGCGGATGGGCTGTTTTGATTCATTGGCTCGTCGTTCGCGGCATCTGTTTTCAGAGCAGAAAGGGGTCACATCTTGTAATGCAATATTCTTGCGATACACACGCGTGCCGCGCAGCAACCGCTGGTGGTGCGCCTCGGCAACGGCTTGAATGAGACGCGCATTGACACGCGCGCCAACCGTCTCAACGATGATTGCTAGCGGCAACCCGTTGTGGTTCGCTCCCAAACCATCCACTTTTCGCATCCGCGAAACACTTCAATCGAGTCGGGTGGAACCGACTCTTCAACGAGCGTAAAGCAGGGTGCCAGCAGGTCATCGAGGATGCTTCGTTGCATGCCGAAGGGCGGCCCGTTGCGGGTGTCGGCCAAGTAAAAGTATCCGGCTAGTAGTCCTTTGGGCCGCAAGATGGCGCTAACCTGTATAGCCCAGTTGGTGCGCAAAGCAGGTGTCAGCGCACACAGGAACGCGCGCTCGTAAATCAAGTCAAACCCCTCACTGATCCAGCGGGCATCAAAAAAATCAGCAACTTCGATGCGCTGCCGATGCATGCCAAGCTGCGCGTTGGCCCGTTGTATCGCAACCGGCGAGAAATCAATGGCGGTGACTGGCCAGTCGGCAGCGGCAAATGCAGAGACTTCGTGAGCGGCCCCGCAGCCCGGGATGAAAGAGTTCAGTTTTGCCTTCTGATGGGCAGCGATGAAACTTTGCAGATTTGCGGGCACGCCGCCGCGATCCCAGGGCATGAATCCGGCCGCGAAACGCGCGTCCCAAAACGCCGAGGTGGCGGGATCTAGTCGAGGAAAAGGCGAGGGTGCCTGCGATTTTGTGGCGTCTGACATCGGGGCACCTCTAAAAATTCACTGAAGCCGCGCTGGCGGCGTTGCAAAGCCGCTCAAAATGCTCATGTACTACGTGTACACTGCGCTTTTTCGCGACTTTGCGCCTTGCCATCATCGGCTTGATTGAATTTTTAGAGGTACCCATCGGAGCATTATAAAAGCGTTGACACTTCACTCGAGTCGATTGGTCGCGATAATTGCGCGTTTCATCGCAGCAGTTTATTCATTGCAAGCCATCGATACCATAATGTGCCTCTCATCAGAGAGTTTGTTCCACCGGTGTCATTCACCACGGATAGGTCATGAAAACGCCAAATTTTTGCTTATTTTTAGCCGCTGCCTTTGGTCTCGCTACCTTTGGTCTCGCTGCCTTGGCCGGCTGCACGCCCGCGACGCAACCGCGCACGAAAACGAGTTTGACGCTCAAAGAGTGTCGCGTGCCGAACGTGGACACCGCCGTGCAGTGCGCAACCCTTGACGTTTTTGAAAACCGGACAACCCAGACCGGCCGAAAAATTGCCCTCAATATTGTGGTCTACCCAGCCTCCGCACGCGTCAAAGAGCCTGACCCGATCATGGTGTTCGCCGGCGGGCCCGGACAAGCTGCCACCGATATGGTCGCGGGGATGTTGCCGATACTGCAAGGTCTCACGACCAAGCGCGATGTCATTTTTATCGATCAGCGCGGCACCGGAAAATCCAATGGCCTGACCTGTCAGTTTCCAAGCGACGATTCCCAAGGGATGGTTTCCCCGACCGCGCGCCGCGCGGTGACATTGAAACTCGTTGCGGAGTGCCGCGACAAACTCGCCGCGCGCGCTGACTTGACGCGCTACGGAACGACGGAAGCGATGGCCGACTACGACGAGGTTCGCGCAGCACTCGGCATCGACAAACTTAATTTGTGGGGAGGATCCTATGGGTCGCGCACGGCACAGGAATACTTGCGTCGCTATCCGAATCACGTGCGCAGCATGGTGCTCGATGGCGTTGCGTCCCCCTCGATGGCGCTACCCGCGACCTTTGCGCGCGATGCGGGCGCCGCACTCGACGCGGCATTTTCCGCTTGCGACACCGATGTCACGTGCCGCACCAACTACCCGGACGTGCGCAGTCGATTTGCAGCGCTATTGACGCGCTTGGAGAACCGGCCTGAGGTCGTGAGCATCAACGATCCCGTCACCAACCTGCCCAGAAAGATTACCGTCACACGGCTGGGGATTTCAATGCGGGTGTTCTCGATGCTGTATGCGCCGCAGCTGGTCGCACTACTACCGGAAGCCATCAACGCCGCTGAGCGCGGTCAATACGCGCCGCTTTACGCGATGTCCGGCGGGTTTACCAAGTTTGCAGAAGAAAAAATTGCGCTCGGTATGCGTTTGTCGGTGTCGTGCAACGAGGATGTGCCGCGTATCGACGCTGCCGTGCGCGCAGCAGCGGACAAAATCCAGCCTTTTCAATCGATGTTCATTCAAGAGTTCGCCAACGCGTGTGAATCGTGGCCCACGGCCAAGGTGGCTGCTGACTTCTTCCTGCCTGTTCAATCCGACAAACCGGTGCTCATCCTCTCGGGTGGCCTCGATCCTGTCACGCCAGCCAGCTTCGGTGACGAAGTCAGCCGGACGTTTCCAAACAGCGTGCATTTGATTGCACCTCATGTCGGCCACGGTGTCGCGCGACACGGCTGCGCGCCTCGGCTGGTCAAGCAGTTCATCGACAAAGCGAGCGTCGCCGGACTTGACGGCACCTGCCTGAAGCAGATTCCGCGACCGATGTTTTATCAAGCCATGCGCGAAAAGCCCAAACCAAATGGCGGCAGTAACACCAAGCCTTGGGAGCCAAAATGATTGAAGTGCGCAATCTTTGCAAGCATTTCGCTGCGGTGGTCGCAGTTGACGATGTGACCTTCACGGCAGCAAACGGTAGCATCACCGGTCTGCTGGGACCCAACGGCGCGGGAAAGACGACGACCATTCGCATGATAGGGTCGCTGGTCGAAATCGATGCAGGCAGCGTAGTAGTCGACGGTCATAACGTGTCGACAGCACCGACGGCAGCCCGCAGCGTGTCCGGCATTTTGACGGATGCGCGCGGCCTTTATACGCGAATGACCGCGCGCGAAAACATTCGCTACTACGCCGAGTTACACGGCATCGCATCGAGTCAGAGCGAGGCCACGCTCGCGCGATTCATCGATTGGCTCGATATGCACGACATCATCGACCGGCGCGCTGAAGGTTTCTCCCAAGGCGAGCGCATGAAAGTGGCGATTGCACGCGCGCTGATACACGAGCCGTCAACCGTGATTCTGGATGAGCCAACAAATGGCCTCGATGTGATGACAACACGTTCGTTGCGCGAACTCATCAAACGGCTCAAATCGGAAGGACGCACAGTGCTGTTTTCATCACACATCATGCAAGAAGTCGCTGCACTTTGCGATGAAATTATCATCATGTCCAAGGGCAGGATCTGTGCACAGGGCAGCACGGCTCAGTTGCTCGAACAAAGCGGGCGCAACAATCTGGAAGATGCGTTCGTCGCCTTGGCCGGCATTGACGTTGACCCATCCGAACAGAAGGCGGCGTGATCATGGCGGCAATTTCAAAATGGCAAACGATGCTCACCGTGGCAAAAAAAGAGCTGCGCGATCATGGCCGTGATCGCCGCACCGCAACCATGATTTTCCTGTTGTCGATTGCGATAGGACCGATCATGTTGCTCGGTATGGGTTACTTCATTTCTTCGTTTGAACAAAAGGCCGAGAAAAAGGAAATCCATGTGCTAGGGCAGGGGCCTGAGCTGGTAAATTTTCTGCAACGTCAAGGCATGACGTTACTTGCGCCCAAACCTGAATTTCGAGATCTGATCAAACAAGGAAACCACGATCCCGTGCTGGTCATTCCGGCCGATTTCAGCAGCAAGCTTCTGACCGGCGAGGCGAAAGTTGAGTTGGTCTTCGACGACACACGACAAGGCACAGGCAATGTATCGGTCGGCGTGCTGCGCCGACTGCTGCGCGCATTTAATGCCGAAATTTCGTCACAGCGCCTGATGGCGCGCGGGGTTTCGCCGGCGCTCCTGAAGTCGGTAGAGGTTCAAGAAACCAACCTGGGCACGGCAGCCCAGCGTGCGGTCGCGTTGCTGTTCATCATCCCGTGGATCACGCTGATCGGCTGCGTCACGGGGTGCACCGCCATGGCCGTCGATCTGGCGGCTGGTGAGCGTGAACGCGGTTCGCTGGAGCCGTTGCTGATGACACCCGTCGCACGCGAAGCTCTGGTGCTTGGGAAAGCGCTCGCCGTGTCGGTGTACAGCCTCGTGATCGCCGCGCTGACCTTGATCGGATTTGGCCTCACGCTCAAGTACGGCAATTTACCCGCCATCGGCTCAGTACTGTCGTTGTCGGCGGTACAGTACGCGATTTTCTTTCTGATGCTGCTGACGTTCGCGCCGGCCATGGCATCGATCCAGATGTTGCTGGCCACCTATGGGCGCAACTTCAAGGAAGGGCAGACCTACGCCACCTACTTGATTCAAGTCGTCGCGTTCCTGCCGGTGGTGGCCATGCTGGCGCAACTCAAGGATGCGACGTGGCAGTTATTTGTGCCCGTGCTCGCGCAATTGATGGTCATCACGCGCTTACTGCGCGGTGAGTCGATTGAATGGCTCCATTACCTGCTGCCGGCCGCAATCAATGTGAGCATCTTCGCCGTCTCAGTGGTGCTGATCTCGAAGCTTCTGCGGCAGGAGAAGATCATCTTTGGAAGGGCGTGAGCCACGCGGCGGCACTCCTAGTCGGCAAACTCGCCAGGTTGGCGCGCCTTTCCGAGCAAAAATGTCTGAAACGGCGCGTTGGATGGTGTTGGAAGAAATCCGAATGCTACAAGCTACTCGGCACGACCACGATTATCACGATGCAGAATTACCTGTCCGGTCTGGGCTCCTGGGTGACCATCATTATGGGTGTCACTTTCGTCGTCTGTGTCCTTTCGTTTCGGCGCGGCATTGTTGGTGAAATCGAGGCGCGACTAAAAAAAGATCGCTCTCGCTAGCCTGCAGCCCTGCCATTTTCACTCGTGCAAGCTAGGCGCTCGTTTATAATTCAGGCGTCCGCATCAATCACAGATTGCTTGAGTGAAATGAAGATCCTAGTGCCCGTCAAACGCGTCGTCGACTACAACGTCAAGGTGCGCGTCAAAGCCGATCAGTCCGGCGTTGAACTCGCCAACGTCAAGATGTCGATGAACCCGTTCGACGAAATCGCGATTGAAGAAGCGGTCAAACTTAAGGAAGCGGGCGTTGCAACCGAAATCATCGCCGTATCCATCGGCGCGAAGCAGTGTCAGGAAACCTTGCGCACGGCGTTGGCGATGGGGGCTGATCGCGCCATTTTGGTCGAAACCTCGCAGGATGTGCAACCGCTTGGTGTCGCCAAGCTACTCAAAGCACTGGTGGATCAAGAATTGCCACAACTAGTCCTGCTCGGCAAGCAGGCCATTGATGATGACGCCAACCAGACCGGGCAAATGCTCGCTGCACTATTGGGTTGGTCGCAAGCCACCTTCGCCTCAAAAGTCGTCGTCAGTGGCGCGAACGCCGAAGTGACGCGTGAAATTGATGGCGGGCTTGAAACGGTTGCGATAAAACTTCCCGCCATTGTGACAACCGATCTTCGTTTAAATACACCGCGCTATGCGACCCTGCCAAATATCATGAAGGCAAAGAAAAAGCCGCTCGACGTGGTCACGCCCGAAACACTCGGCGTGGATATTGCGCCACGATTGAAGACACTCAAAGTGGTGGAGCCACCAAAACGAAAAGGCGGCGTGATTGTCGCCGACGTGGCGACGCTGGTCGACAAACTCAAGAACGAAGCCAAGGTGATTTGATGCCATCCATTCTTGTCATCGCCGATCACGATCACATTTCGCTGAAATCTGGCCTCACGGCCACGGTCGCGTGTGCGCAGAAAATTGGCGGCGAGATTCACGTTCTGGTGGCTGGCTCCAACTGTAGCGCTGCCGCAACGTCTGCCGCCGCCGTCGTCGGTGTCAGCAAAGTGCTGGTCGCTGATGCGCCACATTTGCATTCGCCCGTTGCGGAAAACATCGCGTCGCTAGTCGTCGGCATCGCCAAAAATTACTCGCATATTCTGTTCCCGGCGTCAGCGGCCGGCAAAAATAGCGCGCCGCGCGTCGCCGCGCTGCTTGATGTGGCACAAATTTCGGAAGTCGTTGCCGTAGTGTCGGCCGACACGTTCGTTTGCCCCATCTATGCAGGCAACGCATTTGCGACCGTGCAATCGAGCGATGCCATCATCGTCCTTACCGTCAGAGCAACCGGCTTTGACGGCGTTGCGGCGGCGGGTGGCAATGCGCTCATCGAATCCATCGGCGTCCCCGCCGATAACGGGCTCGCGCGCGTCACCCATCAGGAGCTGACCAAGTCTGCGCGCCCGGAACTAGTCGCCGCCAAGCGCATTGTCTCTGGCGGACGCGGCCTTGGAGATGGCGATAAATATCGGCAAATTCTTGAACCACTTGCCGATAAGTTGGGCGCAGCACTTGGCGCCTCGCGCGCCGCAGTTGATGCGGGCTTCGTTCCCAATGACTATCAGGTAGGTCAAACCGGCAAGGTAGTGGCCCCCGAGTTGTATATCGCCGTGGGCATTTCCGGTGCCATCCAGCATCTTGCGGGCATGAAGGACAGCAAGGTGATTGTCGCCATCAACAAGGATCCGGAGGCGCCGATTTTTCAAGTCGCCGATTATGGGTTGGTGGGTGATTTGTTTACGCTGGTGCCAGAGCTGACAGCCGCCCTTTAGTCAACGTCGGGACCGCAGCGCCTCATCGAAAACCATGAAAGTACGGCCATGAGCAACTACGTCGCGCCACTCAAAGACATTGCATTCGTTCTCAAGCACGTTGTCGACTTATCCGGCATCGCGACGCTGCCCGGTTGCGAGGAAGTCTCCGAAGACTTGGTCGATGCAATTCTGACGGAAGCGGGGAAATTTTCGGCTGAAGTGCTCGCGCCACTGAACCGATCCGGTGACGTCGAGGGCGCGCGCATCGCCAATGGTGTCGTCACGACACCAAAAGGCTTCAAGGATGCCTACTGGAAGTACGTCGAGGGTGGCTGGAGTGGCCTTGAAGCGCCGGTCGAATTCGGCGGTCAGGGACTGCCGCACGTGGTGGCAACACCGGTGGCTGAAATGCTCGGCAGCGCCAATATGGCGTTCAAGCTTTGCCCGTTCCTGACGCTGGGCGCGGTCGAGGCGCTGGATCAGCATGGGTCGCAAGCGCTCAAGGAGAAATTTCTGCCCAATATGACCGCCGGCAAGTGGACTGGCACCATGAACCTGACGGAATCACAGGCGGGCTCGGATTTGGCGATGGTGCGCACCAAAGCAGTTCCGGTCGGTGATGGCAGCTACAAAATCAGCGGACAGAAGATTTTCATCACTTACGGCGAGCACGATTACACCGAAAACATTATTCATTTGGTGTTGGCACGGGTCGAAGGTGCGCCAGAGGGCGTCAAAGGCATTTCGCTATTTATCGTGCCGAAAGTTCTCGTGAACGAAGATGGCTCGCTCGGCGCGCGCAACGATGTGAAGTGCGCCTCCATCGAGCACAAGCTGGGCATTCATGCGAGTCCGACTTGCGTGATGATCTATGGCGAGGCGGGAGGGGCGGTCGGGTATCCGGTGGGTGAAATCAATCGTGGGCTCGAATACATGTTCGTGATGATGAACGCGGCGCGCTTGGGCGTCGGTCTCGAAGGTGTGTCCATCGCCGAGCGCGCCTATCAACACGCTTTGGCGTGGGCGCGTGAACGCGTGCAAGGCCGACCCACCACGCCAGTGCCCGCGAGCCTCGGCACGTCACCAAAATCAGTACCGATCATCTATCACCCAGATGTCAAGCGCATGCTGTTGACCATGCGCGCTTACACGGAGGCCGCTCGTGCGTTGATTTACTGGACCGCCAAGTGTCTGGATCTGGCCGATCGCTCAACCGATGAAACGACCAAGCGCTTTAACAAGTCGCTGGTTGACTTGATGATTCCAATTGTCAAAGGTTGGACTACGGAAGCAGGTATTCAGGTCACCTCACTCGGTGTGCAAATTCATGGCGGCATGGGTTTCATTGAAGAAACCGGTGCGGCGCAGTATTACCGCGATGCACGCATTTCAACCCTCTACGAAGGCACTACTGGCATTCAGGCCAACGATTTGGTGGGCCGCAAGGTCGGACGCGAAGGCGGGCAAACCGCGCTGAGTTTGATGACACAAATGCGGGAGACACTAGCGCCGCTCGAAGCAGCCACCAACGTTCAGTTGAAGGCGATCGGTAAATCGCTTGCCCGCAGCATCGCCGATTTCCAGCGCGCCACTGAATGGATCGCCATTACATACAAAGATAATCTGGGCGCGGTCAATGCCAGTGCCGTGCCGTACCTGATGTTGGCGGGTACGGTTTGTGGCGGGTGGATGATGGCGCGTGCCGCGTTGGCCGCCGCTGCGCAGCTCGAAGCGGGGGGCGGCGATACTGATTTTCTTAACGCCAAATTACTGACAGCGCGGTTTTTTGCCGATCACATCATGCCGTTTTCCAACGGCTATGCCGAAACCGTGGTGAACGGATCGAGCAGCGTGCTGGCGATGGAAGAAAACTATTTCTGACAGCCCCAATACGCCAACACTATCCTAGCTAGTGTAGTGCTTCATCGCCGTGGAGCGCTTACCATTGACCGCTTAAAGTTGCTTTTCATGCCAAACCACAACTACGAAGAATAAATGCCTCTCTCCTGGAATGACATTCGCGACCGTTCGCTAGCCTTCTCAAAAGATTGGGCAACCACCGAGTCCGAAGACGCCGAGGCGCAGAGTTTCATTAATGCGTTCTTCGATGTATTTGGCATTCCACGCCGAAGGGTTGCTTCTTTCGAATCTCGCATCAAGAAAATAGATGGCCGCGACGGCTATATCGATCTATTGTGGAAGGGATCGCTGCTCATCGAGCAAAAGTCGCGTGGCAAAGATCTTAACCGTGCGTATAAACAAGCGATTGATTATTTCCCAGGACTGAAGGACGCGGAGTTGCCGCGTTATGTGCTGGTCTCCGATTTCTGGCGTTTCCGCCTCTACGATCTCGACTCAGGGACGCAGCGTGAATTCACACTGAACAAGTTGCACGACAACTTGCATCTTTTCAGTTTCATGCTCGGCTATCGGACACAGCTCACGCGCGAGCAGGACCCGATTAACGTCGAAGCCGTACAAAAGATGGGCGACCTGCACGATCTTTTAAAGAAAGATGGTTACACCGGTCATCCACTGGAAATTTTTCTCGTGCGGTTGCTGTTCTGCTTGTTTGCCGACGACACTGGAATCTTCACACCCAAGGATGCCTTCGAGGACCTGCTGAGAACATTTACCCGTGAGGACGGCGCTGATCTTGGACCGGTGCTGGATCAATTGTTCAGCACGCTAAACAAGAAAGTCGAGGAGCGGCAGCGCGCGCTGCCAGACCATTTCAATCAATTCCAACAAATCAACGGCAAGCTGTTCGAACAGCACTTTGATCCGCCGGTTTTCAATCGGACGATGCGAGACGCCCTGCTGGCACTCACGAGCCTGAATTGGGGCGCAATTTCTCCGGCAATTTTCGGCGCGATGTTCCAGCGTGTCATCGAACTGGACGCCAAGGATCGTCGGCGTCAGCTAGGCGCGCACTATACCTCCGAAGAGAATATCCTCAAGCTCATTCGCCCGTTGTTTCTGGATGAACTGCGCGAAGAATTTTCCAAGATCAAACACCAGCAAAACAAGTTGTTCGAGTTCAAGAAGAAACTACGTTCCCTCACGTTCCTTGACCCCGCCTGCGGCTGTGGCAATTTTCTCGTCATCAGTTATCGGGAATTGCGCCGGCTGGAACTCGACGTACTGCGCGAAGCGGCCAAGTTTGGCCACCGCACGGCCAGCGTCTTTGAACTGGTGTCGGTAAATGTCGATCAGTTCTATGGTTTTGAGATCGAGGATTTTCCCGCGCAGGTTGCCCAGGTAGCCATGTGGCTGATGGACCACCAGATGAACGTGGAAGCCGGTGAGGAATTCGGGCAGCAGATGTTGCGAATACCTCTGAAGGAGAGTGCACATATCGAACTCGGCGACGCCCTGCGTTTCGATTGGGCACACGTTGTTCCGCCCAGACGGCTCAACTATATTTTCGGCAATCCGCCCTTCATCGGCAAATCCTTGCAAAACAAGCAACAGAAGGAGGGCATGGACTTTGTCGTCGAAGGATTGAAGGGAGCCGGCGTGCTCGATTACGTCGCGGGATGGTACTTGAAGGCTGCCGAGTACATCACGGCGGAACCGGATGGTTTTGGTGGCATGCGTTCGCGCGCCAGCCGCGACCGGAAGGCCAGCAAGAAAGTCCAATTCGCCTCGCAGGAAATGTTTGCCGGTGACCTGTTTGTTGACGACGCGAAGGTGGAAGCCATCGCGCGTCGCCATGTCAAATGCGCGTTCGTTTCCACCAACTCGATCACGCAAGGCGAGCAAGTGGGCGTCTTGTGGAGCCACTTGCTCGCGATGGGTATTTCCATTCACTTTGCGCACCGCACTTTTCAATGGATGAATGAAGCGCCCGGCAAAGCCGCCGTGCACTGCGTCATCATCGGATTTGCTGCATTCGATGCGAGGAAGAAGCGACTTTATGAGTATGCCGACATCAAGGGCGTGCCACATGAAATCGATGCTAAAAATATCAACCCGTATCTTGTCGATGCGCCAAACGTCGCCATCGAATCGCGCCGCACGCCTATTTGCAAAGTGCCAGAGATTGTATTTGGAAGCATGCCGAATGATGGTGGCAATCTGTTGCTGTCCGATGACGAGAAACGTGTTTTGTTGAAAGCTGAGCCGGAAGCAAAGAATTGGATTCGTCCATTCATTGGTGCCGACGAATTTTTGAACGATATTCCGCGTTGGTGCCTTTGGCTCGTAGATGCCAGGCCCACGGACTTAAAGGCAATGCCTTTCGTCAGGGAACGAATTGAGTTGGTGCGTAGTCACCGGCGAGCCAGCGAGCGTGAAACGACACGAAAGCTTGCATCGATGCCCGCTCAATTCGGAGAAATTCGCCAACCGAAAAAAAGTTATCTCCTTATCCCCAGTGTCTCATCCGAACGACGATCTTATGTGCCAATTGGAATGCTTTCGTCAAAAACGATTGCCAGCAATCTTGTCCTTCTGGTGCCGGACGCGAAGTCGCTACACTTTGGAATTCTCTCGTCAACAATGCATAACGCATGGATTCGCTCTGTTGCAGGTCGACTCAAGAGCGACTGTGCTACTCGAATCAGATTGTTTACAACAATTTTCCGTGGCCGTCTCTTGTGGATGAGGACAAGTACGAAGATGAAAAATCGAAGAGTCTACGCAAGACGATCATATCCGCTGCTCAACTCGTGCTGGATGCCCGCATTGCGGAAATGAAGCGCGACCCCGGCGCAACGCTGGCAATTCTGTACAACCCGGAAACGATGCCCGTTTCACTCAAGGAGGCGCATTCCGTTTTGGACTGCGCCGTCGATGCCGCCTATCTGCCAGACGGCGGCAAGAAGAAGTATGTGAATGACGCCGAGCGGGTGGCATTTCTGTTTGAGTTGTATCAGCGTTACACAAGTCTGTTGCCGACGCCTTAGCCATCATGGGTCAAGACGATTCTGCGCAGCCTTCCGCCGCACTACCCATCGGTACCGTCCTGAATGGCACGTATCGAGTTGATGCGGTGTTGGGGATAGGCGGATTCGGTATCGTGTATCGCGCTCGCGACCAGCTCGCTGGCCGGGACGTGGCCATCAAGGCCTTGCGACAAACGGACTTTGCCGACCAACAGGATCTCATCTGGGAAATCCAGCAGCTCGCGCAACTCGCCGTTCCCAACGTACTCGCTTTTTACCATCACTTCAATGCGAACGGTATTCTCTATCTGGTACATCGGCTGATCGGCAATCGGCCGCGGATCAATAATCGACAGCCGCGCATGAATCAACGCGTTGTGTGCGGTGCCGTCGGCTGGCGCCGTGCGCCAATCGGCGTGCCAACGCTTGCTGTGCTGAGCATCCGGCCCACGATTCTTGAGCGCCGCCATCATCGCATCGGCCGTGGCACCAGCAATCGCGTGCGTCGAAAAAATCCGGCGATGCCACACATGGGTACCTCTAAAAATTCAATCAAGCCGATGATGGCAAGGCGCAAAGTCGCGAAAAAGCGCAGTGTACACGTAGTACATGAGCATTTTGAGCGGCTTTGCAACGCCGCCAGCGCGGCTTCAGTGAATTTTTAGAGGTGCCCACATGTCAGATCGTCCTGTGCGCGGCGATAACGCGCTCGCATACATCCGTCATGCGATCGAGCATGACGTCGATGCCAAACGCCTGCTGCGCGTAGTCGTGCCCGGCCTGCCCCATCTGCTGGCGCATGGTTTGGTCGTGCATCAGCGTTGCTAATGCTTGCGCTAACGCCTGTGCGTTTTTAGGGGCAACCAACATGCCGGTCGTACCATCTTGCACCGCCTCGGTAATCGCACCCACCGGCGTTGACACCACTGGAAGCCCGCACGCCATTGCCTGCATGATGCCTTGTGGCACACCTTCATCGCCGTAGGAGGGCAGGGCGAACAAATCCAGCGCGGACAGCCATTCGGGCACATTGTCAACATTGCCCACAAATCGCACAATGTCGGCGAGCGACTCGTCGCGCGTGCGCGCACTCAGTCGCGCACGCTGCGGGCCATCGCCGATCACCAGCAGTCGCCATTGCGGAAACGTTGGGCGCAGTATTTTCAACGCGTCAAGCAGATAGTCGTGCCCCTTCCAGTCGCGCAGTGTCGCCAAAATGCCGATGGTCGGCGTGTCGGCCACGCGCAGCGTATGGCGGGTTTGCGTCTTATCCAGCGGCCGAAACCGTGCAAGATCGATGCCGGTTCGCACCGACGTCATCCGCTCTGGCGCGATGCCATTGTCGCGGCTCAATTGCTGTCGAAGCGCCTCTCCGGTCGTGACGATGTGCGCGGTTGCCGTTTGATACAGCCAGCGCGTCGACCAGTGATTGTTGATCGCGGTCGAGACGTGACGCGTGCGCACCATAGGCGGTGCGGCAGCCAATGTCTTGCAAGCCACTGCTGCCAACCAGCTATCGGTCGAGCTGTGCGTATTGATGACATCGTATTCGTGTGCGTGCAGAGCAAGCCAGCGGCGCAACGCCCACAGCGGTTCCAAGCGTTTCTGCCTGATGTCAATCGCCTCGACCGCGACGCCCATGCGCTTGGCGACCGGAAACATCGCCGCGTCTGCCGGGGTAAGTAGCGTGACGCGATGGCCGCGGTCCTGCATGCCGCGCGCCTCGGTGAGCGTACGAATTTCCTGCCCACCCCAGCCAATGGACGATTCAGTGTGAAGTATGGAGAGTGAGCGCGCGGCCATGATCAAAGCGAAAACTCGGGCGCGTAGCGGCTGAACCACTGTTCGAGCACCGTGAGCGCCCAGAGACGTCCGGCGTGATTGCTGCGCCCCGCTCGATGTTCGGACTGCAGGCGCGCCAGCGCACCATCGCGAAACAAGCCACGCTTCATCAATCCGTGGTTACCCAGCGCCGCATCAACGTGCGGTTTCAAGTTGCCTTCGAGCCAACCAGCCAAGGGCATGACAAACCCTTGCTTGTTGCGATTGACAATATCGGTCGGCAGGTAGCGCGCCGCGAGTTTCTTGAGAATGAATTTGGTGGTCTTGCCACGTTGTTTTAGGGCCGGATCGAGACGCGCGACAAATTCCACCAGTCGATGATCGAGGTAAGGAACGCGCGCCTCTAACGAAAACGCCATGGTGGCGCGATCAACCTTGGTCAGCAGATCGTCGGGCAGCCAAAGCCGCATGTCGACGTACATGATTTTCTCAATGTAATCACGTGCGTTGCATTGTTCAAAAAACGTCGCGGCGTAGTCTGCGATGTGCGACTGTTGGCACGCGATCAACCGATCCGAGAAAAACTGTGGATGGATCGCCCTGTCGAACACGTTCGGAATCGTCGCATAGCGCTGTGCTGCTGGCTGCATGATCGCTTTCACCAGTCGGTCTTTTTGCGCCACCGCTGGCAGGTACTTCAGTAGCGCGGGTAGGGGTGACCCGGGCGCACCGAGCACCCCGGAAATGCGCTCCTCGCTGACCCGCTTGCGATAATTTCCGTATCCGGAAAAAAGTTCGTCCGCGCCTTCGCCGGTCAGCGCCACGGTGACATGCTGACGCGTGAGTTTGGACAGCAATAAAGTAGGCAGTGCCGCCTGGTCGCCAAACGGCTCGTCGAACACGTCGACCCATTCGCCGAACGCGTCCGTGACATCGGACGACTTGACCATCAGTGCATGATGGTAGCTACCCAGATGTTCGGCAACGCGTGCCGCCTGAGCGTGTTCGCTTTGTGTCCTGTCCGGCGTGCCAGCGTCACTCAAAAATCCAAGATTGAAAGTCTCAATCGGTTTTTTGGTGATGTCGCTCATCATCGCCGCGATTAAACTCGAATCGACGCCGCCGCTGACAAATGCGCCTAACGGGACATCGGCCACTAACATCGAATCGACCGATGCTCGTAGTTCGCGCTCCAATTCGAGCACCGCTTCATCATCGGTCAGCATTAGCTTCTGACGATAGTCCGGCTCCCAGTACTTCCACATTTGCAATTCGGCGCTGCGAGTGTCAAAGCGCAGCGCGTGGCCCGCGGCGAGTTTGCGAATGTCGCGGTAAATGGTGAGTGGGGCGGGGATGTATTGGCACTCGAGAAACAGTCCGACAGCATCCAAATCGATGGTGCGGGCAACAGCTGGGTGCTCAGTGATGGCCTTTAGTTCAGAGGCAAACACAAACGATTGCGGGTTCGACGCGTAGTGCAGGGGCTTTACACCAAGCTGATCGCGCGCCATGAACAGCGTTCCGGTTTCGCGGTCGTGGCAGGCGAAGGCGAACATGCCGCGAATTTTTTCAAGTACCAGCGTTCCAGGCTCGGTGCCCCATTGGGCGATGGCCTGTAGCAGTACTTCGGTATCACCGTTGGTCTTGAACGTGCGTCCCAAGCGCTTGAGTTCGTCGCGCAGCTCGCGGTAGTTGTAAATCTCGCCGTTATAGACAAGCGTGTAGCGCCCATCGGTTGTCGTCATCGGCTGCAGACTCGCGGCGATATCAATCACCGACAACCGTCGGTGTCCTAAGTGCACTTTGTGGTGTGAAAAATAGCCCTCGGCGTCGGGCCCGCGGTGCGAAAGCCGGCGGTTCATGCGACGTATCAGCGCGGCGCCATCATCGATCACCCGACCGATGGAAACAAAACCGCTTATGCCGCACATAGCAGTCGTCTACTCAAGGGCGATCGCATGCTTGGCTTCGCGGCGGAAGCGAGGTGTGAAAATGGGTGGCGCAAGGCGAGGGCGACGTGAATGGGCGAGTCGAGAGTTTACTCGACGCCTAAGCTCACACCCCACCAGATAGCGTTTTCATCGCCTCAACGATGCACAAAGTCTATTATCGGCGCGCGTTTTCAAGAATTTGTGCCTGAAAAGCCGCTCAGATGCTAGTGTTTCACTTCTCATTCAATCTGACATCATCCACTCATGGGCTCAATTGTGTCGCCGACGGAATCGTGTGCACAGACGGGGTCACACAGACGGGGTCACACACAGACGGGGTCACATCTTGTATTATCATATTTACTTTTTAGCATTGACAATGCGGCTCACCGTTGCGTAGTGCAATCCCGCTGCGCGCCCGATTTCGGCCAAGGTGTAAGCATGCTCCAGATAGGCGCTCGTCATGGCGTGGTTGCGCGCTTCCTTGGAATCGACGCCGACCAATAGCTTCTTGAGCGAGGGGCGGTGAACCCGGCGTTGTCGTTTGGGAATTTCCACCACGGTCTCGCTCGCCACAAGCTGAGCAGCCATTGCCGCGACGAAGGCGTCGCCACCCAGCAACACCTGCCCTTTCAAGTTTTTCCAAGGCGAAGCTTGTCCTACCCCGGCCTGAACGAATGCTGCATAGCGCTGGCGGGCCACGAGCCGGGTCTTGGCAAACTGGCCAAGCAACCAGTCGATGCTGAGGCCGGGCGGGAGGGGATTGAGTCCCATCGTCGCGCGGTAGCTGCTCCAGGCATAGCGCTCTGGCGCCTTGACCATCTTCGCGCGCACGGGATTGAGGACGACATAGCGCGCCAGTTCGAGCAGATAGCTGTCACGTTCCACCAGGATGGCTTTAAAACGCCCCCGAAACAGGTGGCCGACCTTGCCGTGACGTCGGTTGAACCCCTGGGTATAGACACCGTTCAACTGGCGCATGCCGCGCGAGAGGTTGGGCGTGGGGGTTTCGATCATAAGGTGAAAATGATTGCCCATCAGGCAGTAGGCATGGCAGATCCAGCCGAAGCGCTCAATCACCCAGGCCAATGTGGAAAGAAAGACTTCCCTGTCTTCATCATCCAGAAAAACCTTTTGCCGCGCATTGCCGCGCGATGTAACGTGGTAAATCGCGCCGGGAAATTCAATACGGAGGGGACGGGTCATGGCGATTAGTTTACCGCAAGAATCTAATATTACAAGATGTGACCCCTTTCTTGATGCTTTCTTTTGACTCTCGACCGAGATGGTGCCACCCATGTGTTCGATCAGCGACTTCGCAATGGTCAGTCCCAGACCCGCACCATCGCTGACGTTGGATGATTGCTGCAGTTTCGTGAAGGGCTCGAACAACACGCCGACTTCGTCGGCACGAATGCCAACGCCGGTGTCAGAGATGCTGATGCAAACATCATCGCCATCAACCGACACGGCAATGGTCACTTGTCCGTCGCTGCGGTTGTAGATGATCGCGTTGGTGAGCAACTGGCCGAGCACGTCAAGCAGGTATTCTCGATTCGCTAATGGAGTGTTGGTGCGGCATGGCAGCAGGGGCGTGGTTGTGCGTAGTAATCCTATGGCATCGGCACGGCCGCATTTACTTTACCGATATGTCATCCACAGTTATTGACATAATATAAATATGCCGCGTAATAAATCGACGTTATTTTCAATATTACTTGTTCTTTCAGAGACTTACACGGCACTCTTGCCGTTGAAAACCTCACACATGTTAGTATTCATACCATGAAGAAATCCCCAACCAACCCCATCCACGACCAAGGCATCCCGCTATCCGCTGCTATCCGTGCGCGCGTCAGCAGCGCCGGGCGAAGGTTTCACGCCAACGACAACATTTCCGAGTTCCTGCGGCCAGGCGATCTCGACAATTTGCAAGCCGAGGTCGAGGTCAAGATGCAGGCGGTACTCGAGAGCCTGGTCATCGACACCTTCAGCGATCACAACACCAGCCAAACCGCACGGCGCATGGCCAAGATGTTCGTCCAAGAAGTGTTCCGTGGGCGCTATGTCCCGGAGCCGACCGTTACTGAATTCCCCAACATCTCGCATCTGAACGAATTGATGATCATCGGGCCGATTCACGTGCGCAGCGCGTGTTCGCATCACCTTTGCCCAATCGTCGGCAAGATTTGGGTTGGCGTAATGCCGAATGAACACTCCAACCTGATTGGGCTGTCCAAGTACGCGCGCTTGATCGACTGGGTGATGACGCGGCCTCAGATTCAGGAAGAAGCCGTCTCGCACGTCGCTAATCTGCTCCAACACAAACTAAAACCGGATGGCTTGGCCATTGTGATGGAAGCGGATCATTTCTGCATGCAATGGCGCGGCGTAAAGGATGCCGAGGCGAAAATGATCAACAGCATTATGCGCGGCGTGTTCTTGGACAATGCGACGCTACGGCGCGAATTTCTGTCGCTTATTTCCGACCGGAAAACCTGATCACGCTCGGCAGCGGCACCCTACCCTGCTTCGATTTCGAGTAACACCGCGAGCGCACGTCTGGCCGTCGCACGTGAAAAATGGGTATCGATGTTGTCCAGGCCGTTGTCGCGTAGCGTGCGCCACAATGTCGCATCGGTGTTCGCTAGGATCATGGCGTCAGCAAATGCCTCAGCATCGTCCGCACACAGCACGTCAACACCGGGACGCAAGTGCATGCCTTCCACGGACGGCGTCGTCGCCACTACTGGAACCCCGTACTGCATGGCGATGTTGACCTTGCCTTTCACGCCTGCACCGTAGCGCAACGGCGAGATTGAAAGCTTTGCGTTGTCGTAGTAAGGCGCGACGTCGGAAACGAACCCGGCAATCACAAAATCGTCGGCCGCAAACGACCGCAAGCTCGGCGGTGCGTAACTGCCAATTACCGTTGTGACGATGCCCGCATTTTTGCGCCGCAAGATCGGCAGCACACGATCAACGTACCAGGTAACAGCATCGAGATTGGGCGGATGACGGAATCCGCCGATAAAAATCGCGCCGCGACGTTCGGCGAATCGTTTCGAGCCGGGCATATTAACGTGGACATTTGAAATAATGCTCACGCGTACTTCGGGCGCAATTTCGCCGAGCAATTGTTGTTCAACCGGGCTGACGACCAGCGTGACATCACTCTTGGACATGATGCCAAGCTCTTGCGCCTTCATAATCGCAGCAGCTGCACGGAGCACAACGTCATCGGCCAACGCCGCCTCGCGCTCCTGTCGCAAAAAATGAAGATCAACCGTATCGAACAGAATTTTCGCGCGCGGTGCGACACGACGAACAGTGTCAATGTGCTTGACCGCAACCGTCGCACGTGACAGCACGATGACTTGGTACTCGGCGGCGTGTCGCTCAAGGAACCGCGTGACATTCGATTCCACCGGGTGATAGATGACTTCAACACCCAGCGCTTGAATTTGGCTCACGTAGGGTTCACGAAACTCAAGGTTGTCGGCCAAGAAGGTCACCTTGACGTGCATGCGCGCCATTACGCCGAGCAACTCAAACATGCGCAAACTGCCGGAATCCTGATCCGGCGTCAGCATGCATGCGTCGATGACTAGCACACGTCGCCTGAAATAGCGGTCGCGCTCCAGACGAGGCAGCAAGCCATTGATGCGATGCCGTGCCAACACGGCGCGCCAGCGCGCCACAAACGTCTGCTGGTTAATCACTTGATGCTTCTTCACTCCCTGCGTCAGGTCAGTGCCTGAACTCTGACCTTCAAAGTGCACCACCACGGCGGCCGGCTGGTAATACACGCGCTTGCCCGATTCCCGCACACGAAACGCAAGGTCTGTGTCTTCGTAGTAGGCTGGCGCGTAGCGTTCGTCAAAGCCGCCGAGCGCGTCCCAGTCGGTGCGTCGGAGCATTAGACATGCGCCTGAGCAGTAATCGACTTCCCTCAAGTAGTTGTACTCGGGTAATGACGCATCCTGATTCCGCCCCCAGTTCCACGCCGAGCCATCGCACCACACAATGCCACCTGCTTCCTGCAGGCGCCCGTCCGGATAGATCAACTTGGCGCCCACCATGCCGACATCGTCGCGCCCCAAAAATGTTTCGCGCATCGCGCTGAGCCAGCCAGGCGTGACGATGACATCGTTGTTCAGAATCAAAACGTAGTCGCCACGTGCTGTCGCGGCTGCCTTGTTGCAGTTTTTCAAGAAACCAAGGTTGGTTTCGTTGCGAATGAATCGCACGCCACTGACCGAGGCGAGTGCGGACGCAGCCGGCTCAGGTGAGCAATCATCAATGACAATGACTTCTATCGAATCTTTGTCGCATGTTTCCGCAATGCTTTTCAAACAGGTAAACGTCATCAGGTGCTGGCCGTAGACCGGGATGATGATCGACACTTGCGGCGTTGCGGACTGCGGGACAGCAAGTGGCAGAATCTGCGCTTGTTGCCGATACGCGAGCGCGGGGCTGCTCGCTTCACCGTTGCGACGCGTCAGCTTTTCATGCACGCGACGTCCTAGCGCGGCCGGGCCTTGCGTTCGCAAGATTTGGCTGGCGGCACCCAATTTGAACGGTAGCGACTTTGAGTGTCCTGCTGCCTCTCGCCCAAATCGTAGCAGGCGCTTTAGCTGGTGGGTCATCAAGCGCAGCGGTGCGGTAGCGCGCCAAAATCGCGATGCAGAAATTTCGTTGAACGCCGCACGTGCATCGTCACGCTCGTGCTCCAACGTTTCACGAGTGAGATCCATTGCGTGTTGCGCGGCCTGCTGGTTTTCAACTATTTCGATGTCGAGTTTTTGGATATGCGCTTGCAGTTTTTGGATATGCGCTTGCAGTTCCTGGGTCATCGACGCTTCGCGCTCGATCGCAGCGTGAATTTCATGGAGCTCCGACTCAAGTGCAAGCCGGCGCGCTTCTTCCGCGCGCAACCGTTCATCGATCTCGCCGCTGCGGCGCTTGAGTTGATCGCGCGCTTCGGTCTGCCCGCATTCGACGCCGAAACGGAACAGATCCGCTGTCGACAACTCGACCTCTGTCTCTAGCATTTTCGGACGAACATAGGCCGCAGCCTTCGGCGCGATGGCGGCGGGCGCACCCGCTGGCGGGGCGCGATCGGAATTATTTGCAATCGCCGACAGGTACGCCGCGATACCGCTTTCGGGGACGATGTGCGGAACCGTGCTAGCCTCGCGCGGTGTGCGCGCCAGCGCCAGCAGGGCGTCGCACCATGCGGCTGCGGACACACCACGATCGAGGAGGCACGCCGCGCTCAGCCCTTGAAGTCGCTCAATGAATGCCCCCAGACGCGCTGCAACTATCGGCAACCCGGCCGTCATTGCCGCCGTGAGCGTGTAGGAAAAACTCTCGGGAATTTGCGACGGAAAAAAAGCGAGGTCCGGTTGTTCCGTGGCAATGATCGCCGGCAAATTCTCGTCGTCATAGCCACCGGTCGCATCGAGTGGTAATTGCGGAAACACCGGAATCGCCTCGGTTGTCGAGCCGATGATGCGAAAGTGAAGCGGCAGTGCATGGTCTTTTGCCCACTTGGCGCACGCGACGACGACGTCTAGACCCTTATCCGGTGACATGCGTCCGATGATGGCGACCTTGAACGGACGCTGCTCCGGACCAGCAGCACTTGCGTCCGGGTGAGGCCAGACCGTAATCGGGATGCCGCGATGCACGCGCCGGATGGCATCAGCCAGATAGCGCGATGGCGCGAACACGCGAGCCGCAGAGGCGAGCAATGCGCCCGTCTGTTCGTGCCAATCCGCGCTCGCACCGATGTCCGGCGCGTCCGGCGTTGGCGCGAGATGGTAGCGCGGCGTGAGCGGCCAGTGATCGTGCAAGGTAATGTCGAGCGGCACGCCGATCGCATCCGCAATCGTCCACAGCGGCGGCGCAAGTCCGTCAATATGATGAAGATGCACTCTGACGACGCCTGCCGCGATCAAGCAACCCGTGAGCGCATCGCGGTCTGCGGAGGCGACAAACCAGCAGCGCCAATCCTCGCCCTCACGCAGCCACTCGACAGATAGCAGACCTGAACCATCTGGTCGCAGCACCAATACTTCGCAGGTGGGCGCCAGCAAGCAGCCAAGATCCGCAATGTGACGCTCGACGCCCCCGCCCAATTTGTGCGTGATCATCAACACGCGCGGTTTGGTCGATGTCGAGAGACGCTGCCAAGCATCCGTTCTTCGCGCATGCCGCTGCGCGTCGGTGTCGTCAGCGGGGCCGCTGGCTTGCGACGCTGCACTAATACTTACATCAGGGGAAAAAGAAGACATCAATTCGTTGGCAGCGATTCAGAAGACAGCCCACCGTCGTCGGCATCATGGCGATGCGAAGCAGGAACGATTCCCGGCGAACAAAAAACGACGCAGCGGCGTCGTCTGAGAATTATATGCGTGATACATCGGACGTAGTAGTGGTTGGTAGCGCTGCGGGCACTGATCGCGCCGCGAGAAAAATTCCCGTCATTAACAGCACAAATCCGACCAACTGGAGCACGCCTATGTTTTCTCTGAGCAGCCACCACGCGAGCAAAGCGGATCCGATTGGCTCGCCGAGAATGGCGACGGCCACCATGGTCGGTGCCAGGTGTCGCAGCGACCAACTGATGCCCGAGTGCCCAATCAATTGCGGACCGATCGCGAGACCAATCAGGCAGAGCCAGGCCGTCGCGCCAAATCCTGCTAATGGCGCGCCTGCGGCGATCGCGAACAACAAAAGCACCCCTGCCGCGGCGCTAAACACGATAGTCACATACAAGCGCGTCGAGACGCTGCGCGATAGCTGTCGACCGATCAATAGGTAGCCACAAACCGCGATCGAACCTGCGAGCGCCAGCGCATTGCCCAACACCGAGTTCGCGCTCGGCGAGGCAGTCGCGGAAGCGTCGACCACGAAGATCAACACGCTTCCCATTAGCGACGCCCCAACCCCCAACCAAATCCAGCGATCCGGCCGATCTTTCAGGATCAGCGTGGAAAACACCGCCAACCACACCGGATTGGTCGTCACCAACGCGGTGCTGCTGGCGACCGACGTATACGCGAGCGAGGCGATCCAAGCGGCAAAGTGAATCGCGAGGAAAGTGCCCGACGCAAACATCAGCCAGATTGACCCACGCGGAAGCCTCCCCAATTCAGTGCGCGTCGTGCGCTGGCTGCCACAGAACAGGCACAGCACGAGGCTGGCGATCGCCAAGCGCCAGAAAGCAATTGAGACCGACGGTACCTGCTCGGCCTGCGCGACACGGATCATCAAGGCTGCGGTCGAAACCACTAGAACGGAAGCGGCTAGGACCAGAAAAGTGACGGCTCTAGTATTACTATTTGACATTAATATTGTGTTATAACTATTTGTTTATTAATGATTTACTTAACGTAGTTGCCGAGCCAAACGTCGACGAGATTCACGCCGGATTCGCCAATTCCCCGACCAGATCGTGATCCCTAGATGCGCTAATGCGGACGCGGAGGAGTTGACCCGGCACCAGTCGATGCTTGCCTGAAATTTCGACGTGGCCGTCTATCTCCGGTGCGTCCGATTTGGTTCGGCCGATGGCACCACCCGCAGTGACCGTATCGATCAGCACATCCTCCTCGCGACCAACCCGTCTCGCAAGCTTGGCGGCGCTGATCTTTGCCTGTACCGCCATGAAGCGCGCCACTCTCTCTTGTTTAAGCGGCTCTGGCACGTGGTCAGGCAATCCATTAGCGGCAGCACCTTCGACAGGGGAATAGGCAAAACACCCGACCCGATCGAGTTGCGCTTCATCGAGAAACGCGAGCAACTCCTGAAACTCCGCCTCAGTCTCCCCGGGAAAGCCAGCAATAAACGTCGAGCGGATCGTGATATCGGGACAAATTGCCCGCCACGCGCGGATGCGCTCGAGGGTTTTTTCCGTCGCCGCCGGCCGTTTCATCGCCTTGAGAATTCGGGTATTCGCGTGCTGAAACGGAATGTCGAGGTACGGCAGCAGTCTGCCCGCCGCCATCAACGGAATGACTTCATCGACGTGTGGGTACGGATAAACGTAATGCAGGCGAACCCACACGCCAAGACTGCCAAGCCCCTCGCACAGTTCAGTCATGCGCGTTCGGATCGGTTTGCCGTTCCAGAACCCGGTACGGTATTTGACATCCACACCATACGCGCTGGTGTCCTGTGACACCACCAGCAGTTCCTTGACGCCCGATTTGACCAAATTCTCCGCCTCTTGCATCACGCTGCCGATCGGACGTGAAACCAGATCACCGCGCATGGACGGAATGATGCAGAACGTGCAACGATGGTTGCACCCTTCCGAAATCTTCATGTAGGCATAGTGCCGAGGTGTCAATTTAATGCCCGCAGGTGGTACCAAATCGACAAACGGATCGTGCGGCTGTGGCAAATGCGCATGCACGTGACCCACCACTTCATCCTTGGCGTGCGGCCCGGTCACGGCGAGCACTTTCGGGTGCATCTGCCGCACTAGGTTCTGGCCGTCTTTGGCCGATTTTGCCCCGAGGCAGCCGGTGACAATCACCTTACCGTTTTCGTGGAGCGCTTCGCCGATTGCATCCAACGATTCCTGCACGGCTGAGTCAATGAATCCGCAGGTGTTCACCACAACCAAGTCGGCACCGTCGTAGTTAGCGGCGATATCGTAACCTTCAGAGCGAAGCTGCGTGATGATTTGCTCGCAGTCGACTAGGGCTTTAGGGCAGCCAAGCGAGACAAATCCGACGCGCGGCGGACGAATTTTCTCCTTCGCAATGCTGCGCGGTTTGATCGTACGCAGAATCGACATTACTTGCTGCGCCGAGCCTTGGTGCGAGGCGCTCTCGTGGCTTCTTGCTCCTTGCGATGGCCTTCCTCGTCGGGTGCTGCACCGGCGGCAGGATTGACGTAGGGAAAGGTCGAAAACATCTGCATCGCCTGCTTGCGCAGTTCCTCTTGCATACCGATGACGCTGGACGCGCTTTTTTCGATGAAATCGCCCATTGGATTGTTTGCCGCGCCGGGCATTATCTGCGCCCAGGCATCCGGGCGAAACGTCGGAACAGTGCCGTACAGCGTTGATGATTGTTCCTGAAATTTCTTCTGCGCTTCGTGGAACGCGCCGATAGATCGTTCCAAATAGCTCCCCATCAGCCCCTGCATGGCGTGGCCGTAGTAGAGGATGATGTTGGCCAGCATGTCGGCCGAAAACATCGGAACGCCACCGGATTCCTCTTCTAGGATGATTTGCAACAGGATGCTGCGGGTCAGGTCGTCGCCGCTTCGCGCATCCTGCACTTTGAAGTCTTTCTGGCCCAGCACAAACTGTTTGACCTCCGTCAGCGTGATGTAGACACTGGTTTCGGTGTCATAAAGCCGCCGATTGGGGTATTTCTTGATGATACGGGTCATAGGCCTCTCCTCACGGTGTCCAACCCCTCTTGGGTGCCTCCGGGCTTGTTGCGCCACACCATTTGTCGCGGTTGCGGTGGCGCATCAGACCCGGCAGCCGGTATTGCAAAGCACAATAGCACATTGATTAGTTTAGGATTTTTGCCAACGACGGGATCCTGAACCATAAAATGGTGCGCCGCACCAAAAACGCTTGACTTTGGCTTTTCCCGCCCATATCATGTTGTTTGTGCACTGCACCATTTTTGTTTTTTGATAGCACTACCCATTTTTGGAGTTAAAACCATGACTAACCTGAACTCTGTAGCAGAACAGTTTGGCGATCTATCCAAGTCCAGCGTCGACGCGGCGATGAAATTCGCGTCCGTCGGTGTTGGCAGCACGGAGCGCTTTTTCGGCCTCACGGTCGACGCGACCAATGCGGGATTTGACGTGTCGGCAAAAAACGCGAAAGCGGTCGTTACGGTGAAGGACGTGCAGGAACTGAACAGCCTGCAGACCAAAGCCGCCGAAACCGGACTCGAGTTTTTGATGGGCTACTCGAAGAACTTCTACGAAATCGCTTCTTCGGCGCAAGCTCAATATTCGTCGCTCGTTGAAGAGCGTGTGAGCCTGTTTCAGAAGTCAATGCTCGATACGCTGGATACCGTGTCCAAATCAGCCCCGGCAGGTTCCGACGTGTTCGTCAACGCGCTCAAGACCGGCCTGACCGCCAGCGCCGCAGCTAGCGACAGCTTCACCAATGCCGCCAAGCAAGCGTCTTCATACGCGAACAGCGCGTTCAATACGGCGACCGCCACAGCGGAAAAGGCCGTCAAGCCAGCCGCTGCCAAGCGCAAGTAAGCTTGATTACCCGCGCACGATTCGCGCGGCACGATCGTCTCCTCCTCCTTAACCTAGGTTAAGGATTTGCCCCAAGGCCTCAACCCCTTGGGGTTTTTTATGGACGTCCGCCGTGCGCGATGTCGCAACGAACGCCTCGGCCAAGGCTAGAATCTGTCGTCAGACAAAAGCAGAGCACAATGAAAAGAAAAATTGCACTCATTACGGGCGGTGTCGGCGGCATCGGCACAGCGATCTCGATGAAACTTGCGGCCGACGGTGTTTTCGTGGTCGCCAATTACATCGTCCCAGGCTCGGAAGCGGTTTGGCACGAGTCCATGAAGAAAGCTGGATTCGGCGCTACTGAATGCGCGACGATTGCGGCCGATGTCAGCGATTTTGGCGCCAGTGAAAAAATGGTGGCAGATGTTGCCGCACGATTTGGAAACATCGACATTCTAGTTAACTGCGCAGGGGTCACGCGCGACGCAAGTTTCCGAAAAATGTCACTCGAGCAATGACGCGGCGTGATGTCGACCAACCTGGACAGCGTTTTCAATGTGACCAAGCAGGTAATTGAAGGCATGGTCGCCCAGCAATGGGGACGCATCATCAACATTTCCAGCGTCAATGCGACCAAGGGCGCGTTCGGACAAACCAACTACCAGCAGCGAAAGCAGGCATTCTCGGCTTTACCAAATCGCTCGCGCTGGAAGTCGCAAAAAAAGGCGAGACCGTGAATGCAATTTCGCCCGGATTCATCGACACGCCGATGACGCAGGCCATGCCGGAGGCCGCGCGGATCGCCATTGTCGCGGCCATTCCAAGCGAGCGGATGGGTGTTCCGAATGACATCGCCAACGCGGCGGCGTTTCTGGTGAGCGAGCAATCGTCCTATATCACCGGTACCAACCTTGCGGTCAACGGCGGCGTACATCTGTATCAATGAGCGCCGGCCGTACCAGCGACCGACGCTGACTACTGCATGTGCTGCCCGCCATTGATGGCGATATTCGCGCCCGTGATAAATGCGGCTTCCTGCGACGCCAAGTAGGCGCAAAGCCCCGCGACTTCTTCCGGCTTGCCGAGTCGCCCAACCGGAATTTGCGGAATGATTTTGGAATTGAGTATGTCCTCAGGAATAGCCGTCACCATCTTGGTGCCGATGTAGCCAGGAGAGATGGTGTTGACGGTGACGCCTTTTTTCGCGACTTCCAGCGCAAGCGCTTTGGTGAATCCATGCATGCCGGCCTTGGCCGCCGAGTAGTTGGTTTGTCCAAAGGCACCTTTTTGCGCATTGACGGACGAGACGTTTATCACGCGACCCCAGCCGCGTTCGACCATGCCATCGACAATCGGTTTGGTCATATTGAAAACGCTATCCAGATTGGTGCCGATCACGGTGTCCCAATCAACCTTGGTCATCTTCTTGAACGTCATGTCGCGGGTAATGCCCGCGTTGTTGATCAAGATGTCGATCGACCCGACTTCCTTTTGAATTTTTTCGATTGCCGCGCTGCAGGAATCAAAGTCCGAGACGTCCACCGCATAGGCGTGGAACTGAAAGTCGCGCGCCGCCATCTCGCGCAGCCACTCAGCCGACTTGGTGTTGTTTGGCGAATAGGTGACGATTACCTTGATGCCCATGCCGGCGAGCTTCATGCAAATGGCCTCACCCAAGCCGCCCATCCCGCCGGTCACCAGCGCGTTTCGTTGTGTCGCTGCCATTGCGTGGTTCCCTTTTGTCGCGGCATCAAGTGAACTACTCGACACCAATATTGATTCGCTCGGTCAAAGTTTACGTTCTTTTTTCGTGTGCCCGCGGCATCGCCAAGCGTACGGGGCTAGCCAGCCTTTCCCCTGACATAGCGACCAGGCGCAGGCTCGGTCGGTGCAAACGTTGCACTGCCCAGTTGGTTACGCGCGGCTACTCTGCGGCCGCCATAAACGCTGAGCCAATCGCTCCACTTCGCCCACCAACTGCCCGGGACTTCCTCGGCGTCCTGCAGCCACGCGTCGGCGGACGCGTCAAGTGTCGCGCAATGAGGCACGCGCTGCCAGAAATTGCGCTTGCTCTTTGACACCGGGTTGATGACACCGGCGATGTGCCCTGAGGCACCGAGCGTGAACTCGACGTCACCGCTGAACAGCACCGCACTCGAGTAAGCGGAACGCCACGGCACGATGTGATCTTCTCTGGCCGCGAATACGAAAGTCGGCATGTCGACGTATGACATATCCACCGGAACATTACACACGCGTAAGCAATCAGGCTTAATCAGGTTGTTTTCCAGATACGTATTCCGCACATACCAGCAATACCAAGGCCCTGGCAGATTTGTACTGTCAGCGTTCCAGTACAAGAGATCAAACGCGGGCGGTTTTGTCCCCTTCAAATAGTTGCTGACCACGTAGCTCCAGATCAGGTCATTGGCGCGCAACGACGAAAAAGCGAATGCCAGATCCGCCCCTTTGACGACGCCACCCCGACCGACGTCGCGCTCGCGCTGCCGCACAAAATCCTCGTCAATGTAGGCGTCAATGTCACCAACATCAGCGAAATCGACGAAGGTCGTCAGTAACGTCGTGCTCGCGACAACGTCGTGCCCCATGCGTCGCAATACCGCGATGGCACAAGCGAGCAAGGTGCCGCCAACGCAAAAGCCCAGCGTGTTGATCTTCTCGACATTAGTGATGAGTCGCACCACGTCAATCGCTTTCACCACACCCGAGGCGATGTAGTCGTCCCATGTCAGGTGTCCAATCGACGCATCCACATTGCGCCACGACATCACGAATACGCTGTGTCCTTGCGCGACCAGATAACGGATCAGGGAATTTTCCGGCGTCAAATCCAGAATGTAGAACTTATTAATGCACGGTGGCACAAACAAGATGGGGCGCAGATATACGCTCGGCGTACACGGCGCGTACTGGATCAACTGAAACAGCGGGTTTTCGAACACCACGCTGCCAAGTGAAGTGGCAATATTCTTGCCGACCTCAAATGCGGACTCATCGGTAATCGACACATGGCCCTTGGCCACGTCCTCGCTAAAATTGATCGCGCCCTCTCGCAACGATTCGCCGCCGGTTTCGAGTGCTAGACGCATCGCCTGCGGATTCGTGGCCAGAAAATTGGACGGCGCGATGGCGTCGAGGTATTGTTTCAAGAAAAAGTGCGCGCGTTTTTTTGCCTCAGGCTTCATGCCTAGAGTGTCGAGCCCATCGAGGAGAGACCGCGATGTCGCCAAGTAGGCATCAGCCAGCAACCGAAATGGGGGCGATTGCTGCCATTCGGTTGATTGAAAGCGCTTGTCCTGCGCGCTATTTCCCGCAACCTTCGACAATTTTTCCAGCGCGTCTTGTTGGGCAGCAGCCCATTTGATCCGCCAATCAGCGAGCGAAGCGGCATCGCCGCCAAATGCTTGTAACCACGCCGCCTGCAATTGCGCAGCGCTCTCGGGTACTGCAGTGGCACCGAGCGAATGAATCCAGCGCCCGCCCGCTTGCTGCATGTCAAACAGAATTTTCTGCAAATCCGGTGCATCGGCGGCGTACATGGTTTACTCGCTCGCTAATCGACAGCTAATTGTCACTTGACCAATTGACATTCTGACAGCTTGTGACTGCTTCAACAATCTCGCCGAGACAGCCATGCACATCATAGCCATCGCCTGGCTGTGGGTGGCACTGATGATGGCCATCACTGAACGTAGTCTTACGGCAGGCGTCCTCACCTTCGTGTTCTACGGGCTCGCGCCTTGCGCCCTGCTGCTGTGGCTATTCGGTTTCGGAAAGCCGAAGCGTGTGCGCGCCGCTTCAGTGCCCGACGAAAATGTGCACCATCCAGATCGAGCCGATGCCCAGCCCAATCAGCGCAAACTGGGTGACTGAATCCCGAAGCGAGGTGCGTCGATGCAGTCCGGGGATCAGATCGGCGATCGCAACATAAATCATGCTGGCGGCCGCAAGACACAAAAAGACACTGGCGTAGCCTTCAAGCGCCTGCAGCATGAAGTAAGAAAGCACTGCGCCCACCAGCGTTGCCAGACTCGACACCATGTTCCAGACCAGCGCCCGCGTTTTGCTAAAACCAGAATGAATGAGTACCAGAAAGTTGCCCAGTTCCTGTGGCAATTCGTGCGCAATGATGGCAATCGAGGTCAACACTCCCAGCCGGAAATCAGCGACAAACGCGGCCGCAATCGCAAGGCCATCCGTGAAGTTGTGAAAGCCATCGCCGATGATAACCATCCACACCGACGAGCGGCTGCCATCTGCGTTACCGTGTCCGTGCGCATGTGCGTTGGCGTGCGAGTGTGAAGATTCGTCGAGCAGCGAAGCGCCGTGATCGTGATTGTGCCGCCAGAGCACCATTTTCTCGAGTACAAAAAATCCAAGAATGCCCGCGAGAATCCAGCCAGCCGAGGCGCGGTAGCGTGTTGTGGACTCAAAGATATGCGGCAGTAAATTCAGAAACACGACGCCCAGCAGCGCGCCGACTGCATAACTGACAAATACTGGGATGAGTCGCGGCTGCACGCGCCACGCCAGCAGCGACGCTAGGACGACGGAGAGCAATCCGCCAAGCAGCGCGGCGATGATGATATAAAAAAGTGTCATGGCGTCAGCGTATGAAGAGACTGCCTACCGAACAAGGCAGCTCGTTAATGCAACTTAATTGCAACATTCTAACACGCGTGACGCGAGCAGATTGTTCAGTCGAGCCAGATGAGCGCGGCCATGCGTCCCGATTTTTCGCCGGCACGCGTTTGTCGCCGGTGCGAGAAAAATTGTTGTTGATCAGTAACCGTGCATAGTCCGCCGCCGAACACGTTGGCTGGCAACACACCGACGCGCGACAAGCGGATGTGTGCAAGCGCATAAATATTGGCCAACCATTTTGGCGTCAACTTTTCCGCGCACGGCACGAACGCAGCAGCGGTCGCGCGGTGCTCGCCGGGTAACGCGCCGCCGAGAAATTGATCACGCACATCGGCACCGACTTCAAACGCTTGCGCACCGATGGCGGGCCCCATGTAGGCAAAAACATCGTTGGGTGCCACGCGCATCGCAGCGACGGACGCTTCCAACACACCGTGCGTAAGGCCACGCCATCCGGCGTGAGCCGCCGCGACCACACTCGCGTTGCGATCACAAAATACGACGGTCAAACAGTCCGCCATCATGACCGCACAAGCATTGCCAGGAGTACGGCTGACCGCGGCATCGGCGCAAATCGGCTCATGCGACTCGATTCCATCAATGTGCGCGGCATCAATGCCATGAACCTGACTCATCCACCGCGGTGTAACGCCGATTAACTGCTGCACACGTCGTCGATTCTCCTCGACCGCGTCAGGATGGTCGCCGACACTACGTCCGAGATTCAGACTCGCAAGGCTACCGGTGCTGACGCCGCCGACCCGCGTCGTGAAGATAGCGCGAACGGCGGGCGCTACCGGCCACGCCGGCACAATGCAATCTTCCAACCTCAAGCTCATATCGCAGCAACGGCTTCGATTAGGTTTGCCATGTCCGTCGGAATCGGCGCTTCGAATTCAAGCACTTTGTGCGTCGCCGGATGTTCAAACGCGAGGGCTTTGGCGTGCAACGCCTGCCGTCCGAAGGTCGCGACGGCGGCGTGCAAACTGGGCGCAAGGCCGCGCACCCCCTTGCCGTAGACGCTATCGCCTTCGAGCGGAAAGCCGATGGACGCCATGTGCACGCGAATCTGATGGGTGCGACCCGTCTCGAGTCGGCATTCGGTAAGCGTGTGATAGCGAAACTGCTGCAACACTTCATAGTGCGTAATCGCCGGTTTGCCGTATTCCATATTGTTGACCACCGCCATCTTGATGCGGTCGCGCGGATGGCGGCCAATGGGTGCATCCACGCTTCCGCCACCGGCGAGCTGGCCACGAACCAACGCAATGTAGCGTCGTGAGACGGTTCTTGCCTGCAACTGGCGCACCAATGACAACTGCGCCGCCTCATTCCGCGCAATTACCATCAATCCGCTGGTGCCCTTGTCGAGTCGGTGGACGATACCGGCTCGCGGTACGTGCGAGGTCTCTGGGTAGCGATACAACATGCCGTTGAGTACGGTGCCCGACCAATTGCCAACCGCCGGGTGGACAACTAACCCTGGCGGCTTGTTGATGACGACCACATCCGCATCTTCGTGTACAACATCCAGCGGAATCGGTTCTGACAAAAACGCAGTGTCTTCGGCGCGCGGTTTGAGGTGAATCTCAATTATTTCGCCGCCAATGAGTTTGGTCTTGGGCTGCGCATTCTCACCGTCGACCGTGACATCACCCGCTTTCACCAGTGCGCTCAAGCGGCTTCGCGAGTAGGTCGGAAACAGGCTCGCCAGCGCCTGATCCAGTCGGTAGCCCGCCAACTGCAATGGGGTTTTGATAGTCTGGTGCGTGTCCCGCATTGCACCAGCGAGTGCGGCCAGCACGGGCACTGGGATATAATCTTCGTCTTCTAAATCGCTTGTTTGCATTGGCTAAAGTATGACACGTCCCGTATTGCGCTCTCTCTTGCTAAGCTGCCTTCTCCCTCCGGTCATTGCCGGGTGCGGGTGGTTTGGCGACAAGCTTGCCGACCAGAAAAACTGGACTGTGGAGCAGTTCTACAGCAACGCGAAAGGCGATCTTGATTCGGGCAATTTTCAAGGCGCGATCAAGTTATACGAGGCTCTAGAAGCGCGCTACCCGTTCGGCCGCTACACGCAGCAAGCACAACTCGATGTCGCGTATGCGCACTACAAGGACAACGAAACCGCACAAGCGGTGGGCGCTGTTGACCGTTTCGCAAAATCGCATCCAAATCACTCCAATCTCGACTACGCGCTGTACTTGAAGGGGCTCGCTTACTTCAAGCCCGATCTCGGTTTGTTTGGGCAACTCCTGAACCTCGATCCAGCCGAGCGCGATCCGAAAGCATTGCGCGATTCATTCGACGTCTTCAAGGACTTGCTCACCCGTTTTCCGGACAGCATTTACGCCGACGACACGCGCGGTCGCATGGTGTATCTGGTCAATACACTCGCCAAGCACGACCTGTCGGTGGCGCGCTACTACTACAGTCGTGGCGTTTATCTAGCCGCCGTCAATCGCGCACAGAACGTCATTACCCGCTATCCGCAAGCACCGGTCGCCGAGGAGGCGCTGGCCATCACCGTGGAAGCATACGAAAAACTTGGCATGCCCGATCTGGCGGCTGCTTCCCGTCGTGTGCTCGAAAAAAACTTTCCGCAAAACAAGCTGGTTTCGCAAAACGTCGATTCGGGCAAGCGCTGGTGGAAGCTTTGGTAGCGCAGCGTTAAGACTCGCTGACGCTCCCGGCCCCGCGATCGCGGGCTGGCTCGCGCAATCCGCGCGCGTCCACCCGGTGATAGGCGAAAGCCTATAATTTTCGTCTCTCACCGATCAAACTGCCCTTCATGCAATTTCAACAACACACGTTTCTGATTGCCGGTGGCGGCTCGGGCCTCGGCGCAGCCACCGCCCGTCTGTTTGCGGCACAAGGTGCCAAGGTTTTGGTCGCCGATCTCAACGATGACGCGGGCCAAAAAGTCGTCGCCGAACTTGGCGCGCAAGCGAAATTTATTCATACCGACGTTACTGACGAAGCCAGCGTTCAGTCAGCCGTCGATCTATGCGTGTCAGCGTATGGCGGCATTCACGGCGTGGTCAATTGTGCGGGAATTGCGCCGGGCGAGCGCGTCATCGGCAAGAATGGTCCACATCTGCTACCGAATTTTGCGCGCACCATCAACATCAATTTGATCGGCACGTTTAACGTGATACGCCTCGCCGCACACGCCATGAGTACACAGGCCGCCGACGCCAATGGCACGCGCGGCGTCATCATCAACACCTCGTCCGTCGCGGCGTTCGAAGGACAGATTGGCCAAGCCGGTTACGCGGCATCAAAAGCAGGCGTCAACGGCATGACCCTGCCGATTGCCCGCGAACTCGCCAAGTTCGGCATTCGCGTGGTGACGATTGCGCCGGGCATTTTCGATACGCCGATGTTGCAAGGTATGTCGGACGAAGTTCGTGCCTCGCTCGGCGCGCAGATACCGTTCCCTTCGCGCCTCGGCACGCCTGAAGAATACGCGGCACTGGCTAAGCACATCGTCGAAAATGAGGTCCTTAACGGCACCGTCATTCGGCTCGATGGCGCCATTCGCATGGGGGCACGATGATCTTCGACACGCAACTTTCCGACGACACCGACGCGTTGCGTGATTCGGTCAAGCGTCTGTGTGACGATACGCTCGCACCGCGCGCTGCGCAAATCGATCACGACAATACTTTTCCCATGGACATGTGGAAAAAATTTGGCGACATGGGACTGCTCGGCATTTCGATTCCAGAGGAATTCGGCGGCACCGGCATGGGCTACCTTTCCCATACCGTCGCGATGGAGGAAATTTCGCGCGCATCCGGCGCGGTCGGTCTAGCCTATGGCGCGCATTCCAATCTGTGCGTCAACAACCTTTATCTGAATGGCAACGATCATCAGCGCACCAAGTACCTGCCAAGACTTTGCAGCGGCGAGCACGTCGGCGCGCTGGCGATGTCGGAGCCCGGTGCGGGTTCTGATGTGGTCGGTTCGATGGCGTGTCGGGCGGAGAAAAAAGGCGACCGCTGGATTGCCAATGGCAGCAAGATGTGGATTACCAATGGTCCGCACGCCGATACGCTAATTGTCTACATGCGCACCGCACCGAAGGACATGGGCTCCAAGGCGATGACCGCGTTCATCGTCGAAAAGGGATTCAAGGGATTTCGCACCGCGCAAAAGCTCGACAAGCTCGGCATGCGTGGCTCTGATACGTGCGAACTGGTGTTTGAAGATTGCGAGATTCCTCAGGAGAACGTTTTAGGCAACGTCAACGGCGGCACCAGCGTATTGATGAAGGGTCTCGACACCGAGCGCACGGTGCTATCCGCCGGACCGATTGGCATCATGCAAGCGGCAATGGACGTGGTGCTGCCCTACATTCACGAGCGCAAACAATTCGGTCAGGCCATCGGCACGTTCGGCCTCATGCAAGGCAAAGTTGCCGACATGTATGTCGCGCTGCAATCGTCGCGCGCATTCACCTACAAAGTTGCGACCATGCTTGATCAGGGGCGCGGTCGCGCCGCGCGCAAGGACGCGGCGGCATGCATTTTGTACGCCTCCGAGTCGGCGGTGAAAGTCACGCTCGAAGCGATTCAATGTCTCGGTGGCAACGGCTACATCAACGAATACCCGACCGGTCGGCTATTCCGCGATGCCAAGTTGTATGACATCGGGGCGGGAACGAATGAGATTCGGCGCATGTTGATCGGGCGTGAGTTGTTTGGTGAGTCGACTTAGCCCGAAAAAAACATTGTAAAATGGCCGCCATTGGGAAACTCGCTTTC
>JBCKPM010000002.1:0-42975 GCA_038901675.1 Usitatibacteraceae bacterium | reverse complement strand
AGTTCCAGCAGTTGCCTTTTTGTCGCACTGGCAGTTAGAGAATCAAGATTGATTGGGAACGCGTCTATCTCGCGTTTATTCAGATGACGGCAATCCGAAAACACTGTGACGAACCAGTAGAAGAGGTTCGAGTTCAAGCAGCACAACGCAAGTCTCGCGTGCTCCTCGTTATCGAATTTGAGTTCTTTGAACTCGGAAGGTGGACGTCTTTTGCCTTTCCCGTCGAGAACGCACGGCTCGAAATCGAGGACTTGAAGAAAGTAGCCAACCTTCCGCGAGTAAAACATACGGTGTCTTGACGCGGCTGTGTAAAACACGCAGAGCTTTCGCTGTTGGGCTTCCATTTTCCTGATTATCTCTAGCTCCAGCAGGGAGGATAGTTTCGGCAGCGTGCCATCTACCAATGCGGGCATCGCATTACTAAACGTCAGCTTCCTAAACAACTCAGGCCGTTCGTCCGCCATCCATTTGTTGTAGCGAGTTGAATACAGTGCCGGGCTGGATTTGAGTCGGCCAACCAGATGAATAGTCAGGCGGATGTGCTCTAACCCGTCAAAGAGGCGCGAGGGTCGGTCATCGTAAGAGCTATAAAAGACTTCACGCTTAATGAGTAACTTCTGGAGCGTGTCGTATCTATCGGTTGATACCGAAGAGACGGGGACGATGTAGCCCTGCCGAGACTCTTTGCATCCGAGCGCCGCACATCGTTCCATGATGAGTGCATAGAGGTTGCCGCTCTCGGCGCAGGCATAGCCTCGGATTTCGTAATCGTTTAGAGCGTTAAGCTCTACATAGGGTGGATTGCCAATGATGACATCGAAGCCGCCGCTGTTAAGAATGCCGTAGAACTGAATGAACCAGTGGAACGGCTGATGGGACTTTACCCATTTGGCGTATGCAGCCTTGTTAGTCGACTTCACGCCATATTGGCCGGCAAGATGGCGGTTGAGTTCGTCTTCGAGCGCCTTGAGCCGCTTCTGGAGTTCCGCTTTATCGGTGGCGGGAACTGAGCCGTCGCCCTCGGTCTGCAACTGACGGAATTTGTCGAACGTCTGCTGAAGATCGGCGGCTTTGACGGAGATGGCTTGCATCGCGTCGTCAAAGTCCAGCGCGCTGGTGACGGCGAGTTTTACCTCGTCGTAGGTGGCGTAGCCGACGAGGGAATTGCCGGCGCGGATGTTGAAATCAATGTCCGGCAGCGGCTCGATGCCGAGGTTATCTTTGGTAGCGTCCGGCTCGACCTGCGCGGCGAGTTTGAGGAACAGGCGCAGTTTGCAGATTTCCACCGCCTCTTCCATGATGTCCACCGCGTAGAGATTGTTGAGGATGATGGATTTCAGGACGAAGTAGCGGCGGTTCGGGTGCGCGTCCACGCGGGCGAGGACTTCGGTGAATTTCTTGGTGTAATTCGGGTGGCGTTTCTTGCCCACATCATCCCATTCGCCCAGGAATGCTTCCATGCGATCCAGACAGCCTTCGTAGAGCGGTTCGAGGATGTTGAGCGCGGCAAAGATGAATGCGCCCGAGCCGCCGGTGGGGTCGAGGACGGTGATGGTGGTGATGGCCTGCCAGAAGGCCATGAGCAGGTCGGGCCCTTCGCAGTGCTGGATGACATCCTGGGCGAACTGGCGGAGATCGAGATTGAGGGTGATGAAGTCGTTGATGTCGCGCACTTCACCAGCGGCAAGTTTTTTCCTGACTGTCTCGTACCGCTGCCGCCGGGCGACGACCTCGCGCCAGATTTCGGTGGGCAATGCATATTCACCGGGCGCGGGTTTGTTCCATCCCTTGCGGCGCTCGATCAGATTGGGCTGGGTGGTGTCCAGGCCGGTGGCGATTTCCGGCGGGAGTTTCTGGTTCGTGCCGTGGCGGACGGCGGGATAGATGTAGCGGTCGGGATCTTCACGGAGCAAATCCCAAACGGTGGGCCCGTCGGAATTTTCAAAGGCGACCCGGCACTTGGCGCGCGCGGCGTCGAACAGGAACGGGAGGACGGTGTTCTTGCTGATGTATTCAGTGATGTCCTCCTTCGTGTAATACGCGCCCATTTGTTTCTGGTTGATGTATTTCTCGAAGATGTAGCCGAGAACATCGGGATTGATTTCGTCGTCCTTGCGAAGCGGGCGCTCGTCGAGGTGCCACTGGTATTTATCGAAGTAATCGAAGACACGCTCAAAGGCTTCATCGGGAATCTGGATGTCCTTGCCGTATCGGTCGGGCTTTTCAAGTTCGTGCACATCGAACAGGCCACCGTTGAGATACGGGATGTTGCCGAGCAGTTTTTCCAAATCCGGCGCGCGATCCTTGCGGCGCTTGCCGAAGCCTTCGTGAAATAGGCGGAGCAGGAAGTAACGGTAGAAGGTGTAGAACTTGTCCTTGCCCTGTTCCTTTTGGCAGCGGTCGAGTCGGTTGCGCAGGTAATTGTGGTCGCCGTCGAGGAAGCCCTTGCGCTGGATGAAGTAGACAAACATCAGGCGGTTGAGCATGACGGACGCATACCACTCGCGGTCGGCCACCTCGCCGATGCCGTCAATGAACTTGAGGAAGGCCTTGCGGTGGGTGTCGAAGTCGCGGTAGAACGCCTTGGTGACGCGCTCGATGTCGAATGCGGCGCGGGCGCGACCGGCGACGACCACGGTGGATAGACCGGCTTCCTCTTCTTCGAGCGAGACGTAGAGGATTTGGAGTTTCTGCAGCAGCGAGTCACCGGGTTGATCGCGGTGATATTCATGGGTGCGGGCGGCGAGCGGTTTGCCGACCTCGCGCCGGACCCATAGCCAGGATTGGCGCGAGCGGTCGCGAGTCACAAAGACGATGAGGTGCTCGAAGCTGGTCTCGGAGAGCTTGCGGTCGAGCTTGAGGCGGGTGGCGTAGTCAGGCACGCCGCCATCTGGCGCTTCACAAAGCCAGGCGCGGAAGCCGTGTTTTTCGGCCAGCGCGGTGAAGGCATAGTCGTTGTCACCGACGCGCAGCGTGAGCTTCTGACGGCAAGGCTCCCAGCCGAGTTCTTCGACAAACAGTTTGGGCAGATCGAACCCGCGCAGGAGCGGGCGGGCGCGTGGCAGGTCGAATGGCATTGGTCAGTCTTTGCGGATTCCGAGCGAGCAAATGATCTTCGGTTCGCGCGCTTCGACATCGTCATGCGCAACGCACAGGCGGTCTTCCTCATGGAGTGAAAGGACGAGCTCGACGAGTTTTTCGCTATCAATGCCGGACTTCAATTCGCGGTTGAGCAAGTCGCGAGCGGCCTCGGTGAGGGGTGCTTCGTAGACGGCGTCAATGGCCTGATGCAGTGCCTTGATGTCAAACAAGCTGCCCGCGACCTGGGTGGCGTAGTCCTTGAGCCGCTCGTACACGCGGCGGCGTGCGCTGGCGGGCTTGCCCAACTGGCCGCCGGAGGATTGATGCTCGGTCTGGATGCCGGTAACCGCATTGGCAACGAGGGTGTGATGGTGGGTGAGGCGCGCGCGGGTGGGCGTGCTTGGCTCGCAGGCGGCAGCGCAGGATTTCATGCTGGCTCTCGGTGACGGTTTGCCCCTGCTCATTCACCCAGGCAAGCGCGTCGTTGCCATCCGCCGTGCGGACATAGACCATGACGCCGGCGTCCGGCTTGGCTCCCGCAGACCCGATGGGCTTGGGCGGCACGGCGGAGAGCGCCTTGGTGGAATACACCACGTTGGCCATGTCAGGAATGGTTTTCTTGAGTGTGGGGTCGGTATCGCAGGCGTTCTTCCAGATTTGGTAGGCGAGCGAGGCCAAGTCCACTTCGTTGTCGTCCGGATCGTCAAGGATGCCGGATTTTTCGGTGAACAGATCATCCATGAGGCTATCGTGTTGCTCGTCTTCGAAAAATGACTCGTCGGTGCCGACGACATCGGCGTTTTCCTGCAGGCGCTGGCGGACGCGGGCGCGAAGGCGGATGACGCGCTCGACACCTTCAGCAGGAAGGAAGGAGTAGCAGAGGATTTCCTCCGCCTTCTGACCGATGCGGTCGACGCGCCCGGCGCGCTGAATGAGACGGATGATCGCCCACGGCAGATCGTAATTCACGACGATGGCGGCATCCTGAAGATTCTGGCCCTCGCTGAGGACATCGGTGGCGATCAGGACTCGGAGTTCATCTGCTGTGGCAACTTCGTCGCGCGCATTGTTGGATTCCGGACTGAAGCGGCGCGCAAATTCGGAAGGGTCTTCGGTATCGCCGGTGACTGCCGCAAATTTCTTGAGCCCGCGCGCCGTCAACTGCTCATTCAAGTACTCGATCGTATCGGCGAACTGGGAGAAGAGCAGCACCTTTTCATTGAGATGCGTTTTCATGAGCAGTTTTTGGAGTTCGGCCAGTTTCTCATCCTTGTCGGCCTGCCAGTCTCCCGCAAGCGTCAGAATCGAAAACAATCGCTGGGCGTCCTGCCTGAGATGCTCGGCAAGTTTCTCGATAAACAGATCGGGGCGCAACCAGGCAAAGTTGCTACCGTGTTCGGT
The DNA here is from genome assembly GCA_038901675.1 of Usitatibacteraceae bacterium. Classification (GTDB taxonomy): domain Bacteria; phylum Pseudomonadota; class Gammaproteobacteria; order Burkholderiales; family Usitatibacteraceae; genus UKL13-2. Next base: position 38,493 of record JBCKPM010000002.1, on the reverse strand, counting down.
TTTCAACATAGCGTAACCACCGGCACCGGCCTTGGTGAAATCTTCGAGAGATTTTGCGGTGATTTCCGTGGGCGCTATGCCGCCGTGCTCGTCGCCGCCAAACAGGTTGCTGTCGCTGTCGTGGTCGTCATTGCGGGTATCGAACAGCGAAGAGTCCTGGGTTCCTATTGGCAGCGGCAATCCATTTTCGAGTGCGTGGAGGCAGATGTAATTTCGCAGGATATGGCGACGGACTGAAAGGAGAAACGAGTGGCCGCTGCTTTCGAGTCGTTTGAAAAGGTTTGAGCGGCAGAAGCCGATGAGCCGCCCGCCGGCGCGCGCGAGGTTTTTCTCTATCTCTGATTCCGCCTGTGTTCGCGGCACCGCTAAGGCTTGGTGCATATAGTTTGCAAGTCCGTAGCGCGGCAGATGAAGCACCTTGACCGTGTCGACGACGAAATCGGAATAGAGCTTGGCGTATTGATCGTCTGGGTGCTTGTCGCGAATGCGGAAATGCAGCGCCTTGGGGCGGCGCTTGGGAAAATGAAAACGGCTGCCGCCTTCTAGCACAAGGAAACGCCGTTCCGCTTTGTCCTTGGCGCGGGCGCAGTTGGGGCAAGCGTCCTGGGTGGCTTGCACGATGGTTTGGCAAGCCGGGCACTCAGTGTAAGCGTAGTTGCGTTCGACGAAACTGCGGGTGCGACGAACCATGAACAGGCGCATCATTTCGCGCCAGTCGTCGGGGTGCTCGCTTTTCTCGAAGGCGGCAATGCAGTTGAGCGGGCACTGATGGCGGCGGGTGAACTCGTCGGGGCGCCCGTCACAGTCGCGCCGTAGATATTCCTCTGGCCGGATGCCGACAACATCCTCGGGTTCCAGAAAAAGGCGCAGTTGGTTGGCAAGGTCGAGGTACGCCTTGTTATAGGGCGTGGCAGAAAGCAGAATGCATTTACTGTCGTTGCGCGCGATGTAGTCGCGCACGACTGCCCATCGTTTGCCTTCACGATTTCGCAGATTGTGACTTTCGTCAATGATCACCAGACGATAACGGCGCAGGTCGGGCAGGACGTTTTGCGCTTGTGTGACGGAGACCACCCTTGAAATAAGGCGGTAGCGGTGGGCATAGTCTTCCCACATGCCGACGAGGTTCTTCGGGCAAAGAATGAGTGTTTCGAGAGACCGCGGCGGGTCTTGAAACATGCGTGCCAGCGCGGTCGCCATCAGCGTTTTGCCAAGGCCAACAACATCGCCGAGAATGACGCCGCCGCGCTTTTCCAGATGCTTGGCCGCGATGCGCACCGCTGCGGACTGAAATTCGAGCAGGACACCGCGCATGTCAGCCGGAATCGTGAATTCCGAAAGACCCGCCCGTGCTTCCTCGGCAAGGTGAAAAGCCATCTTGATGTAGATCTGGTAAGGCGGCGGACAGTCGGGCCGCGCCCAGCTTTCATCGATGACCTGAATGAGTTCGGTGGTGATGTCAATGCACCACTTGTCGCCCCAGCGGTCGTTGAACCAGCGGGCGAGCTTCTCGGTTGCATCGTGGTCGAGCACATCGACGTTCAGTTCGCCCTGCTTGGATAGGCCGGAGAGGGTGAGATTGCTGGAGCCGAGAAAGCCGGTGATGGGGTTGTTCGGGTCGGTGCGAAAGCAAAGGTAGAGCTTGGCGTGGAGCGTGTGGCGGAGATGCAGCTTCACGACCACCTTGCCCTCCTTGAGCTGCGTCGAGAGCCTGCGCAGGCCCGCTTCATCGGCGTCGGTCGGCGCGCCCATCGTGAGCTGTGTGCGGAACTCCTCGGCCAGCCGGCGCTTCAGGCGAATGACTTCCTTGTTGCTCATCTGGTCCTCGTGCGGCAGGAGGCTATAGGCGTCGCGCAAATCCTCTTGCGGCAGCCGCTGCATCCCGACTAGGAGGCGACATTGCTGACCGGCTCCGCCTGCCCACTTTTCAATCAGCCCGTCAATGGATTTCCAGCCGCGAAGATTAAAGTAGCCGACGCAGAAATCGGCATGCGCGGATATTTCAAGCGTCTGCCGCAAGGTGGGCAGGAGATCGAGTTCAATGTTGTCAAATATGCGGGGCATGTGGTGGCTCGGAGGTCTTGAAGCCTATTTCTAAAGTGCCGACTATTGATGTTTCCATTATTCATGACACCGGTTCCCCTCACCCGGCCTGTCGGCCACCCTCTCCCGCGCGCGGGGAGAGCGCAGCGAGGGGGGCGAAGCCGGCTGGGGGAGAGGGTGTACCTTTATCAACGATGCTGTCATGTATTTTGGAACCCTCAATAATAACGAACAAAAAAGTGGTGTGATTTGTTTTGGCAAGAATTGTCATGCTGCCCCTTTAGTTCATAGCTCGGTGTACTTCTTGCTGGTACCGAAGGCCTTCTCCACCGGATATTTCTGTGCGTTCAAAATCAATTTTTCATTTGCCGCAGCAATGGGATCGATGCCCAACTTGTCGCTAAGTCGAATCAAATAGAGCAGAACATCCGCCACTTCAGTGCGCACTTGCTCCGTGACTTCCGGCGTCAGTTGCTGGCTTTGCTCTTCGGTCAGCCATTGAAACTTCTCAAGCAACTCTGCCGCTTCAACCGAAAGTGCGGATGCAAGATTCTTAGGGGAGTGGAATTGATCCCAGTCGCGCTCAGCGGCGAAGGACCTGAGCTGGTCACGCAGGTGTTCGAGCTCTGACATGGATAGTGCTTTGACGGCTGGCGATAGACATTCAAAGATGAAACTTGCCCTCGTTGACGAACACCGCCATCTGGCCTTCGCGCACGGTGAGCTTCGCGCCATACTTGATTTCGTTGTTATGCCGCTCAAAGCGGTACACCAGCGTGTTGGTGGATTCATCGAGCCATTCGACGATGTCGATTAATTCGCCGGTCAGTTTCTTTACCCAGTCGATCATTTGGTGCTCTCCTTTTACATCACGAAACGACAGAGTCTTAACCATCAATAACGCATAATGCGACCACACCATCCGCCCACCAGCCGGGTGCGCAGAGCGGCATAACGTTAGCATGTTTGCGAGGGTTTACCAGGATGATGATTGCGCTGTCAGGAATCAACATCTACCCGGTCAAAGGCTTGGGTGGTATTTCTCTCGACTCGTGCGAGACTACCTCGCGCGGCTTGAAACACGACCGGCGCTTTATGGTCGTCGATCAGGATCACGAATTTGTCAGCCAGCGCGAAGTGCCGAAGATGGCGACGGTGTGGACGGAACTAGTCGGCGCACAGCTCGAATTTGCGGCTCCTGACTGCGCGCCGATTTATGTCGACGCCGCGCCGCGCGCCACGCTGACGCGCAACGTGCGCGTGTGGTCCTCTCAAGTGGAAGCACACACCGTGAGCCGTGAAGTCGACGAGTGGCTGTCCGACTATCTTGGGTTTGATGCGCATCTGGTGTATATGCCGGATCACGCCGAACGTGCCTGCAACCCGGACTATGCGAAGCACAATGAAATCGTCAGTTTCGCCGATGGCTTTCCGTTTCTCGTCACCAACGACGCCTCGCTCGCAGACCTTAACCATCGCATCGCCACCAACGCAGGCGCGGCGGTGCCGATGAATCGCTTTCGCAGCAACCTCGTGATCAGCGGTGCCGCCGCGTGGGCGGAAGATGGTTGGAATGAACTCACCATTGGTAGCGCCGTGTTTCGTGCAGCCAAGCCGTGCGGTCGTTGTCAGGTCACGACCACCGATCAAGCCTCGGGCGAGGTGCGCGGGCCGGAGCCTCTCAAAACGCTCTCGACGTTTCGCGAGTCCGACAAGGGCATTTTGTTTGGCGTCAATCTGGTGCCGGTGAAGTTGGGCCGCGTAACGGTCGGCGACGCCGTGAAATTTTCTTAAAACTCAAGCAACCATGCGCTGTTACGAGCAAAAGTGCTCGGAACAGCGCGCCAATGCTGGTGTTTAAACTTCTGCGTTAGTCAAGCTGCCTTCTTGTGGGATCCCGGCTTCAACAACCACGCTGCCAGTGCCGGCAACAGGAAAATCGCACCCACCATGTTGAGGAAGAACATGAACGCGAGCAACACGCCCATGTCAGCCTGAAACTTGAGTGCCGACATCGCCCACGTGCCGACGCCGAGCGTCATGGTGACGGCCGTGAAAATCATCGCGGTGCCGCGCTCGCGCAACGCCAGGAAGTATGACTCGGCCAAATCCTTGCCCTCTTCCATATAGATGTCGATGCGGTCATACAAGTAGATGCCGTAGTCCACACCGACGCCGACGCCGAGCGCAATCACCGGCAGCGTTGAGACTTTCATGCCGATGCCCAGCATCGGCATCAACGCCTCGCACAGCACCGACACAATCGCCAGCGGGATCAGGATACATAGCGTTGCGCGCAGGCTGCGAAACGTCGCCAGACACATCAACAGCAGCGCGCCGAATATCGCGCCGTGCATTTCAAAACGTGCTTTGTCGACCGCTTCGTTGGTCGCCGCCGCCACACCCATGTTGCCGGTGGCCAGCTTGAACTCAAGTTTCGGTGTGTTCGCTTCCTTGGCAAAGTTTTTCACTTCCGCGACCAAACGCCTCAGCGTGTCGCCTTGTTGGTCGGTAGTGTTAACCAGCACTTGCATCGCCGAGCAGTCCGGATTCAATAAGCCGGTCGCCGTGTCCACGGGCGTGACGCTCTGTGCCATGGTGCTCGGATCGCGCGGCAACTGGCGCCATTTGAGGTTGCCTTCGTTGAATCCGGCGTTGATGGTCTTGGCCACCCCCGGCAGCGACGTCACCGACAGGGTGCCCGGCACGTTCTGCATATACCAATCAAATTTTTCAATCGTCGTCATGACGTCGTAATTGGTACACGCGCCGTGCACATCTTTGGTCTGCGCCACCACACCCAAGGTGTTCACGCCAATCGCGAACTTCGAGACAATCATCGCGTTGTCAGTGTTGTATCGCGAATCCGCGCGCAACTCCGGCACGCCCTGCCCGTAGTCGCCTACCTTCAGCGCCTGTGCTTTCCACAGCCCGAACGCGAGCACCAACACCGAAATCGCGATGGCCCACAGCGCGTGCTTCTTGTCCGCAAACTTCGCCGCAAAGCGCCACAGATTGTCCACCCGCGTTTGCTGGCTGTGCTCCTTGGCAATCATGTCGGGCGAAATTTTCAGGTACGACAACAGAATCGGCAGCAGCATCTTGTTGGTAATGATCATCCACGCCACGCCGAGTGAGGCGGTGATGCCCAGCTCGCGCACGATGTCAATCGGGATAATCATGATGACGGCAAAGCCCAGCACATTGGTCAGCAGTGCGAGGGTTCCCGGAATGAACAGCTTGGCGAACGAATTCTTTGCCGCTTGCAGACTGTCCGCGCCGGCGGCGACTTCGCGCTCCCAGGTTTTGGTCATCTGCACGGCGTGCGACACGCCGATGGAAAATATCAGGAACGGCACCAGGATCGACAGCGGATCAATGCCGAAGCCGATCATCGGCAAGGTGCCAAGCAACCACAACACCGGCATCATCGCCACCACCAATGAAATCGCCGTGAGCTTCACATCCTTGACAAACCAATACATGAGTGCTGCGGTAATCACGAAGGCGAGACCAAAGAAGGCGACCACGCCGCGCGCGCCACTGGCAATATCGCCGACTGCTTTGGCGAAACCGATGATGTGCACAGTGCGGTTTGAGCCCTCGTGTTTGGCGCGAATCGCGTCGAGTTTTTTCGACAGCTCGAAATAGTTGAGCTTTTCGACCTTGCCGCCCTCTTTCGGGATGTACTCAAGCAAGCCCGCTGAAATCAGTGCGCCGCTGAAATCAGTGGCGACTGTGCGCCCGATTTCGTTCGACTTTTGCACATTGCTGCGCACGATGGCGAGATCTTCTGGCCCGCCTTGAAATGTCGCCTGAATGACATTGCCGCCAGCAAAACCTTCTTCGATGACTTCAATAAAGCGCGTATTCGGCGTGAACAACGAGCGCACACTCGCCTTGTCAACGCCTTCGAGCGCCATCACTTCGCTGGTGGCGATTTTGAGCGTGTCCATGAACTCTTTGTTGTAGATGTCGCCCTGTTTTTGCACTATCGCGATCGCCACGCGATTGGCCCCGCCGAATACCGTCTCGTAGTCCTTGTAAACCTTCATGTAAGGGTGCGAAAGCGGCACCATTTTGTCAAATCCTGCGTCGACGCGCAGCTGGCTCGCGGACACGACAAATATCAACGTCATCACCGCGAAGGTGATGAGCAGAGCGCGTCGATTGTTAAATACAATCGCAGAAAACTTGACGATGAGGTTTGGTAGATTCATTTGGCGTTTGGTCCCAAATTTGCGGCTGGAGTGCTGATGGATTATTTTTTGTTGGCGCTGGCTGCTGCGGTTGGCAGTAGCACTTCGCGTGCGCCGGTTTCGCCGACGACGACCAAGGTGTTGGCCGCGCCGGACGCCGATGCGGATAAGGGCTTGATGGTTCCAGAGTTCAGCACCGAAAATGTATTGCCATGATCACGCGAGATCAGCAGCGTCCCGGACAGCCCGGACAACACCATCGCGCCGTCGGCGAGCTTGGTTGCCCCCATCATCGACGCCTCGGTGTTGGTGACCACCGGCGTCCACGATCGAAGCGCCGCGTCGGACGAGCGGAACACCTTGCCACGCAATCCGAGCACCAGCACGGCGCCGTCGTCGGCTTGCACGGCACCAAAGAACGAGCCCTTGTAGGGCGAAGTCACGCGTGCCCACGTTATGCCAACATCATTCGACAGCAATAGCGTGCCGGCTTCGCCCGCGATGAAGAGCTTGCCGTCTCCGAGTTTGACAATCGCGTTTAGATGTCGATCTTCGTCGATCGACTTCTCGTCATGGTCATTGGGCAGCGCTTTCTTGTCGCGCTGCCCACGCGCTGCCACGGGTGTCGGCTTGGCCGGTTTTTCGGCGGCTGGAATGACCTTGCGCGCACGCCATGTGGTGCCCGCGTCGGTGGTCTCCAGAAACGCCCCATAAGCACCGACGGCAAAACCACGATTCGCGTCGATGAACACAATGTCCATCAACGGCGGCTGATCCTTGGACGCGGCGAACGATTGCGTCCACTCTTTGCCCTCATCAGTCGATTTCAGAATGACCGAGTCGTGGCCGACGACCCAGACCGTCTTCGCGTCGGAAAAATACACCGCATTCAGCATCGCCAGCCCGGCAGGCGTCTTGGCGCGCGACCAGGTGTTGCCGTTGTCATCCGAATAAACGACATAACCGCGGTCGCCAACGGCCACCACACGACTGCCCGATCGCGCGATGTCGGTCAGCAACAATCGCGCCATGGTCTGCGCGGTGAGCGGGCCGACGCTCGGCAATACCGCCGGGTTGATTTGCGCGAGGGCTGTCGCGCTGGCCAGAACACCGGCTGCCAACATCGCCACAACCATCGTGCCTCGATGCTCGCGGCGATGCCTATCAGCCGATGCAAAACGCTTAGGAAAAAATGCAGAGCAGAAAGCAGCGCAGGATGGGTGTGTCATGGTCAGTCCACTTCGACAAAAATCCAACAAGTAGGGTGCGCCGTGCGCACCACGTGCATGTCAATTGCGGTCAATGCTGGTGCGCGCGGCGCACCCTACGAATGAAACGGGGACAACACATGGTTGTCCCCGAATCAGGTTAAACGAGTTGCAACAACCTGTTTACCGCGTGCCGGCTCCGCGCAGCGCCTGTGGCGTGTAATCGGCGGCGGTGCGTTTGATCGGCTGGTAAATCTTCGACTCTTCCGAGCGCAGACCCAGCGCAATGTAGCGGCGTGACTGCAGATCGTGGTGTACTTCGACGGTGCCAAACCACATCGGCACGTCGTACCAGGTTTCGCTGTGCTGCTCGGCGAAACGCCACAACTGGCCGCGACCATCGTATTTGTCGACCAAGATGACGTTCCAGCTATCCTCATCGATGTAGAAGGTGCGGCGCGAATAGATGTGCGACGTTCCGGCCTTCAGCTTGGCGTCCACCACCCACACGCGATGCAACTCATAGCGTGTCAGATCCTGATTGATGTGGCCGGGCTTGAGCAAATCCGAATACTTGATCTTCGGATCGGTCAGGCGATAGGAGTTGTAGGGAATGTACATTTCCTTTTTGCCGACCAGCGTCCAGTCATAACGGTCAGTCGCGCCGTTGAACATGCCGAAGTCGTCGTTGGTACGCAAGCCGTCGGCCGCGGTACCTGGGTTGTCGTGGCCGACGTTTGGTGCGAGTCGTACACGGCGCTGTCCAGGGTTATAGGTCCACGCCGAACGTGGATCCGTGACCTGATCGACCGTTTCCTTGACCAGCAGAATCTGACCCGCGAGGCGCGCCGGTGCGGTGACTTCCTGCAGAAAATTCACCAACAGGTTTGGCTCGCGCTGCGCCACTGTTTTGCTCAGGTTACCGTAGGAGAAATCGTATTCGTATTCAAACTTGACCAGCGCGTAGTCGCCGGACGTGGTGACGGCCGCTTGCGCCCAGTGCATGGCAAACGTCTCACCCTTGTAGTGCAGCAGGTGATTCCAGATCGCTTCCAGCCCGCTCTTCGGTATCGGGAAGGGCGTACCGCCCGTGCAGCCAGTCACGCCATTGCCACCGGTGGCGAGCTTGGCCTTGGCTGCGCAATCGCGCGTTTCCTTGTAGTGGCCTTCCGGATAAGAGGCCGTGCGACGTGTCTGATACACCGGCAACTTGTAGTTCGGGTATTGCTTCAACATCGCCATCTGGCCGGGCGACAAGTTGTCTTTGTAGCGCTCCATATTGGCCGCGTTGATGGTCAACGTCGGCCGATCAGCGGCGAACGGATCCGGGTAGGAACCGGAGGCCTTGAACGTGACACCAGCGGGAACTTTGGTCAATCCGCCGTCCCAAGCCGGAATGGTTCCAGCAGCGTTGCCCGCTTTGTCGGCACCCATTGGTGTGAGCGTGGTACCAAGCTTGGCAATATCTGCGGCCGAGAGTTGGGCGTGCGCGGCAGTTGACATCACCAAGGCACCCAAGCTCGCCGACAGAAACAATGCGAGTCGTTTCGCTTTCATCATCATCCTCCGAAAAATATTGGTCTGGAAATCTTTGTTTCGCAGCACTTCACCCGAGGCTGCGAGGCTCCCACCGGTGTTCAGACGAACATCGGTGGGAGCCAACGGTTAGAACGAGTAGGACACGACCAGCGAGACGAAATCGCGATCCTTGATTGGATTAGCGGAGGAGCAGAAGCTAGCGCCTTGCGATGCAACCTGCGGTGCAAGCGCCGTCTGCGTCGGTGCAACCACGTCGGTACCGCAATAGGTACGTCCACCGAAGTAGCCTGTGTACGACAAATCGACGATCCACTTGCGCAGATAGTCGACGTTGGCACCGATCGATAGCGACTTCACACCTTCATTAAAGGTTTGCGAGGTACCCTTTACGTCGTGGTTGAACGCGATACGCGGTGCCAGATTTGCACCCATGAAGGCGTTGGCGTACTCAAGGCGACCAACCAGCCGATAGCCGTATGAAGTCTCAGTGACAAACCCGGTTGACTGCACACTCGAAAGCGTCGCGCCTGACTGAGAGGCTTGCGCACCCAGCAGTGTCGCCGGCAGGAACACAGCCGGGCCGTTGAACTTTACGTCCTGACGTAGGCCGTGGTACTTGGTGTGGCCGAATTCACCCACCAACACCAATTGCTGCGCCCCCAACACCGATGGCATGGATTTGGTCGCCGTCATCTGCATTTGGCTCATCTTGGCGCGATCCCAACCACGCAAGAAGGTGCCGTTCGGTACCAGCGCGGCGGCGGTGGCACCAACTGGCGCGGGCGCTGGCAGTTGCGTGAAACCGGTAATCAGGTTCGGCGCACCAAGTGCCGCGAGCAACAACTCTGGTGTCGAGTATTGGAGCGGCTGATTTGGGCGGTACGAGTATTCGCCCTGTAGTGCAATACCGGCCGGACCTATGGTGTTGAAGCTGAAACCGTAGAGGCGAATGTTCTCTGGATACTCGGCAAAGTAGGTCGCGGTTCCGGTATGGCCAACTGCCGCGGCGAACGAGATGCCGCCGAGCGCGGCGAGCGGGGGGCCGCCAGTCAGCGCCGACGTTGGCGTTCCCTTAATACCCGAGAACAGCGGAATGCGGCTGTGGTAGTTCAGATAGTACAGACCAAATTCGGTGTTGTTGAACTTCGGTGCGAGATAGCGCAGCGCAGCGCCGTATTGACCCCAATCCGACGGTGGGCGATCAGCCCCGCGTGGTGCCCAGACTTGTGCGGCAGGGCTGAATGGTCCGTACAGCGCTTGCGCCAGCGGACCGACGCCCGGCGTAGGAAGCGGGATAGGATTCAGTGCCGCCCGACCGGTCAGGTCGCCGCGACGACCGAAGCCGACGAACACCTGTGTCGCATCATCCGAGGCAAAATCGTTGTTGCTCCAGTACGAGCCCTTCGGATCCAACTTGATCTTGTCGTGGTTGAACTGTACAAATGCTTCCATGCTCGCGTTCTTGGTCAATTCAAATGACGCCCACACGCTGGAGGTCGGCAGGAACGCTTCTTTCAGTTCCGAGCCGGGGGTGCGAAGCTTGACCAGATCCACCGCGTTGATCGAATTGATGCTGTTGGGGATGAAGGTCGATTCACCCCATGAGATCACCTGATTGCCGGCGCGCATGCGCAGGTTTTTGCCGTACAGATCGAAGCTCCTGGTGATGAACGCGTCGAGCATGCGGGCGTCCTGCCCCATGCGCTGCTGGCCGATCGAGCCCAACTCCGACTTGTTGCGGTTGGCGGAATCGACGAAATAGGTGCCGCGCAGCAACATGCCCCAGCCTTCCCATTTCGCGGAAAGTTCGTGAGTGCCTTTGATGACGTTGGCAAACGGCCGGTTTTTCTTGAAGTTGCGTGTGCCGTCGTCCTCATTCACCGAGCGCGATGTGCCGCCGTTGGCGAGTCCAATCAGATCCTTGGACGGATCGCTGATGCGAATCGACAAGCCGTATGAAAACGTGGAGTCGAAGCTGCCGGTCATGCCATTGTCGTACTTGAATTGTTCTGCCCCTGCGGCGCCAGCGAGTGCCCATCCAACAGCGAGGGCGGATAACTTCAGCGCGGGTGCAATAAAACCAACGCGATTGCGTGTTGACTGAGACATAGACATCTCTGATTCTCCTAGGCGGATAAGTGAAATGGAATTGCGAATGGGGAATCTTGTACGCTGGCGGCGGTGCTAAATTGTTCCGCAACAAAAAGCAACCGCCCAAGGCAATTTATTGCGGCGACTTTACCGGAAAAGCCTGCAACACGTGTTGTTTTCCCACACCAACGGCGGGCACCATTTCATGCGGCAGCGCACAAATTGACCCGCCAGTCAGTAGCGCCGACCGATCCCACCTCCGAGCCGAGCAAGGCGCAAAACACTGCGGCTAGAGCGCTTCAAACAGTCCCGCCGCGCCCATCCCGGTGCCGATGCACATGGTGACCATGCCCCACTTTTGTTGGGTGCGGCGCATGCCGTGCACCAGCGTCGCCGTACGCAATGCACCGGTGGCACCGAGCGGGTGGCCGAGCGCAATGGCACCGCCCTGCGGGTTGACCTTGTCCGGGTTGAGCCCGAGATCCTTGATCACGGCGAGCGCCTGTGCGGCGAAGGCTTCGTTGAGCTCAATCCAGCCGAGATCATCCTGATGCACACCCGCTTGTTTCAACACTTTCGGAATTGCCTTGATCGGGCCGATGCCCATGATTTCCGGTGGCACGCCGGCCACGGCGAAAGAATGAAATTTGGCAAGCGGCGCGATGTTGTATTTTTTCAGCGCGCGCTCGGACATCAGGATCACCGCCCCCGCGCCGTCTGACATCTGCGATGAGTTTCCCGCCGTCACGCTGCCCTTGGCGGCGAACACGGTGCGGAGTTTGGCGAGTGATTCGATGGTGGAGTCTGGCCGTGGGCCTTCGTCATTTTCAGCAAGTTTTTTCCGGTGTTTGATGTCACCCGACGCCAAGTCTGGCACGGCGGTATCGATTTCATACGGCACGATTTCCTCGCGGAAAAATCCCGCCGCGATCGCGCTCAACGCTTTCTGATGCGAGCCGACCGCGAATTGATCCTGCTCTTCGCGTGTGACTTTCCATTGTTGGGCGACGTTTTCTGCCGTGATACCCATGCCATAGGCGATGCCGACGTGTTCGTTATTGGCAAACACATTGCTGTTCAACGCGATCTTGTTGCCCATCATCGGCACCATCGACATGCTCTCGGTGCCCGCAGCGATCACGATGTCATCGTCCCCGCAACGAATGCGATCCGCGGCCATGCTCACGGCCTGCACGCCTGAGGCGCAAAAGCGATTGATGGTCACTGCGGGCACGCTATCGGGCAACCCCGCCAACAGCACGCCGATGCGCGCGACGTTCATGCCCTGCTCGCCCTCGGGCATCGCACAACCCACAATCACGTCGCCGATGTCGTGGGCATCGAGCCCCGGCACTTTCGCGATGGCCGCCTTCAGCACGTGCGCCAACATGTCGTCGGGACGCACGTTCTTGAACATGCCGCGCGGGGCTTTGCCGACTGGCGTACGTACGGCGGCGACGATATAGGCGTCCTGGATTTGTTTGGTCATGATGATGCTCCTGTGGGCTTCTGTCGCAAGCGGTGGTCGTTTTCTATGAGTGAATTCTTAGACGGAGGTGTCCGTTGGTTGGATAGTTCAGTTGTGGCATGAGGCGATCATCGCCTCTGTGCGAGCACCGAGCCGGGGTAGCCCGCTCGGTCGTCGCCCGAACAAACTGACCGTGATGAATTGAAAGTCGTCGCGCGTAAACACTGCGCCGACAGTGCGGCCAGCACTGGCATACGGCTCAAGCGCGAAAGGATGGATGCAGAATAGTTCGACATTGCCATCAATTTCTCAGCGGCTTGCCATGCTTCAACATGTACGCGATCCGTTCCTGCGTCTTTGGCATTTTCGCCAACGCCAGAAAATGTTTGCGCTCTAGGTCGAGCATCCACTTTTCATCAACCAGCGAACCCGGCTCGATCATGCCGCCGCAAATCACTTCAGCGATGCGCGACGACACTTCGTAGTCATGCTCGGATATGAAACCGCCTTCCTTCATGTTGATGAGCATCATCTTCAGCGTTGCGACGCCGGTGTCACCGGCGACCGGAAACAGCGCCGCAGGCAACGCTGGTCGCCAGCCGGCTTCGGCCATCGCACGCGCTTCGGTCAACGCCACATAGAGCAACTCGTCCTTGTTGAACACAATCCGATCTGACTCGCGCAAGTAGCCCATCTCGCGGGCGTGCTCGGCACTCCTGGAGACTCCACCCATGGCGATACGCGTGAACGCTTTTTGTAGCGCGGGCATGACATCGCCACCGCCAGCATTCAACGCCGCGCGCAATGCCAGTTCCTTGCACCCGGCACCGGCGGGCAATAAGCCGACGCCCGCTTCGACCAGCCCGATGTAGCTTTCAATCGATGCGACTACCTTGTTCGAGTGCATCACGAATTCGCAGCCGCCACCGAGTGCCATGCCGTCAACGGCGGACACTACGGGGATCATCGAATGTTTGATGCGCATCGAAGTCGCCTGAAACTTGGCCACCATCGACTCAAATGCGTCGTACTGTTGCGCTTGCAGTGACTCAAGCGCTTTGACCAGATTGGCGCCGACCGCATAGGGTGCTTGGTGCCAGATCACGACTGCCTTGAAGTTGGCTTCGGCCCGATCGAGTGCCTGCAACACACCGTCGAGCACTTCTTCGCCGAGCGAATGCATCTTCGATTTGAACGAGACAATGGCGATGTCGTCGAACCCGTTGGTGGTCCACATGCGTACGCCTTCGGTATCGAGGATGGTCGTGCCCTGGTCCGATTTTTCACCCAGCAACAACTCCGGAAAAAGTTGTCGCCGATAAACCGGCAGCGACGAGCGGGTCACCACCTTGCCGCTGGCGGCCGAATACGAGCCGACTTCCGAATGCACGCCGACGCGATTCGCTTCGGTCACCCACGCCGGCAGCGTCACGTTCGCCATCGCTTTCCCGGCGACAATATCTTCGGCAATCCATGTTGCAATTTGCTGCCAGCCCGCCGCTTGCCACGTTTCAAATGGACCCATCTTGTAACCAAAGCCCCAGCGCATCGCGAAATCGATATCGCGCGCCGAATGGGCGATGTCTGCCAACTGCACGGCACAGTAGTGCCACAAGTCGCGGAAAATGGACCAGAGAAACTGCGCTTGAGGATGGTTCGATGCGCGCAGCGCGGCGATTTTCTCGGCGGGATTTTTGATTTTCAGCATCGCCGCCACGTCGTCGTCGATCTTGCCCGTCGACGCTCGGTAATCTTGCGCGGCCAAATCAAGCACCAGAATATCGCGGCCCTTTTTGGTGTAAATGCCCGCCTTGGTTTTTTGTCCCAAGGCTCCTTTGGCGATCAACGCCGTGAGCCACGCCGGACTCTGGTAGTACTGGTGCCACGGGTCGGTCGGCAACGTGTCATGGAGGGTCTTGATAGTGAGCGACATGGTGTCAAGCCCCACCACGTCCGAGGTGCGATAGGTCGCCGACTTGGCGCGCCCGATGGCGAGCCCGGTCAGCGCATCGACCACATCGAACGGCAAATTGAATTGCGCCGTGTGATGCATGGTCGCGGCAATGGAAAACACACCAATACGGTTGGCGACAAAATTTGGCGTGTCCTTGGCGCGCACCACACCCTTGCCGAGCGTCGTGGTGAGAAAGGTTTCGAGTTGATCGAGGATGGAGGGCTCAGTCGCCGCGGTGGGAATCAGTTCGACCAATTTCATGTAGCGCGGCGGGTTGAAAAAGTGAATGCCGCAAAAACGATGCCGCAGTGCTTCCGGAAACACCTTGCTCAATTCGGTCATCGAGAGGCCCGAGGTGTTCGACGCAAAGATGGCGCGTTCGGAAATGAACGGCGCGACTTTTTCGTACAACGATTTCTTCCAGTCCATGCGTTCGGAAATCGCTTCGATGATCAGGTCGCAGTCGCGCAACAGTTCAAGGTGCTCGTCGTAATTCGCCGCCACGATCTGGCCCGCCTTGGACTTCACCGCGAACGGATCAGGCGAGAGCTTCAACATCGCGTCGATAGCTTTTGTAACGACGCCGTTTTTCGCGCCCTCCTTGGCGGGAAGATCAAACAAAACGGTTTGCACGTTGGCGTTGGTCAGATGCGCTGCGATTTGTGCGCCCATTACGCCGGCCCCGAGGACAGCAACTTTGCGGATATGGAAGTTACTCAATTCAGACTCCTGCGAGCAAATAAAACATCAATGGCTTGGTCCACAGATGGACACAGATAAACGCAGATGAAATTAAACGATTTTAAAGTCAAGCAAATACTGGCGTTTCCAGCCATTTATGCTTGGAAATGCGCGCCTAGTCTAGTGTTTGTTATCTTTATCTGTGCCCATCTGTGTTCATCTGTGGAAAAAATTATGCTGGCAACGCCCGTGGCTTGCCGTTGTCGTCAATCGCCACATAGGTCAACTGCGCCTCGGTGACTTTCACCACCTCGCACCCGAACCGATGGCGCTGTGCGTAGACATCAACGTCGACCGTAATCGAGGTGCGGCCGGTCTTCACGAGTGTGGCGTAAAAACTCACCAGATCACCGACAAACACCGGCTCGTTAAATGCAAATGAATTGACCGCCACGGTAACCACTTTACCCATCGCGCGCTCGGCGGCAGGCACGCTGCCGGCGAGGTCAACCTGCGCCATCACCCATCCACCAAAAATAGTGCCGTTGGCGTTGGTATCCGCGGGCATCGGAATGATGCGGATCGTGGGTTGCCGATCGGGCGGCAGTGTCGTGATGGTGGAGGTGGTCATAAGTTTTGTCGACAAGACAATTACGCGACAGTATGTCCTTTGTACAGCGCTTCAATTTCGCTTGCGTATTTTTTCACGATTAGGTTGCGTTTGAGTTTTAGCGTCGGCGTTACGAGTCCGTTGTCGATGGTCCACTTCTGGTTGACCACCGCAACTTTGCGTACTTGCGCATAGCCGGGAAATTGCTTGATGCGCTGCGCGATGCGCGCGAGCAGCAATTTTTCGGCCTTGCCATCGGCCGCCAGCGCCGGGTTGATGTTTGCCTCAGCAGCGAGCTTGGTCCACAGTTCATCGTTCAACACCGCGAGCACCGATAGGTAGGGGCGCGCTTCGCCGATGAGCAATACTTGCTCGAAGACGGGATCGAGTTGAATTGCCAGCTCCATGTCCCCCGGCGGGATCTTTTCGCCATTGCCGAGCACGATAATGTCCTTGATGCGACCGGTGATGGTGACATAGCCATCATCGTCGATGTGTACTTGATCGCCCGTACGCAGCCAGCCATCGTCCGACAACACTGCGCGCGTCGCGTCCGGATTGTTCCAGTAACCGAGCATGATGTTTGGGCCGCGCGCCAACAGTTCGCCGTTTTCGCCCACCCTCAATTCAACGCCTGGCACGGCGAGCCCGATGCTGTGCGGGTTGTTCTTCTCCAGCAGATTTACCGTCAACAAGGGCGACGCTTCGGTCAACCCGTAGCCCTGGCAAATCGGCAATCCGAGTCCGATAAAAACCTTGGCGACCGCTGGCGACAATGCAGCGCCGCCGGATATCGCGAATTTCAATTTGCCGCCGAGTCGCGCTTGCAGTTTGTCCGCCACCAGCTTTTGCAACAGTGGCCACA
Organism: Usitatibacteraceae bacterium; assembly: GCA_038901675.1. Taxonomy (GTDB): domain Bacteria; phylum Pseudomonadota; class Gammaproteobacteria; order Burkholderiales; family Usitatibacteraceae; genus UKL13-2. The sequence continues at coordinate 21,835 of JBCKPM010000002.1, read as the reverse complement.
ACAAGAATTGCGGCTTCCAGCGGCCTCGACCGTGCGCGTATTCAAACCTCTTCCAGCCGGTGTCCACCGCGAACTCGAACAGCCAACGGCGAATCGGCGACGCCTTCTGTAACTGTTCGTAAATGGCAATATAGAACCGCTCATAGATACGCGGCACTGAAAACATGATGGTTGGCCGCACAATGCGAAAGTCCTCCGCCAATTTTGCGACCGACCGCGCGAATACGATTGAAGCGCCTGAAACAACATTGAGATAGTAGTCGCAGGTGCGTTCAAACATATGCGACAGCGGCAGAAACGACAGGAAAACGTCGTCAGGGTAAATGTCGTAGACGGCCAATCCCGATTGCACGTTGGCGAGCATATTGCGATGCGACAGCATGACCCCCTTCGGCTTACCCGTGGTGCCACTGGTATAGACGATGGTCGCAAGGTCGCCGCCGCTGCCGGGCGGCCGATCATGGTGGCCAGCCTGCGCGGGCAACCAGTCGGCGAGCGACACTAGGCGTGGCTCGCTGTCATCAACGACCGGCTGCACACTGACAATGCGCCGCAACGACGTGAGCTGATCGCGCACGGTCTTGAGGCGCTTCCAGTGTTCTTCGCCGTCAATGACCATCACCTTCACGTCCGCGTCGTTGAGGATATAGGCGACGTTCTCCGGACGATCATCGACAAACAACGGCACCGTGACCATGCCGTGCGCGAATGCGGCCTGATCGAACAGCACCCAGTTGACGCCGTTTTTCAGCATGATGGCGATGCGCTCGCCCGGCGCGAACCCATCGTGTCGCAAACCATGTCTGGCACGCGCGACCAGGTCGCCCAGGTCGCGCCAACTCACGCCACGCCACGCTTGGCTGGCAGTGTCAAATTCGCGATAAGCGGTTGTGTTGGGCGAGGTGCGACAGCGCAGCGCAAATACGTCGGCAATGGTCGCGTCATCCTCGAACAGGAGATAACGCGTGCCGCGGCGATTTTGCAGCAGCGATTGCGGGGGCACACGCGCGGATGAATGCATCGCGTTCACGCGAAACCATCACGCTTGCGTGGGCTCACCCACATGATGACGTCGGCATGACAAACCACGTCGCCATGTCGATCGCGCACATCGGCACTGACGATGACTTCGCGGGCGGCACCATCGCCGATATCCGCAGTGGTGCAAACCACTTCGACGTCGGTCTCGGCTTTTTTCAGATAGCGTACGTTCATCCCCTTTGGCAACCAGCGCATGTTGCTCGACAGACTCGCTTCCATCATGGTTCCCGCACCGATCTCGGCCAGATTACAAAGCGCGATTGCGTGAATGGTCTGAATGTGGTTATGCACCGCGCGGCATTTATTCATCGACACGCGCGAAAAGCCCGGGCGCAATTCTTCAAAGCGCGGCCGGATAGTGGAGAAGTACGGTGCCTTCCAGCAGACGATGCGCGAGAAGATGTATTTGCCAAACGGCTTGGTGGACAGCCGCTGCCAAAGCGACAGGACGCGATTGCGATCACTCATGTTCGGCGTGTGTTGTTGTCACGCTATATCGAAGCCCAACCCGCGTCAGGGGCAAAGCGCACACCGTGCCTACCCTCAAGCACTTTCATTTCGGCCAGCAGTGCCGTTTTGCCCGCACTACGCAAGTAATTGATCGGTCCGCCGCGATGCGGCGCAAAACCGGTACCAAAAATCATCCCGGCGTCGCACAGATCGGCGTCGGCAACGATGCCTTCACGCACACACGCTACCGCCTCATTGACGGCGGGTAAGGTCATGCGCATCCACAGCGGCGCAAGGTCAATCGAGCCACTGCCGTTTGCTTTTACGGGTTTTCCAGCAACCCATTTGTAAAAACCTTCGCCGGTTTTCTTGCCGAGTTTCTTGGCCGCAACGAGATCCTGAATTTTTTGTGGCTGCGGATTGCCGGGCTTATGCAATTCAGTGCCGACCGCCAGTCCGACATCGAGTCCTACCGTGTCGGCGAGTTCAATCGGGCCCATAGGCATGCCGAACTCTTTGGCCGCCGCGTCAATCGTCTCCGCTGGGATCCCCTCTTCCAGCATCACCTGCGCTTCGGTCATGTAGGGGGTGAGGATGCGATTGACCAAAAAGCCGGGCGCGGATTTCACTGGCAGTGGCAGTTTGTCGATTTTTTTCACAAACGCCTGCGACTGCCTCATCACTTCGGCCGAGGTCTGCGGGCCTTTGACAATCTCAACTAGCATCATCATTGCCACCGGATTGAAAAAATGAATGCCAACCAGTCGCTCCGGTCGCCGCAGACTGGCGGACAGCTCCTGCAACGGAATGGACGAAGTATTGGTGGCGAGAATGGCAGCCGGTTTCATGCGCGGCTCAAGCGACGCATAAAGGCGCTTTTTGATGTCCGCATTTTCGACAATCGCTTCGATCACCAGATCGCAGTGCGCGACACCGTCACCCTTGACGTCGGGAATCAATCGATCCATCGCCGCTTGCACCAAATGCGGCTCCTTGAGTTTTTTCTTGTACAACTCAGCCGCTCGCTTGATGGCAGGTGCAATGCGCGCGTGATCGAGATCCTGCAACGTGACGGTGAATCCTTTGAACGCGCACCAGGCGGCAATGTCGCCGCCCATCACACCGGCACCGACGACGTGAACGTGTTTGACACCTGCGCTGCCGGTGCCCAACGCCTTTAGCCGATCCTGCAATTTGAAAATGCGAATGAGATTGCGCGCGGTCGGATGCACAAACAGTTTTTGCATCGAACCATCGGCATCGGCGGGAACGTTGCGCGGGTCGCCCCCGTATTTTTCCCACAAATCGATAATCGCGTACGGCGCCGGGTAGTGGTCGCGCCGCGCTTTTTTGGCCACCTGTTTGCGTGATGCGTTGGCGACCAGTCCGCGAATAATCGGCCAATTGGTGATGGCATCCTTCAGCGCCGGTTGATGCGGCGGTGGCTGTGTCTGCAGCAACGTGGTTGCCGCATTGGCGAAGTGTCGGCGCGGTGTGACAACATCGACCAAGCCCATGCGCTGGGCAGTTTTGCCATTGACCGCGCGACCGGTCAGCATCAAGCCCAACGCTTGACCGGCACCAATCAGCCGCGGCATGCGCTGCGCGCCGCCCCAGCCGGGAACGATGCCGATCATCACTTCGGGCAGCGCCATTTTGGTTTTCGCGCCGTCATCGGCGACACGGTAACGGCACGCCAACGCAAGCTCGGTGCCGCCGCCCATGCAAAAACCGTGAATCATCGCGACAGTGGGAAACGGCAACGCTGCTACCTGATCGAATACTTCCAGCCCGAGCGTCGTCATTACACTCGCTTCTTCGACGGTCTTGAAGTTGGTGAATTCATCGATATCCGCGCCCGCTGCGAAACCGTTTTCTTTCGCCGACTGTATCGCCAGCCCCTTCACCGGGTGCGCGCGCAGGTGAGTGCAGACATCGCCCAACTCGTGTAGCACCTCAGACGAAAACGTGTTGGTCAAATCTGGTGTGCCGTCCGGCTTGGCGCGATCGAAGGTCAAAAAACCCAGCCCGTTGTGTTCCCGATCCAGGTGCCAGTGTTTCCATGTCTGCATGCGGTGCTCCGAAAGTGCAATTTATTTTTGATGAAAAACGGACAAACTCCATGTTTGACGCGGGTTTTCGGGCATTTATGGCCGAAAACGCTCGCCAATAGGCGAGTTTTAAGTTTGCATATTAGGCGTTGGTATTGTTGTGTATTAGGCGCGTTCGAGCAACATCGCGCCGCCCTGCCCACCACCGATGCAAAGACTTGCCGCCGCGCGCTTGCCGTCGGTGCGCTCCAACGTTTTCAACGCATGCAACACCACGCGCGCGCCTGAGGCGCCAATGGGGTGGCCAACCGCAATGGCACCGCCATCGACGTTGAATTTGGCGCGATCCATCGACCCAAACGCGCCAGTGAGCCCTAATTTTTCCTGACAGTACGCATCCGACTCCCACGCCGCCAGACAACCCAATGCCTGTGCGGCGAAGGCTTCATTGATTTCCAGGCAGTCGAGATCGGCCAGACCCAAATGGTTGCGCCGAAGCATCGGCGTAATCGCATGCACCGGACCCAATCCCATTTCCGCCGGATCGAGGCCGCTCCACTGCGAATCGACAATCGCGCCGAGCGGTTGCAAATCGTACTTGGCGACGGCTTCGGCGGACGCCAAAATCAACATCGCCGCGCCGTCGGTCACCTGCGAGGAATTGCCCGCCGTGACGTTGCCGTAGGTTCTGTCGAACACCGGACGCAGTTTGGCCAATCGCTCCGGGGTCGAGTCGGTGCGCACGCCGTCGTCCTCACTGTAGACGTTGCCCTTGGCATCAATGAGCGGCTCAATTTCTGAAAAATGCCCCGCCGCTTTGCCGGCGAGCACGCGTTGATGCGATTCGGCAGCGAAGGCATCCATCATCTGGCGCGTGATGCCAAAACGCTTGGCAACAATTTCCGCTGTCTGCCCCATGGTCAGTTTGACAATCGGATCAGTCAGCCCTTTGAGAATGGCTATCACCGGCGCGAGATACCGCAGCCGAAACTGGACTGCCACGCGGCTGCACTGACCGAAGGATTTGGCGGCATACCAATCGGCCAGCCAATTCACCATCGCCGGGCCAAACAGCAACGGTGCATGACTCATCGCGTCGGTACCGCCGGCGAGTACCAAATGCGATTTGCCCACAAGAATATTGACGTAGGCCGAATCGAGCGCTTGCATGCCTGACGCGCAATTGCGCATCACGGTCCACGCCGGCACTTTGTCACCGCAGCCGACACGCAACGCGACCACGCGTCCGATATTGGCTTCATCAGCACTCGGCATGGCCGCGCCGACAATCACCTCATCCAATGCGGTGGGATCAAATTTTTGACGCGCCAGCAACGCACGTGCGCAACCGACCGCCAGATCGCCACCACTGAATGGGCCCGGCTTGCCTTTGGCTTTCAGAAACGGCGTGCGTGCGCCATCAACCACATACACTTTTTTCATCATCGCGTCCTACTCGGCGGCTTCGGCAAAGCGTTCAGCGATTTTCGTCGGCTGCACCACGGCCAGCCCGAAGTTCTTGTCGAAGTCATCGACGCGAATCACGGCTTTGGTCAACACTCGGGCACGCTTCCACAGCGCCAATTCGGTTTCAGTGATCACCGAGAGTGATTTCGCTTCTTCGTAAATCTCGTCCGGGGCTTTGGCGCTGATGCGACCGGCCTTTTGCGCGAGGCGCACCTTGGCCTCGATCGGCTCGGCAGCAACCATCGCATTCATCGCCGCGTTCAGTTGACCCATGATGTCATTTTCGTCATTCGGCAAATACATGCCGGCCACCAGACGATCACGCGCGGCGGATGGCGTAATCAGAATCCGCGCCACTTGGTGACCGAGATCATCGGACGGCTGGATGAGGGTCATGCCCTTCGGAAATACCAGCCGACGCAGAATCCACGCGATCGGTCGATTGGGGAAGTTTTGGATGATGCCGTCCATCGCCACCTGAATCTTGAACGAGCAATCGTAGAGCGCCCACTTAAGCAATGGCAGTTCGTCCTTTTGCTGACCTCGTTCGTCGTAGAACTTGAGCGTGCACGACGCCAAGTACAGGTATGACAGCACATCACCTAGGCGCGCGGAGAGTTTTTCCTTGCGCTTTAGCGATCCGCCGATGATGAACATCGAAACGTCAGCAAGCAAGGCGAACGCTGATGAAAAGCGCGTCATCTGCTGATAAAAACGCTTGGTGTCGGGACACGCGGGTGCAGGCAAGCCCACGCCGCCGGTGAGGCCCAACCACAGCGCGCGCGCGGTGTTGGAAATGGTGAAATTGATATGTCCCCAGAACGCCTCATCGAAATCATCGATGGAATCGGCGCGGGCGGCTTTCATTTCCTTGAGAACCCACGGGTGACAACGAATCGCGCCTTGCCCGAAAATAATCAGCGAGCGCGTCAGTATGTTGGCACCCTCAACCGTAATCGCAATCGGCACTTGCTGATAGGCGCGACCGAGGTAGTTGTTGGGGCCGAGGCAAATGCCTTTGCCGCCGTGAATATCCATCGCGTCGTTAATCACCTGACGCATGCGCTCGGTAGCGTGGTACTTTGAAATCGCCGATAGCACCGATGGGTTTTCACCCAGATCAAGCGCACCAGCCGTGATGGTGCGCGTCGCGTCCATCAGATAGGTCATGGCACCGATGCGTGCCAGCGGCTCCTCAATGCCTTCGAACTTGCCGATCGGCGTGTTGAATTGTTGGCGAACGCGCGCGTAGGCTCCCGAGGCAAATGAAGTGACTTTGCCCGCAGCAATCGATTGCGCTGGCAACGAAATCGATCGCCCTGCCGCTAAACATTCCATCAACATGCGCCAGCCTTGGCCGAGCATCGGCTCGCCACCAATAATCCAGTCCATCGGAATGAACACGTCCTTGCCGGCGTTGGGCCCGTTCATGAACGCTGCATTCAAGATCATGTGTCGGCGACCGATATTGACGCCCGGATGGTTGGTCGGGATCAACGCACAGGTGATGCCGAGGTCAGCCTCACCTCCGAGCAGTTTGTCGGGGTCATAAGCTTTGAAAGCCAGACCAAGCAGGGTCGCAATCGGGCCGAGCGTGATGTAGCGCTTCTCCCACGTCACACGCAAGCCAACGGTCTCGCGACCTTCCCACATCTGCTTGCACACGATGCCCACGTCCTGCATCGACGCCGCGTCGGATCCTGCTTCAGGTGCCGTCAAGGCGAAGCAGGGGATGTCCAATCCTTTAGCCAAGCGCGGCAGGTAATGGCTCTTTTGCGCCTTGGTGCCGTAGTGCATCAGCAGTTCGCCCGGGCCCAACGAATTGGGTACCATCACTGACACCGCCGCGGTCGACGAGCGCGTCGAAATCTTCATTACGACCTGGCTGTGGCCGTACGCAGAAAACCCCATGCCGCCGTATTCCTTGGGAATGATCATGCCCAAGAAACCGTTGTCCTTGATGAACTGCCAGACAGGCGGCGGCAGGTCGTGCAACTCGTGAGTAACTTCCCAATCGTTGAGCATGCTGCAAAGCTCGTTGGTCGGTCCATCGAGAAACGCCTGTTCCTCTGCCGACAGCGTCGCGCGTGGCACGGCGAGCCATTTGTTCCAGTCGGGCTTGCCGGAGAACAGATCACCATCCCACCATACGGTGCCCGCTTCGAGTGCCTCTTGTTCGGTGGAGGACATTTGCGGCAGCAGTTTTTTGTAAATTACAAAAATGGGCGCTGACAACCATGCGACGCGCAGCGTCTTGATGTTGGCGACGACGACAATACCGAGGAATGCGAGCCAGAGCACGCCTGTCAGCGCACCGGTGATCACCCCGCTCACCGTTCCGATGACCAACATCGTCCCCACCACCACCGACCACATCAGCGCCGATGCGCAGTGATAGGCGAGCAGCCACAGGGTGACAAAAACGACAAAAACGGTGATGAACAAGGTCAACATGGCAATTCCTTTCGATGTTACGCAACTACGGTGTAACGCAACGACGATAAAACGCAACTACTGGGTGGCAATTGCGTGCGCGTCGTCGTGATCGGCGAACCATTGGTGTTGGTCTTGTCCATTGGCGACCGGTGCGCGTAATCCGGCGGCCAGAAATGGTGCCAGCCGCTTGAGCAGCAATTCATCGTTATCGGTATTTTCCGGATGAAACTGAGCAATCAGCTTCAATCCTTCGGTGCCGGCCAGCGTATAAGAGAGCGCGCCCATCGCAAAATGCAGCCGCCATGAGACTTCCTCGCGCGGCAATTGCGGCAATGCCAGACCGAAGGCGGCGCGAAAGCGGCCGATCATTTCAGCGTACTGCGTGGATAGAAATTCGCGAATAAACGGTGCCGGATCGGCATAAGCGCGACCAAGTAGACGCAAGAAATTCTTGCCTCCTTGCTCGTGATCGCGCGCCAGCTTCAAGGCCGGGATAAACATTGCAGAAATGATTTTTTCACACGTCAACGTGCGACCGCCGGACGACGCCTCATAGGCCGCCAGCAGCGCCATGCGGTCGCGATTCATCGGATCGAGCCTGCGCGTGAGCACCGCTTGGAACAATTCTTCCTTGGAGCCGAAGTGATAATTTGCCGCCGCGAGATTGACCCCCGCCGCCGTGGTAATCAAGCGCAAGCTGGTCGCCTCGAAACCATGCTCCATAAAAAGCTCTTCGGCCGCATCGAGAATACGACTTTTGGTGTCGCCAAGCTCTGTCGGCTTGTCGGCCAGTTTGACGGGGCTAATCGGCGTGACGCCGGCTGGAAGACCATAGTCCACCGCTTCTGGGGTTATTCGCTTCGTCGCGTGATTACTCATTAGGGTACCTCTAAAAATTCAATCAAGCCGATGATGGCAAGGCGCAAAGTCGCGAAAAAGCGCAGTGTACATGTAGTACATGAGCATTTTGAGCGGCTTTGCAACGCCGCCAGCGCGGCTTCAGTGAATTTTTAGAGGTGCCCATTAGTCAATTAGCTCAGTGGGTTACACCGACATGAGGCGAATTCAAACACTCGTTTGAAATGAGCGTATTGCCACGGGGTAGGAGGTGTCAATCACTTTTTATGCTGCGGCGCAGCAGATTTAGCTCGGGCGAGGTCACGAAAGCTAAACTCCAGCATCTGCGCGCTTTTCGAGGCGATTTTGGCTGAAAAGCCGCGCCAATAAACGAGTTTTAGAAATGAAAAAAGCCACTCAACGAGCGGCTTTTTTGATTTGGCAACAGATCTAGTTCTTCTTGATGGCTTCGAGAAGCTTGAAGGTCGACTTGTTCGCGCCGACGAAAAGGCGCTTGAAAGATTTGCCCAAGCAACGACGCTCCAGCGTGTTGCGGCGGGTACGCTTGCGTTCGCCTGCCATGGTGTACTCCTGAAGGTAAATGAATCGAAGACGGAGAATTATAAAGGAATAGGGCAGACCAGTTTGCCCTATTCCTCTATGGTTCCGTTACGCTCCGGCGCGCTGCAACGACGCCTTCAGTGATTCGCTCAGCGTATTCAGGCTCTCGCCTAGGTGCGCTTTGGCCTCTTTGCTCATCGGTTTGGCCATTGCCGTACGGATCTGCGCCTGCAGCTGTAGCGCGCCCTCGCGCATCAGGCTGCGTGCGTCAGCGGGTGTATTGGCCGCTGGCTTGGTCAAGGCGTTACCGATACGTTTGATGTGCTCACGCTGCAGATTGCGACGCATGGTGTTGATGTCACCGCCGCTGCGAAGCTCCGACCAAATCGCCGCTTGCAGCGTGTCGTAGACCTCCGAGAGTTTCATCGCCTGCGCCGGATTCGACACCTTGTCCTGGCTATCGAGCAAGCGCTGGGCCACCGCGTCGGCATACAGAATATCCAGCACGCCGCGCTGCAGGTTCAACGCGGAGTTGGCGATGGACACGTCGCGATTACTGCGACCAAACGCTGCGCGATCAAAGTGATCGATGGACAGGCGCGAGACAAATTCCGGTTTGAATTTGAAACTATCAACCTTGAAGATGCCATCGGTCACCAGTTGCAGCGCCTCGCGTTGCTTTGCCACCGGCGTTGGCGTGTACAACGCGTTGTTAGTGCCCGCGCGGTCGCGCAGATGTTTCACGCCACCCACATACTTAGCCAGAGAAGGCGTGACCTGCGACAGCGAACGAAAGCCCGAGGCGAATGAACGGGTGAGGCGTTCATAACTCTCGCCGGGTTTGAGTTGCAAGGTCTGCACCCGATCCCACAATTCGCGTGTCAGCTTGATGCGCTTTTTGTAGTACTCAATCGGGTCCGAGCCCAGGTCGCGCTGATTGACCTCCGGATCCATCCCGGCTTGCACATCTTCATCGGTCGCGTAGGCGAGCAATGGGTTGGTCGTTGCGGTGGCGGCAATTGCGGCCAACTGCGAGGATTCAGTTTTCGGATCGAGCGGTCGGTACGCATACTCGACGGCAAGATAATCGTACGGGCCGAGGGTCGACATCACGTATTCGCCCTGCTTATCGCCTTTTAACGCCAGGTTGAACGGGTTGTAATCCATCACTGAACCGGAGATGCCGTTCACCTTGGTGAAGTTTGGATCTTGGATTTGCGTGGCCGTGTAAATGGTTGAGGAGCGGAAGTTATGCCGGAAGCCCAACGTATGGCCGACCTCATGCATGATGACGTCAAGCACATACGCTTGTGCCAGTTGCTCAGCCTCAGGCGAATCCATTTCAAGCCCACGCGCTTCAAGCACATCCATCGCGAAATGCATATCCTCGGCTTTTTCGGCCATGTAGTTGCATTGCATGAATAGCGACTGTTGCTTCAGCGACGGCGACATCGCGCCAGCGAGCGCGGCGTCAAACACCAATGGCTTGCCGATGTCTTCGACCACCAAGCGTCGTGCGCCACGGGCAAACACGTCCGACATGCCAATATCAGCATCCAGAATTTCGCCGGTACGAGGATCTTTGTGCGACAGGCCGATGGCAAAGCCCACGTCCGCGCCGGTGAACCAGCGAATCGATGCGTGGCGCGCGTCCATCGTGTCGAAGTCGTCTTTCTCGGTTTGCTGCTTGGTCACGATGGCGTTTTTGAATCCAATCTTTTCAAACGCCTTGTTCCACTCAAGAACGCCGACATCAACCGACTCGCGGTACTTGGCGGGAATGTTCTTGTCGAGCCAAAACACGATCGGTTGCTTAGGCTCAGACATGGCGGCGGCGGCGTCTTTTTTCTCCAGCCGCCAGCGATTCACATAATGCTGTTTGGTTTTCGGCGAAAGGTCTTGATCGTAGTTGACCCGCGTGCTGACAAAGTGACCAACACGCTCGTCGGCGATGCGCGGTGCCATCGGCTCATCGGGCAACTTGGCGAACGAAAACATAAAGCTCACAAACAGGCTGCGCGGGTCAGGCGTGGCTTGCGGTGGCGTGGGCATCGGCGTGGGCGAGGGCGTCAGGGGTGGCGCCGAGAGTTTCGGCACGCTGAAATGCGCTTGCACTTTCATCGCCGTGATCAAGTCATTGTTGGTCACTTGCGAAAAACTGCTGTTACGCGTATCGAGCGCAAACGGCATGCGATAAGCGAATTCGAGGCGGGTCAGGTAGCCCGGGATGTCGACAAACAGCAGCGAGCTGGCGTCGATCAATACCGCCTTGGAATCGGGGTCCGGTGCCGACACTGCAGCCGCACTCGAGAGCAGCGAATCGGAAAAACTCTCGGAGACGAACTGCGCTTGCGGTGTACCGGGCGTCGCGTAGAACTCGGCATTCTTGGCAATCAACTGAATCTGGGGTCCGATCTTGCGGAACACCGCCAGCTCCGCACCACCCATTTGCGAGCCATACAGGCCACGTTCACCGACGCTTTGCGGGATGTTGTAGGTGAAGAAAAACGGCTTGTCGAATTGCTCAGGCCGGATTGCCAGCCAGACTTTTTCATCTTTTTGGTAGGTGGTGAAAAAACCCGCCGTCATCTTCGCGTCCTTGATGATCTCTTTGAAGGGGCGCGGCGCACCGGGCGTGGGCACCCCGCTGGGGCCAGCGCCTGCGGCGTTCGCCGCTGCGGGCGGGGTGGCGGCGTTCGGCGCGGGAGCTTGCGCCAGCGCGGTTGAGGTCAGTGCCGCCAAGACGGCTGTGACCAGCGCCTTGCGAACCAGCGGAGAAATCATTGTGCGTGATGCGTACACAAACGGCTGCATGAGTAACCCTTCCCTGTTGAATTGATCGTGCGAAGAATGGAACGCGCGCTTATTGAGGACGCATTTCCGGAACATGAAATCTAGGCTGCGCGATTGCGCGCCGACGACCGAATTGTGACCAAGTGCGGGTTTGGTTCCCGAAACTGCGTCACCCTGCGACGGGTCACCGGCAACCAAAAACGGAGCCCGCAGGCTCTGTTGGTGTAACTCCGCAATGCTAGACCGAAAACGACGATCCGCAGCCGCAGGTGCTGCTCGCACTCGGGTTCTTGATGACAAATTGCGCGCCCTCGAGTCCCTCGGAGTAATCGATTTCAGCGCCAATCAGGTATTGGTAGCTCATCGGATCGATCAGCAGCTTGACGCCGTTTTTCTCCATCACCGTATCGTCTTCATTTGAAATTTCATCGAACGTGAAGCCGTATTGCAGTCCAGAGCACCCGCCACCCGTCACAAAAACGCGCAGCTTGAGGTCGTTATTGCCCTCCTCAATAATCAGCGCTTTCACCTTGTCCGCAGCGTTGTCGGTAAATACCAACGGGGCGGGCATCATTGACATGTCATTCATTGCAACTCTCCTTACTATTTGTAGCTAGGGGCAATCGTTCACTTATGGGCACCTCTAAAAATTCACTGAAGCCGCGCTGGCGGCGTTGCAAAGCCGCTCAAAATGCTCATGTACTACGTGTACACTGCGCTTTTTTGCGACTTTGCGCCTTGCCATCATCGGCTTGATTGAATTTTTAGAGGTACCCTTATCAAGAGAACAAAAGCATCAGCCGCCTTGCGCGGGCTTGAATTCGATTACTTTGTCGCTGGTTCGCACGTCCGAATCATGCACCATACGTCCCATCACAATCGCGCCGACATGAATTTCGATCGTCTTGTAGGTGACATCCCCTGTGACCCGCGCTTTGGGCATCAGTTCAAGGTATTCGCACGCGCGGATCGGACCGGCAACGGAGCCGTTCACTACGACATGAGCCACCTCGATTTCGCCTTCGACTTTGGCCAGTTCGGACAACACCAGCGTGCCGGGCTTGTCTCCGACGGCTTTGATATTGCCCTTGACCGTGCCGTCGATCCGCAAGCCGCCCGTAAACTGGATGTCGCCGGTAATCACCGAGCCGCCGCCGATCAGGCTGTCGATCGCGTTCGGTTTGTTCGATTTGGAATTGAACATGTGTCTCTCCACACAACAACTTACAAATTTAGGCTGCGCTGGCTACGAACCTCATAGCCGGGCACGCTCAAGACTCTGACTTGAACGCTTTTGAGCTGGGATCCTGCTGGAATTCTAAACCTGCCGTCGATTTTTTGGTAAATGCGGAATTCGACCTCGCCACCTGGCGCGCGCAACTGCGCGTCCTCGGGAAAACTCAACACCAGCTGCGCGCCGCCTCCACTCGGCTGAACACGCGCAATCGCTTGTACCTTACCGCGGAAATCCTGACGCCGCTGGCCGCCTTGCGTCAACAGCATGCGGTAGCGAAACTCGTTGGGTAACGCGTCCGGCTCAACTTTAAAATTTTGAATCGCCAAGCCTTCTGGCACGCTGCCCGCCGACATCACGTTGCGCAAAAACCCGAGGTCTTCCTTCAGCCCGGCGCTTTCCTCTTGCAGCTGCGTGAGGTTTTTGCTCAGCTCGGTCTGGATCGCGCTTTCGAGTTTGAGCTGGCTCTCTCTCTCGTTGAGCAGCGATTTGGTCGTCTCGACGCTTTGCTTGAGTTTGGCGTTCTCGCTCGTCAGCGCCGTGATTTGCGCCTTCGTTTCCTCGCGATTGAATCCGGTGATGCGATAGCTGTTGTCAACGACTACCCACGCGATCGCAGCCGCCACCCCCATCGCCATGCCATAGCCCGCAACCTTGATGTACCACGGCACGTGCGAATGGATCGCAACTTTCTCCGACCGGATGCCGATCTTTGACCGAATCTTGCGCCAAGAGCCACGAAGTTTCATCTGACTTAGCATGCGTGTATATGGTTTTCCATAAAAGTAAGTGCCTGCTAACGATCGTAAATCGTCACCTTGTTGCGACAAACAGCGGCGGCATTAAGTACAAAAAGCCGCAGCGGCGGCTTTTTGCATGTCATCGTGCTGCCGAATTCGCGCTTAGCGCTTCGAGAATTGCTTGCGACGACGCGCTTTGTGCAGACCGACTTTTTTGCGTTCGACTGTACGTGCATCGCGGGTCACAAAACCAGCCTTTGACAGTTGTGACTTCAAGGTCGCATCAAAATCGATCAGTGCACGCGTGATGCCGTGGCGCACTGCGCCTGCCTGCCCTGATTCACCACCACCAAAGACGGTGACCATGATGTCGAAGGTGTCGGCGTTACCCGTCAATTCCAACGGCTGACGAACGACCATTCTTCCGGTTTCGCGCGAAAAATACACATCGAGCGCCTTGTCATTGACAACAATCAGACCCTTGCCGGGCTTGATGAAGACACGTGCAACCGCGCTTTTGCGACGACCCGTACCATAGTGATATTTACCGACCATTTTCGGGTTCCTTAAATCGTGAGTTCTTTGGGCTGCTGTGCAGCGTGCGGATGCGTGCTACCGGCATAGATCTTGAGCTTCTTGATCATGGCGTAGCCTAGCGAGCCCTTGGGCAGCATGCCCTTGACCGCTTTTTCGAGCACACGCTCGGGGTGTTTTTCCTGCAGCCTGTTGAAGTTGGTTTCGTAAATACCGCCCGGGTAGCCGGTGTGACGGTAATAGATTTTGTCTTCAGCTTTGTTGCCGGTGACGCGCAGTTTCTCAACGTTGGTGACAACAATGAAATCGCCCGTATCAACGTGGGGCGTGTATTCAGGCTTGTGCTTGCCACGCAGCCGACTTGCCACTTTGGCAGCCAAACGACCCAACACTCTGTCGGTCGCGTCGACGTGAAACCAATCATGCACAACTTCGTGCGGCTTGGCGGAAAAGGTCTTCATAATATGCTCACTTAAAAATCGGTTTCGGCTTGGTTCGGCAGCAGCATCGCAATACGTCGGAATACGTCGCAATGCCGATACCTATACCTGTGTGGACGCAGGGTTTGATGAAGCACGGGTTCAAACGATCAGCAGAACCCGAAATTCTAATGTATTCAAGGGCATGCCGTCAACCTAATTCCGGTTCCGGCGCTGCTTGCGGTGGTTCGCGAGGATAGCAACATGAAAGCGTGCATCAGGTGGCGGCAGGGCGTGGCTTTTGAAGCCGAAACTGAGTCGGGCCACAAATTGCTGATGGACGGTTCACCTGACGTTGGCGGGCAGGATTTGGGGCCACGACCCATGGAAACAGTGCTCATCGGCACCGGGGCATGCAGCGCCATTGACGTGATTCTGATTCTGAAAAAAGCCCGTCAGCCGGTCACCGATTGCTACGTCGAACTCGATGCCGAACGGGCAACATCAGACCCCAAGGTGTTCACGCGGATTCATTTT
Organism: Usitatibacteraceae bacterium; assembly: GCA_038901675.1. Taxonomy (GTDB): domain Bacteria; phylum Pseudomonadota; class Gammaproteobacteria; order Burkholderiales; family Usitatibacteraceae; genus UKL13-2. The sequence continues at coordinate 6,735 of JBCKPM010000002.1, read as the reverse complement.
CATTTTGTCGTGACCGGCAAGGCGCTCAATCCGGCCAAAGTCGCACGCGCCATTTCGCTGTCCGCCGAGGTCTACTGCTCGGCATCGGCCATGCTGGCCAAAACCGCCAATATCACGCACGATTTTCACATTGTTGAAGGCTAGCGGTTTGTTGAAATTCGAAGTTTTTCGGCCGAGCAAATTTTGTCGGCCTCATAGGCAGCGCTACCAGCGATTATTTTTGAGTGCCCCATGTTTTCTGCCTCACGAAAATCACGATTTTCATCAGAACAAATCGAATTTCAACAAACTGCTAGCGGCGCGAGTGCGCACGGCGCACCTCACACCCAGTAAGTCGTCGCCGTCATCACGCGTGAGCTGGCGCGCATGGCGGCTTTGACGGCCGACGGAAGCGCAGCAGCGCCAGTCGCCTGTCCACGGTTGCCGTGTTCGATCTCGTCGGCGCGCATTTGCAGGACAATGGCGCGACTGCGTTGATCGTTCGCCGGGAGTTTCGCCAAATGAGCGTCGAGATGCGCCTCCACTTGGCGCTCAGTTTCAACCAAAAAGCCCATGCTCCATTGGTCGCCCGCCAAACTGGACGCCACGCCCATGGTCCAGGCGCCCACATAAAAGATTGGCGTGAGCAGGCTGGTTCGGCCGCCCAATTCGCCCACACGCGTGGCGCACCACGCCAAATGGTCACGCTCTTCGCTCGCCGCGTGTTCGAGCACCGCCCGCGTTTGCGGATCACGCGCAAATGCCAGTTGCCCTTGGTAGAGCGCCTGGGCACAAATTTCGCCAACGTGATTTACCCGCATCAAGCGCATGCTTTCAGTTGTGGCGGCAGCGTCGTCTAGGGTCATCGGCGAAAGTTCGGCACCGGGCATCGGACGCGCCGCAGCCGGTTTCGCAAAAACGTTGCGCAACCCGGCATCGACTTCACACAGAAGTGTATCGATAAAGTTCATGGGGCCATTGTACAAAACAAAACGGGCACCCGAGGGTGCCCGTCTTAATCGCGCTAAGTTGCGAATTTAGAACGTGTGACGAATACCAACGCCCAAACCACGTGGATCTTGGTCAGCGGCAATGGCCAAGAGGTTAGCACCGAAGTTACCCAAGCCCGCCCTGTTGTTATTGACCTGCGTGTAGGCGGCCAACAACGACGTACGGCGTGAGAAGTTGTAGTAGTAACCCAACGAATTCACTCTGGTATCTGGCTCGATCACTGCTGCAGCGGACGTTGCACGTGTTGCGCCGTCTTTCGAACGCTGGTGCTGGAACACGAACTGGTTTTTACCCGCAGTGTAGATCAGGTTGAACATCTGTGCACTCTGATCGGAGGTCACCGTGGTACCGCCGCCGTTTTTCTTGTACCTTTGCAGTACGAGTGCAGCGCGCATGGGCCCAAAGGTCACCGAGCCACCCAACATCTGTCCAGTCTCACTGGCACCGGCAACGTTACCCACCGCACCCGCGTAGTTCTTGAAAATGTCCTTATGCTTTTCCCGGGCAGCGGACAGGGCAATCGGACCCTTTGCGTAGGTCACGCTAAACGACGTCACGACTGGATTGACGGTAGCCGTTTTGCCTTCGTTGGCGGAGTAGCTTACCCGTGTAGAAAAGCCGGACCAAGTTGGTGACCACCACTGAACGACGTTTTGCTCGCGGCGATCAAAGTTGCCACGATCACCCATCGCAGACGTTTGGCTCGCAAGGGAGGTATTACCGAATGGATCAAGCTGGACGTTGACCACTTTGAACGGGGTGTCCCAGCGACCGAGCATTATCGTACCAAAACCGCCCGACAAATTGACATTGCTGTTGCGCGTGGCAAAGACGGTGGTGTTTTCGTCAGGGAGGAAGAAGGTTTCAAGTTGGAAACCCGCCTTCAAACCACCACCGAGATCTTCTGTGCCACGCACGCCGAGCCACGACCCGGAGTTGCTGTTGATACGGTTGCGGCTCGTTACAGGCGCCGCTGTACCGCCGCTAGCGCTGACGCTTTCAAACATCACGTGCACCCGGCCATACAGGGTGACCGGATTCGCGGTCTGCGCCATCGCAACTGGTGCCAACGTCGCGCCAGCGACTGCAAGTGCGATCAATTTTTTATTCATCAAAAATCTCCTTATGTTTTAACGATGAGGCTGTTAGGTTTCTATTTGAAGCGTGTCTTACAAACCTCTAGGCTAGAGACGTCATCGGCCGATACGCAACACCCCGAGAGCGCTGACTTTTTGGGCGATAAGACTTCTCCGCACGAATTCGTTCGAGAAGCTCCCCGTAGTTTGCCAAAACCCGACACTTCCCTCAAGCTTGCTCTCTAAAAAAGCCCTGTACGTCGCTGTGCTGTTGCGACAAAACAACATGCTTAGTGCAGTCGAAAAGTCGATGGCTCAGCCCGACGCGGCCAGCACAGCACCAAATTGTCCTAGACACTCGGTCTGAATAGTTGAGCCAGCTCAAGCCCTGGGTCGTTCGCACGCATCAGCGCCCCGCCCACCAAGAACGCGTAAATTCCGTTCTTTCTCATCAAATCAATGGCTTGCACGGATTCTATGCCGCTTTCGGTGACCACGATTCGAGGTTTTGATACCAGTGGTGCCAGTTCCAGCGTGGTCTGCAAATCGGTCTCGAATCGCGTCAGATCGCGGTTGTTGATGCCGATCAGGGCGGTCCGCAGCAACAGCGCTTGTTCAACCTGCAATTGGGTGTGCGACTCGGCCAGCACCGCGAGGCCGAGCGAGGCGGCGATTTGTTCGAGTGCCACAAACTGCTCAATTGGCAACGCGTCCATGATGAACAGCACCGCGTCGGCCCCCATCGCACGCGCTTCATACAACTGGTAGGCGTCGACCACAAAATCCTTGCGCAGTATCGGTAGTGAACACGCGTTGCGCGCTGCCACCAAGTCCGCAGCGCAACCGCCGAAGTAGGTCGCATCGGTGAGTACGGACAAGCAAGCGGCACCGTTGGCTTGATAGCTCGCAGCAAATCTGGCCACGTCGAAGTCGCCGTCTGGTCGGAATAATCCAGCCGAAGGACTCTTTTTTTTGATTTCCGCGATCACCGCAGGCTGGCTCGCGTCACACTTGGCGCGCAGCGCGCCGACAAAGTCGCGGGTCGGCGGATGTTGGGCGATTTGCGCTTTTAGCGCGGCGAGCGGAACGCGCTGCGACGCGTCTGCGACTTCAACGCGCTTTGTTTCGAGAATCCGCGCCAGGATGTTTGCCATGCGCTAAGGGCGAACGCTGGAGATGTTCGCCGTGAAGCCGACCAGCGCGTCGAGTTTTTTGCGCGCCTGCCCGGATTCGATCATCTCGCGCGCCCGCGCCACACCGGCCCACAGGTCGCTGGTAACGCCGGCAACATAAATCGCGGCGCCGGCATTGAGCATCACGATATCTTTGGCCGGCCCCGATTTATTGTTCAGCACGTCAAGCAGCATCGCCTTGGAAGACTCCTTGCTGTCAGCACGAAGACTTTCGACTGGCGCAGTGTCGAGCCCGAATTGTTTTGGTTCAATGCTGAATTCCGTGACAAAGCCATGCTTTAACTCGGCGACAAACGTTTTGCCCGACAAGCTGATTTCATCGAGCCCATCCTCGCCGTGAACCACCATCACGTGCGTCGAGCCGAGCTGTTTCAGGACCCGCGCCTGGATGCCAACCAGATCGGCGTGAAACACGCCCATCACCTGGTTCGGCGCGCCCGCTGGATTGGTCAGGGGTCCGAGAATGTTCAGAATGGTGCGCATGCCCAGCTCCTTGCGCACCGGTGCCGCGAATTTCATCGCCGGGTGGTGACTCGGCGCAAACATGAAACCGATGCCAACAGCATCAATCGATGCCGCAACTTGCTCTGGCGTGAGATTAAGGTTTACGCCAAGCGCTTCCAGTACATCTGCGCTTCCGGATTGCGAGGATACCGAGCGCCCGCCGTGCTTTGCCACTTTCGCGCCGGCCGCTGCGGCAACAAACGCGGCGGCCGTCGAAATATTGAAGGTGTGCGCCTTGTCGCCCCCGGTGCCACATGTGTCGACCAAATGCGCGACGTCCTTGACGACAACCTTGGTGGCGAAATCGCGCATGACCTGCGCGGCCGCGGCAATTTCCGACACCGATTCGGTCTTGACGTGCAGTCCCATCAGGATCGCGGAAAGCTGAACCGGCGTCACACGGCCTTCCATCACCTGACGAAACAGATCGACCATTTCGTCAAAAAATATTTCGCGTTTGTCGGAGAGTCGATTAATCGCTTCTTGCGGTGTAAACATGACTGACTTTCGAAGTTGCGCCTAGTAGGCGTTCAAAAAATTGCGGAGTAGTTGATGCCCATGTTCGGTCATGATCGACTCGGGGTGAAACTGCACGCCCTCAATGGACATCGTGCGATGGCGAACGCCCATGATTTCACCGTCGTCTGTCGATGCTGTGATTTCAAGCTCGACCGGACACGATTGACGCTCAATGACCAACGAGTGATAACGCGTCGCGCGAAATGGTGACGGCAGACCGGCAAACACGCCATTGCCAGTGTGCGAGATGTCGGAAGTCTTGCCGTGCATGAGAGTCTTAGCGTGAACGATGCTGCCGCCGAACGCTTGCCCAATCGCCTGATGTCCAAGACAGACACCCAAGAGGGGAATTTTGCCGGCGAATGCGGCGATAACGGCCAACGAAATTCCCGCCTCGTTGGGCGAACACGGGCCGGGGGAGATGACGATTTTCGTCGGCGCAAGTTTGTCGATATCGGCAATGCTGATCTCGTCGTTGCGTTTCACCACCACGTCCTCACCCAATTCACCCAGGTATTGAACCAGGTTGAAGGTGAACGAATCGTAGTTATCAATCATCAGCAGCATCGATATCCATAAACAATTGATTTGTATAGTTTATTTGTAAATTATCCATGCGGGAAATTGAATTGATACCCGCTGAAATACCCGCTTTTTTTGTCGCTAGCCCAGTCATAAAGCGATGGGACGCGGCAGGCCGGATGCTTCCGGCAAAGGGAAAATATCAGGCGGTAGGCTTACGCCAAAGCCATGCGCGGGAATAGGTCGGGGGATTGCTGCGGTTCATCGGTAAATTATTGCATCCTTCCACGCGCTCGCCAATGTCGCTATGATTTCATTGACCATGAACCAATTCGCGCTAATGGGTCTCGCCTGTTGACGCCGGACGAAAATTGACCAGGGTGTTCAATCACCTGCTTATTTGTTAAGCAGGAGTCGAGGTGATCACCATGGACATGTTGGGCAAGGTCAGGCGCATGAAGATGCAAAGATGACGACCGCGCTGATGGATCAGGACCCGTGCGATTTACTGGTACCGGCCGAGCCAGGGTCAATCATCGTTCACGATCGTACCGATCCCTTGCGTATCTCCGATGGTGGCATTGACGACGGCGCTGAGGTTGACGAAAAAGGTCTCATTGGGTTCGAGGATGTTGTCTACAACCACGACCACTGAGATCATCTGGGTGAGAGTGCCGGCCGCAAAGTTGAGAGTCCCGGTGTTCGTCTGGTAGTCGGTCGGGGCAATCGCCGTTCCGTTCGCTGTCGCGAAGTTCACCGAAACCGGCCGACCGCTGACCTGGGACAGCGTGACGGTGAAGGTGAAGATCTTTATCCCTGAGTTCCCTTCAGTCGCGGACACGTCGTTGATTGTGAGGGAGGGCAGCGGATCGGCTGGTGCAGGAGTGGCCACAATCTTCCACGCCAGATTAGGCTCGTTATTAATGAACGCCCCCGCCGTCGCTGTGGTGCCGTTCATCAAGTACAGATACACCTGCCCCGCAGTGTCGTGGCGGTACAAGATATCCGCCCGGCCATCGCCGTTGTAGTCGGCCGTGCCCACAATCTTCCACGCCAGATTGGACTCGGCCAATCCAAAGCCGCCCCCCGTGCTTACGTTGCCGTTCATGTAGTAGACGAAGGTCGCGCCCGTGACGTCATGGCGATACAGGATGTCGGCTCGGCCATCACCACTGAAGTCGCCCGTGCTCACAATCTGCCAGTTCAGATCTCCCACCGTGACCGCATAGCCGCCACCCGTGCTGCTGGTGCCGTTCATCAGATAGAGGAAGGTCGCACCCGTGGTGTTATGCCGGTACAAGATGTCGGCTTTGCCATCGCCATTGAAGTCGGCCACACCGGCAATCCCCCAAGACAGATTGGATTCGGCAATACTGAAGCCGCCACCCGTGCTCGCAAACCCGTTCATGAAGTAGAGGTAGGTCGCACCCGTCAGGTCGTGGCGATACAAGATGTCAGCCTTGCCGTCGCCATTGAAGTCGGCCACACCGGCAATCTTCCAGTTGAGCTCGCTGGCGGTCACGGCAAAGCCCGCACTCACAATACTGACCCCGTTCATGAGGTAGATGTAGGTCTGTCCGGTCACGTCGTTGCGGTAGAGGATGTCGGCATTGCCATCACCATTGAAGTCGGCCACACCGGCAATCTTCCAGCTGAGGTCGGCCACCGTCACGGCAAAGCCGGAGACGGGCCCGGCACTGAGCCCATCGCGCCCGAGCACAAAGACCTGGCCGGTGGTGTCGTGGCGATAGAGAATATCTGACTTGCCGTCACCGTTGAAGTCAAAGCGGGCGGTACCGGTGGCTGGCGTCGGGGTGACGTTAGCGGAGGCGGCCGAGCTGGCACCGCTACCGGCACTGTTGGTCGCTGATACCGTGCAGGTGTAGGCCACCCCACCGGTGAGTCCGGTGACGATCAAGGGCGATGTCGAC
>JBCKPM010000001.1:0-45979 GCA_038901675.1 Usitatibacteraceae bacterium | reverse complement strand
AACTTTCAGTGAAAGAACAAATACGCCACCCAGATCGCCGCCGCCACACCGGCGAAGTCAGCGAGCAAGCCGTAGCCGATGGCGTAGCGCGTCTTGGTGATGCCGACTGCGCCAAAGTAGAGCGCGATGATGTAGAAGGTGGTGTCAGATGAGCCTTGCAGGATGCTGACCAGCCGCCCAACGAATGAATCAACACCGTAGGTTTTCATCGCTTCGATCATCATCGCGCGCGCGCCGGAGCCGCTCACAGATTTCATGATCGCCGTCGGTAATGCAGGCGTGAAATCGGTGTTGAAACCCATCATGGCAAACAGCCAAGCGAAACCGTCGACAATCATGTCGAGCACACCGGAGTTGCGCAAGACACTGATCGCCACCAACATGCCGACCAAATACGGAATGATGATGATGGAGGTTTGGATGCCGCCTTTCGCACCTTCGATGAAGGCTTCGTAAACATTCACTTTCTTGATGAGCCCGCCGCCCAGAAACAGCACGATGACGGACAGCAACAGAAAGTTGGCGGAGATCCGGGAGAACGCCTGAATTTCTTCGCGCGTCATCTGGGTGCTCATAAACCACACCATCCCGACCACGCATGTGGTCATGCCGCCCAGCCACGCGAGAATCACTGGGTCAAGCAGGCGGATGCGCTGGCGCAGCGCCACCGCGACGAACGCCACAAACGTGCCGGCGAACGTGGCGATCAAGGTCGGGATAAAAATGTCCGAGGGATCCTTGGCGCCAAGAATGGCGCGCTGCGCCATCACCGTGAGCGGAATCAGGGTCAGACCCGCTGTCTGCAACACCAGAAACATCAGTTGCGCGTCGGTCGCCTCATCCTTGTTGGGATTCAGTTCCTGCAACGCCGCCATCGCCTTTAAGCCGACCGGTGTCGCGGCGTTATCGAGACCCAGAAAATTGGCCGAATAGTTCATCACCATTAACCCAGTCGCGGGGTGGTTCTTCGGCACGCCGGGAAATACACGTGAGAAGAACGGCGCGATGAGTCGTGCCACGAAGTCGATGGCGCCGGCCTTTTCGCCAACGGCAAGAATGCCCAGCCACAACGTCATTACGCCGGCCAGCGGCAGCGCAATGTCCATCACGCCAAGGCGCGCGGCGTCAAAGGTGCCGTCAACGATGCGCTTGAAAACGTCGGTGTCGCCGTTGAAGAAGAACTGAACCAGTGCGGCGAGAAAGCCAACAATAAAGAACCCGGCCCACAAATAGGTCAATGCCATGGCGGTGTGCTTTCTCGGCGCTGGTTAATCATGGGTGATTTTTTGGAGTAGGGTGCGCCGTGCGCACCACAATAGCATTGCTCGACTGATGTGGTGCGCACGGCGCACCCTACCGGAGCTTGATCCACAGCGGCGCGATTTCGTTGTCCGAGCGATGAATCAGCGAAACATTGGCGCGCGACACCCACGGAATGACCTGTCGATGCAGGGGAATAACGTGAACTTCGCGTTGCAGAATTTCAACCGCCTCATTGATTAGCGTCTGGCGTTTCTTGGAATCCATCTCCACTTCGGCGGCGGCGATCAGCCGGTCTACGTCGGCGTTCTTGAAGTTGCCATAGTTGGCCTCGCCTGCACCCTTGCCGTTATTGCTGTGAAATAAAGGTTTGAGCGTAAACATGGCATCGCGATTGTTATCGCCCCAGCCTTGCATGCACACCGAGAACTCTTGCTTCGGCGTACGCGCAAAGTACTGTGCCTTCGGCATGGCGTCGACTTTCACGTTCAAGCCCAGGCGAGCCCACATTCCCGCGAGTGCGACGCAGATTTTTTCGTCGTTGACGTAGCGATCATTCGGGCAGTGCAAGGTAAACCCAAACCCCTTCGGGTAGCCCGCCTCGGTCAGCAGCTTGACGGCCGCCGCGACGTCATAGGGATGTCGCTTTTCAAACGCGGCCGGGATGCCTTCGCCCTTTGGGTTGGGGAAAGGAATCGCCGTTGGCGTGGCGAGCCCGCGCATGACCTGCGTTTTGATCGCCTCAATGTCGATCGCTTGATACATGGCGAGTCGCACGCGGCGATCCTTGAACGGGTTCTTGCCTTTCACGTCCGTAAACAGCGGCTCGTCGCGTGCCTGATCCATGGCGATGGTGATGACGCGTGTCTCATCGCCTTCCCATACTTTGAGTTCGCGGTCGGCTTTCAGGCGCGCGATATCTTGCGGGCTCGGGTCGAGCACCAGATCGAGTGCGCCCGACTTCAATGCCGCCATGCGCGTCGCATCGCTGGTAATGGGGCGGTATTCGATGCGCTCGATGTTGCTCTCAAAGCGACCGTCCTTGATGCCCCACCAATCGGGGTTCTTGGTGTGCACCGTGCGGATTCCCGGCTCGAACACCACCAACTTGTAGGGCCCTGTTCCCATCGCGTTGCGCGACGCATAGGTCACTTCCTTGTTGGTGAAAACCTGTGCCGCCACGGCGCTGTTTTTCTCTGACCAAGCGCGGCTCATGATTGGCACTTCCGACATCGAAATATGGCTAACGGGATTCGGTTGCGGCATGGTGAACTCCACCGTGACGTCATCTATTTTTTTTGGCACACCGGCCGGCAGCGCGTAGGTCTTGAACTGTCGGGATTTCGCCGCGCGCTCGAACGAGAACACCACATCGTCTGCTGTGAACGTGCTGCCATCGTGGAACTTGACGTCCTTACGCAGTGTGACGACGCGTTTGGTCGGACTCACCAGTTTGCTCGACACGGCCAACCACGGCGTCGGTGACATGTCCTTGCCCGGCTGATACAAGCGCTCATACACCAGCGCGTTGATGGATCGGGTGAAGCCCTCGTCTAGACCGTGCGGGTCCTGGGTGACGACGTCGCCTTTGGAGGACCAGCGAAAGGTTTTCGCTTCAACCGGCGGGGCAAGCAAGGCAATAGCGACCACTGCGGTGAGAAAAAATTGAGAATGGATCGATTGGGTTGGCATGATAGTCCTTGCAAACATCGCGACGGGCATCAGTGTAGCGTAGCGCTATGGCGCGACCATCAGTGCGATTGCCGCATCGTTCAGCTCGCCCGCCGTTGAAATTTAAGCCGCTTGCGGCTGCTTGTTTTGGTATCTAATTGGTATTATCCAATATTGCCCGCGTTTGACTGGCAATTCGCAAAATTGCAGTCGCGCGGCTCGACTTGGAAAGTATGCGAACAATGACCAGGCAATTCTTGTCTGCCAACAAAGGAATTAAGTTCGACGCACACGACAGCTCGCCCCTGTACGTGCAGCTGGCGCGCAAAATTGCGACCGCGATTCGGGATGGCAAATACCAGGTCGCTCAGGCGCTTCCGTCTGAGCGCCTGTTGTCCGATTCGCTCGGCGTGTCACGCGTCACCGCGCGCAAGGCGATTGATCAATTGGTTGATCAAGGACTCATCGTGCGCCGCCAGGGGTCGGGCAACTACATCGCGCCGCGCTTTGAGCAGCCGCTGTCGCGGCTGTCGAGTTTTTCCGAGGAATTATCGCGGCGCGGTTACACGCCAAGTTCGCGTTGGCTAAAGCGCGCGATAACGCGACCATCGGCCGACGAACAGGCGAGCTTAGCGATTACCGCGAAGACCAAGGTGGCGCGCCTCGAGCGCCTGCGCTTGGCCGACGACGTGGTGATGGCGTACGAAGTGAGTGTGTTGCCACAAAGCGTGGTGCCGCGGCCGACCGAGATCGAAGGCTCGCTGTATTTGTATCTTGAAAGTGTCCGCCACGTGCCGGTACGCGCCATGCAACACATCCGCGCCATGAACGCGCCGACCAAGCTCGCCGCGCAACTGGGAATTGCGCCGGGGCAAGCAGTGTTGTTCATTACGCGTGTTGGCTACGACACCACCGGGCGCGCCGTCGAGCTGACGCATTCGTACTGTCGCAGCGACTACTATGATTTCGTCGCTGAGTTGCGGCGCGAGTGATGGGCAAATGCGGAGTGCAGCATGAAGGCGGCTGAACTTTCAGGGTTAATTCTTTGGCAAGGCAGGTTTGTTGACGGTCGCCTGCACATCGCACCTGATGGACGCATCTCGTCGATTGAAGGCGAGCCCATCGACGTGTTGCGCGTGCGTGACCTCGGCAAGCCGATCCTGCTGCCCGGCTTTATCGATACCCACGTACACGGCGGTGGCGGTCGCGACATCATGGAGGGTGGCGACGCGGCGGCGCACATTGCCGAGCTGCACGCCACGCATGGCACGACGTCGTTGTTGGCGACCACGATGACCGCACCGGCCGACGAGCTTGAGGCCGCTTTCGTTGCGCTCCGGCGAACTTGCCAAACGCGTCCGCCAAAAACGGCGCGGGTGCTGGGCGTGCACCTTGAAGGCCCTTACATCAACGCTGCCATGCTGGGAGCGCAGCCCGATTTTGCGCGACCGTTGCAGCACGACGAGTTGATGCGCTTGCATCGCATCGCGCCGATTCGATTGATTACGCTGGCTCCGGAAGTGCCGGGCAACATGCAAATGATTGCCGCGCTAGTCGCGTCCGGGTTTGTGGTGCAACTGGGTCACACGGCGGGTACGTTTGAGGAAGGTGCCGAAGCGATGGCGCTCGGCGCCAAAGGGTTTACACATTTGTATAACGCCATGAGCGGCATGCACCATCGCAAGCCGGGCATGGTCGGTGCTGCGCTTTCGCAAGCCGAGTACGCTGAAATTATTCCCGACCTGCTGCACGTGCATCCAGCAGCGATTCGCGTCGCGCTGCGTGCGATTCCAAAACTGTTTTGCGTCACCGACTCCACCGCCGCGGCGGGCATGCCCGACGGCGAATATCGGCTTGGGCGACACACGGTCACCAAGTGCATGGGTGGTGTGCGGTTGGCGGATGGCACGCTGGCAGGTTCGACGTTGACCATGGATGAGGCGCTACGCAACCTGGTCGACAAACTCGGACTCGATCTGATCGATGCGTCAAGGCGCGTGTCGACTAACGCCGCCGACTATTTGGGTATCGCCGATCGCGGTCGACTCGATGTTGGCGCGTGGGCCGACGTGGTGCGATTGGATGGCGATCTGAGGTTGCACGACGTGTGGATCGAAGGCGAGTTGCTTGCCTAGTTATTATGCGAATGGATTTGTAGCCCATGACTGACAGTCTGATGTTGCGCGAAGCTCGCGAAGCACCGGCAGCGGTCGCCGCGCAGTTGCAAGCACCAACCGACGCCTACCGCGAGTTCGGCGATTGGCTGCGCAACAATTCGCCGACATCTATCCTGACCATCGCGCGCGGCAGTTCGGATCACGCTGCGCATTACATGGCTTATCTGATCATGGCGCGCCTTGGGCGGCTGGTGACGTCGTTGCCCATGTCGTTGATCACCTTGTATCAGTCAAACATTCAGACGCACGGTTTGCTGGCTACGGCGTTCTCGCAATCTGGGCAGAGTCCGGATTTGGTTGCACCGATGACGTTTTTCAACGCCGGTGGGGCGGCGACGGCGGCGTTTGTGAACGATGCGAATTCGCCGCTGGCCAACGTCTCTCGCTGGGTCTTCCCGTTGTGCGCGGGCGAAGAGCGCAGCGTGGCGGCGACCAAGAGCTTTATCGCACAACTGGTGGCCGGTGCGCGCGTGACGGCGGCGTGGCAGCAGGACGCCGCACTGGAGGCGGCGATCCACACATTGCCGGATGCGCTGACGCGCGCCGCGTCCGCCGATTGGTCGGCTGGCGTTGAGGTATTGAAGGACGCTGAACAGATGTTTGTCATCGGCCGCGGCCCGGGACATGCGGTTGCGTTGGAAGCGGCACTCAAGTTCAAGGAAACGTGCGTCATTCAGGCCGAGGCCTTCTCCGGTGCGGAGGTCAAGCACGGGCCGATGGTGTTGATTGATCGCGGCTATCCGCTCTTGGTGTTCGCACCGCGCGGACCGGCGCATGCCGGTTTGGTGGCGCTGGCCGACGAGATGCGGCACCGCGGCGCGCGCGTGCTGCTGGCGGCACCGCCCGGTACGGCTGGCGTCAATTTGCCGATTGTGGAGACGGGATCTGCGGATCTCGACCCGATTTCCATCGTGCAGAGTTTTTATCCGATGGTCGAGGCGATTTCGCGCGCGCGCGGATACGACCCCGACCGCCCGAAGTACCTCGCCAAAGTGACCAAGACCCGCTAGGAGCCTGTCGAACTTGGGAATCGTCGGCTGCAAATCGACCGCAGCGGTTCATTTTTCACCGTTGCCCCATAGCTGGGCTATGGGGCTGCAAATCCGGCAAAAACTGGCCGCGCTGGGGTCGATTTTCGCTTTCGACGCCCCAAGCCCGACAGGCTCCTAGCCTGCATTATTTCACCAGCACGTTTGAAATATGCAGGCTAGAAGCGGTAGCGCAAGGTCACGTAATACTGACGGCCGCTGACGTCGAGTTTTTGCGGTTCTTCCTCGCTGTAACGATAGGTCGCGCGCGCCGGGTTATTGAGGTTGGTGACATCGAGCGCCACGCGCAGGTTCTTGCTGATGCTGTAGTTGAGCGACAGCGCCATGTTGGTCACGGGTGCCGCCCAGGTGAGCGCAGTGGGTTGCACCACGCCGAGGATGGTGCTGTTGGATTGACTATTGGCGGTCGGAGCCGGTGCGGTGGTGCTGGCGACGTATTCGCCACGGTAGTTCCACACCAGCCGCGCGCTGAACTTTTCGTCCTCAAAGTACAGCCCGACGTTGGCAGTCTTGTCGGATGCGCCGGTCATCGGGCGGCCATCGTCGACTTTGGTCTTGGCGCGGCTCACGTTGGTGGTGACGCCGAAGCCCCAGGCGATGGGGCGCTCAAACATCAGTTCGATGCCCCTGATCGACGCCCCCTGCTGCGAAGATGAGACGATAAAAAATGGCTTAACCACGTCGTCCAACGGGTCGACCAGATCGATGGTCTCGCTTTGCAGATTGGCACCGGTCTTGATGTAGCCATCGATCTTGGAGGTGAATACGTTCACCAGTGCGAGCGAGCGGCGCGCGAAGTACCAACCCAGCGAGGCATCGAGATTGCGCGCGTACATTGGCTTCAGGTTGGGATTAGGCCCCGTGACGGTGCAGCCTTGCGCGTTGCACACGCGAGCAGTGAAACCGGCACCGATGATGTTGTAGTTCTGGCGGCCGATGGTCTTGCTGGCACCCAAACGTGCGATCAGATTCTTGTCGATCTCGTAACGCAAATTCAGGCTCGGCAGCACGTCAGTGAAGGTTCGCTCGATCGGCGTTTTGCGATAGATGGTGCCCGAGTTCGGGTTCCACGCGACGCCATCGAAGTAGCTGCTGCCATCGCCCGCCGTATTGATGGCATCGGGCACGGCAGCGCATGGCGTCACCGTCGCGCCGGGCTCGATGCGCGGGCACAGCCCCGCGCGCAGCGGCGTCACGATCATGGCGTTGACCTGAGTTTTAACGAAACGCAGGCCGACGTTCCCCGACCACGCGGTGCCTTCGAGGTTTTGCATCAGATACGCCGCGGACTGCTGCTCGCGCAGTTCGATTTCGTTGGCGACACGGCGCTCGTAGGCAGCGGTGGTTGGCTTGAACAGGGTGGCGATGAACGCGCGCAATACTTCCGGCGTGAGGTAGAAACCGGTGCGATCCCAATTGCCGCCACCCAGACCGGCACCGAAGTTGGCCGGATAACTTTCGTAGCCGGTCGCAGGCGGGGTCGGCAGGGTCGGTGAACGTCGCGCCGCTGCCCAGCGCGTGTGCAAGCGCTCGTGATCGGCATAACGCCAGCCGGCCTCCAGGCTGGTGAGGAAATTCCACCCCACGTTATAGGTCGCGTCGAGTGCGTAGCTGATCTCCTTGTCGATGGTCTTGACGCTCGATGCACCCAGGCCGATAAAGCGATATCCGCTGCCGTCGGCGTTGAGTACCGGTGTATTTCCGCCCGCGCCGATATAGGTCACATCAGGCGCGTCGTAGAGCCCGTTCAACCGATACGTCACTCCCGTGCCGTAGCGCGCAAACGTCGCCCCCTGATCGAGCGCGGTGGTGCCGACGCCCTTGGTGGAGCTGACCAGTGCGCGAATGCTGAGTGCATCGTTGACGCGCCACCGACTATCCAGATCAACGAAGCCGCTGGATGCCTCAGCACCGTCGCGATAGAACGCTTCTGAATTGCCGACGTACTGCGGCCTGGTTCCCGCCGGAAAGACAATCTCCGCGCTCTGCAAAACCCGCAGCGGAAAGCCGTAGTTCGACACCGTGTTGACGATTACCGGGTTGCGAATTTGCGCGTACACCCGCTGACCATTCGAGTTAGTGGTGAGCGCGGTGGCGGCGGTTGAGCCGAACGGCTCCGCGCGGCCGAGCAACATGGAATACATCGCGCCGGAGGTGAGGCGGCCATAGTTGTTGGCGTTCATGTCCGACTGAAAGCCGGTGAGCGTAATGTCCCAGTCCCTGTTGGGCCGCACCTGCACCGCCAGCATGCCGCCCTGGCGATCGCGTACGCTCTCGACAAATTCCGAGCTCATGCTGCCGGGCATGCGCACCCCATTGAGGTCGGCCGCCCGCAAGCCGCTACCCGCCAGCGAGGCGTCGGTGATCCCCAGCATCGTGGCCGTGTTGATCTCGCCCCAGCCGCTGCTGGTGCCGTAGGCAAAGCGCGAGACTGAATCGCGGCGCATGAAGCGCTTTTCGGCGAACGCCTGGCCGATCACGCCGAACGTATTGGCCTCGTTCTTCCAGTGCAGACTAGCGTTGAGGTTGTGGGACAGTTTGGAAGGTAGATCTGCTTTGACGCCACCGATGTTGGCCACGCCACCGAAAGCGGCCTTTTCATCCAACGGTTTGCGGGTGGTGACGTTGATGGTGCCGGCCAGACCGCCATCGACGATGTTGGCTTGAGAAGTCTTGTAGACCATCGCTTGGTTGAGTACGGAGGACGGCATCAAACTGAGGCTGGTACTGCGGCTGCTGGAGAATTGATCGGAGACGTACCAATCGCCGCCACTCACCGTATGGCCGTTGAACAGGATCAGGCTCATGTCGGGATTGGTGCCGCGAATCGATACCTTTTCGGCTTCGTCGTAATCGGTACGCACCGACACGCCGGGTAAGCGCTGCAGCGAATCAGCGAGATTCTTGTCCGGCATCTTGCCGACGTCCTCGGCGGTGATGACCTCCACGTTGGCACCGGAATTGCGTTTCACGTCCAGCGATTTTTCCAGCGAGGCGCGGATACCGGTAACGATGATGGTATCCGGGGCGGGCTGTTTCGCCGCCGCTTTCTTGGCGATTTCGGCCTTCTTATCGTCCTCGGCTTTCTTCGCCTCAGCGGCGCTTTGGCCGACGGGTGCGGCTTGCGCGTAGACAAGGGCCGGGCTCAAACCGAGCAGGGTCAGCAACACGGCAGCGGCAAGGGGTTTTTTGTGGAAGGTCATGCGCTGGTCTCCTGGGGTAGGGTTTGCAAAGCGGACAATTGACCGCCTGCTTCATGGGCACCTCTAAAAATTCACTGAAGCCGCGCTGGCGGCGTTGCAAAGCCGCTCAAAATGCTCATGTACTACGTGTACACGGCGCTTTTTCGCGACTTTGCGCCTTGCCATCATCGGCTTGATTAAATTTTTAGAGGTGCCCTCATACAGAGCGAGTCTCGCCAACATAAAAAACAATACCACTTCGCTACCAATTCTGTCTAAGCATAGTTCTGCTGCGCCGCACCAATCGTGGTGCGATTACAACGATCAGTCTTTAGAGTTGCCCATCAGGAAAACGCCGCGTCGCGCGCCGAGGGGAGGCTGCGACTCGTCGGCTGTTAGGCGAACGTTGGCGCTGCATGTCGTCGCGACGATCTACGATCAACTCGACCTCCTGAAAATGGCCATCGACGAAAAACACGGTGCGGCCGATGTCCGCCGAGGGCGCAAACATGGGCGAGGTCACGTGTCCGCCGTAGAAATTTTTCAGCTCATTCGAAAATACATTCAGTATCTCGTAGGTTGGGCAGGGTTCATCTGCCCAACATGCTCCCGTTGGGTGTAGACGGTGATTGTTGGGCTTCGCTGCGCTCAACAGTATCTACGGCGCTGTGGCTGTTAGCGCAAAGCAGTAATGTCCGGTTTCTCCAAAGCAGTAATGTCCGCAATTGGCAAATAAGGCGGAGATTCGGTGATGGAGGTGACGGCGGCCGTGTTGGCGGTGGTCGTGAACCCCCGGTCGCGCACGTCCGCACTAGCATCACCTGCGCTGATCGAGGCTCGCCTAGGATTGCGGCTGGCTGGTATTCTATTGGTATTCAACTGATTGACGGCTGCGTTCACCGCGGATCAACCCCATGCTGAAAACCGAAACGCCCAACGCCGCGCATCCTGACCTCGATTTGTATCCTATCGACCAACTGGTCGATGTGTTTGTTGACGACCAGGCCGATGCGGTCAATGCGGTGAAAGCGGCAAGTGGTGACATCGCGCGGGCGGTGCAGGCCGCGGTCCCGCGCATCGAGGCCGGTGGACGGCTTGTTTATGCCGGTGCCGGCACATCGGGGCGCTTAGGATTGCTCGACTGCGTCGAGTTGTATCCGACATTTTCGTGGCCGCATGATCGTGCGGTGGCCTTGCTCGCCGGTGGCGCGGACGCGCTCTATCAAGCCGTCGAAGGTGCTGAAGACAACCGCGACCTCGGCATAGCGGACATTGCGCGCCTAGACGTGGGCACCAACGACGTGGTGCTGGTACTGGCGGCTTCCGGCACGACGCCCTACGCGCTGGGTGCCATTGACGAAGCACGTCGTCGCGGTGCACTCACCATCGGCATCGCCAACAACCCGGCCGCACCCGTGACTGAGGCGGCCGAGATCGGCATCACCCTCGACACCGGCAGCGAATTGATTTCCGGCAGCACACGTCTGAAGGCCGGCACCGCACAGAAGATTACGCTCAACACGTTTTCCAGCGCGCTGATGGTCAAACTCAACAAGGTGTACGGTAACTTGATGGTTGATGTGAAGCCCACTAACCAAAAGCTGATGTTGCGCGCTGTGCGCTTGACAGTGCTTGCGACCGGATGCGACGAGGCGCTGGCATGCGACACACTTCAGGCGTGCGGGCATCATGTCAAAACCGCCATCGTTTCGATCCAGAAAAAGATTTCTGTCGCCGATGCGGCGGCATTGCTCGAACAATCTAACGGCAGCGTACGTCAGGCTCTCACGCGCTGATCATGTCCACAATTGCATTGAAAGTCTGACCGGATGACTAACTCGACGATCGCCGCAGTGCCCGGTGAGACTGTGGCAAAAACGCCGTGGCGCTGGATTCCAACGCTCTATTTTGGACAGGGCATTCCTTACGTGGTGGTGATGATGTTATCGGTCATCATGTACAAAAACCTCGGCGTATCGAATACCGACATCGCTCTGTACACTAGCTGGTTATATCTGCCGTGGGTGATCAAGCCGCTCTGGTCGCCGATTGTCGATTTGTTTCGCACCAAGCGCTGGTGGATTGTCACGCTGCAATTTGTGATTGGCGCGTCGCTGGCGATGGTGGCGCTGACGATTCCGACCTCACACTTCTTTCAGATCACGCTAGCCGTGTTGTGGTTGATGGCATTTAGCTCCGCCACGCACGATATTGCCGCCGATGGCTTTTACATGCTGGCACTCAAGCAGCACCAGCAGGCTGCATATGTCGGTGTGCGATCCACCTTCTATCGTATCGCCATGATCGTCGGGCAGGGCGGGCTGGTCTACTTGGCGGGCAGACTGACCGAGAGCACCGGCGACGTTGTGATGGCTTGGTCAATCGTATTCTGGGTGTTGGCCGCGATGTTCGTGCTGTTGGGCGTCTATCACAAGTTCGCCTTGCCGACACCCTCTAGTGATGTCACGGTCAGGGGAAGCGGTAATGTGCTCACCGATTTTTTGGTGACCTTCAAGTCGTTTTTTGCGCGTCGGGACATCTGGTTGATTCTCGCGTTTTTGTTGACCTTCCGACTTGGCGAGGCGCAGGCGCTAAAGATGTTTGCGCCATTTCTGTTGGACCCTGCCGCGATTGGCGGATTGGGCTTGACGACCAAAGATGTTGGACTTGTTTACGGCACTTATGGCGTGCTCGCGCTGACCATCGGCGGCATCTTGGGCGGCGTCTCGATCTCCCGTGGTGGCTTGAAAAAATGGCTGTGGCCGATGTTGTTTGCGGTGCACATTCCCAATCTCGCGTTTGTATTTCTCGCCTACACGCAGCCGAGTAGCCACATCATCATCACGGCCGCCATCGTCATCGAACAATTCGGTTATGGCTTTGGCTTCGCGGCCTATCTGCTGTTCATGATCATGGTGGCAGACGGTGCGAACAAGACCGCGCACTATGCGATATGCACCGGCTTCATGGCGCTCGGCATGATGTTGCCCGGCATGGCCAGCGGTTGGATTCAAACGCAACTCGGCTATCAGCACTTCTTTATCTGGATTTGTGTCTGCACGCTACCTTCAGTTGTCGTGGCCGGATTTTTGAAGATTGATCCGGCATTTGGCAAGAAGCCGGTCGATGCGAAAGTCTAGTGTTGACGGGCAGTTTGGA
Source organism: Usitatibacteraceae bacterium (assembly GCA_038901675.1). GTDB lineage: Bacteria > Pseudomonadota > Gammaproteobacteria > Burkholderiales > Usitatibacteraceae > UKL13-2. The sequence goes on along the minus strand of JBCKPM010000001.1, from coordinate 33,481 downwards.
GCAAAAATGCTTCAAGGTGCGCGTCCTTACTTGTGTTCTGTTTTGCGATGCAGATGACAAATTCGCGTCTCATTTCGCTCGACGCATTTCGCGGCTTCACCATCGCCGCGATGGTGCTGGTCAACAATCCGGGCGACTGGGGCAATCTCTACCCGCAACTCGCACACGCCGAGTGGAACGGCTGGACATTCACCGATTGGGTGTTTCCGTTTTTCCTGTTCATTTGCGGCGTGTCGATGACTTTTTCGTTAACCAACCGCCGCGCAACCCAAGGCGGCGTGGCCGACGACCGGTTGCCATTGATGATCTCGCTGTGGAAACGCGCAGGCATTATTTTCCTGATTGGGCTTGCGCTCAATGGCATTCCCGACTTCAATCTGGACACACTGCGTATTCCGGGCGTGTTGCAGCGCATTGCGCTTTGCACCGCGCTCGCGGCGCCCATCGTGCTGTATTTCGACTGGCGAGCGCAGTGTGCGTGGATTGTGGGACTGTTGTTGTTCTACACGGCAGCCATGTTGCTGGTGCCCGTACCTGACCTGAACGGCAGTGTCGCTGCCGGTGTGCTCGAGCCGGGACGCGACCTTGGTGCGCACATTGATCGCATGTTCCTCAGTGGCCACCTGTGGGTGAAATCCAAGACGTGGGATCCGGAGGGGCTGTTCAGCACGATACCTGCACTGACCAGCATGCTGTTCGGCGTGTTGCTCGGCCATTGGCTGGCGGCTGATTTCAGCCGCGCAGAAAAAACCGTTTGGATGATGATTGTCGGCCTCGCCTGCCTGTGGCTGGGCGCAATGTTCGACGCGACTGTGATGCCGATCAACAAGAATCTCTGGTCGACGTCGTACGCGATATTCATGACCGGCTGGGGCTTACTCGTGTTCGCGTGTTTTTATTGGTTGATTGACGGCACCGACACAGCAACACTGCGCGAGCGGTCGCGCCAATGGCTGCTGCCGTTCACCATCTATGGCATGAATGCGCTGTTCATTTTTGCCTTCTCAGGGCTGTTGGCCAAGATGCTCGGCTTCATCAAATTCTCGGCTGACGATGGCAACTTGATGTCGCTCAAAGCGCTGCTGTATGCGCCGATCAAAGCCTCGGCGCTGTCGCCCGTCAATCAGTCTCTGCTGTTTGCGGTGCTGTTCAATCTTGTCATGCTCGGCATCGCATGGCTCATGTGGAAGAAAAAATGGTTTATCAAGGTTTGACTCGCACCCTGCTGCACAGTGCGCTGTGTTGCGTCGTCTTGCTGTTGGGCGCGTGCGCCGACACCGGAACGAAGACGGAACGGCTGCCCAATGATGCACCTGCCGCGCCGCGCGAATTTCGCGCCGTGTGGGTAGCCAGTGTGGCGAACATCGACTGGCCGAGCAGACGCGATCTGACCGTCGCGCAACAACAAGCCGAGATTATCGCCACGGTTGAGCGCGTGCGCGAACTCAACATGAACGCCATCGTGCTGCAAGTCAGAACCAGCGCTGACGCCCTCTACGATTCAGCGCTCGAACCGTGGTCCGAGTATTTAACGGGCGAGCAGGGCAAGGCACCAGACCCTTACTACGACCCGCTGAAAATGTGGGTCGATGAAGCGCATCGGCACGGCATTGAGTTGCATGCGTGGTTCAATCCGTACCGCGCGCGTCACACGCAGGCGAGGTCGCCGACCGCAAAGAGTCACATCTCCAACACCCAGCCACGCGCCGTGAAGTCTTACGGTGGCTACTTGTGGATGGATCCGGGCGAGGCAGCGGCGTCCGCTCACACGCTGAACGTCATTCTGGATGTGGTGCGCCGTTATGACATCGACGGTGTGCATATCGACGATTATTTTTACCCGTATCCGGTACCCGTACCGGGCAGCGAGCCGCCGCTCGCCTCGCCGGACGGTACGCCGCAGCCGCGCGCGGAGTTGCCGTTTCCGGATGAGCCCGCTTGGCAAGCGTATGTTGTCTCAGGCGGCAAGCTGGAACGCGGCGACTGGCGTCGTCAAAACGTGAATCAGTTGATCGAAAAAATTTACGTAGGCATCAAGCGCGAAAAGCTGCATGTGAAATTTGGCATCAGTCCATTCGGCATCGGCAAGCCGAGCTTGCGCCCTGCCGGTATTGCAGGCTTTAGCCAATACGACAAACTGTATGCCGATGCCGAGCTGTGGCTGCAAAAAGGTTGGCTCGATTACTTCACGCCGCAACTCTACTGGCCGATTGATCAGGCGCCTCAGGCTTATGGTGTGCTGCTCGATTATTGGGCGGCACAAAATACGGCGCAGCGGCATCTGTGGCCGGGCATGTTTACCAGCCGCATTAACGACACGCCGAAAACGTGGCAACCCGATGAGATCGTCAAACAGATTGTGCTCACACGTAGCAAAGGTGCTGCTGACCGCTTAGTGAGCGGACACGTACACTTCAGCATGGTCGCGCTATCGCAAAATCGTAAAGGCATCAACAGCCAACTGGCAGAAAAGTTGTATCAGGCACCAGCACTGGTGCCAGCGTCTCCGTGGCTAGGAGCCTGTCGGGCTTGGGGCGTCGAAAGCGAAAATCGACTCCAGTGCGGCCAGTTTTTGGCGGATTTGCAGCCCCATAGCCCAGCTATGGGGCACGGTGAAAAATGGATCGCTGCGATCGATTTGCAGCCGACGATTCCCAAGTCCGACAGGCTCCTAGGCAACACCTCGCCAATCGCGCCGCAGTTCGTGATCGCACGCGATGCGCTGCGCCCGCACAAAGTCCTGCTGACACTGACCTCGACGCAAAATGGTGCCGTGTCGCGCGTTGCAATGTGGTCCCTGACTGACGGCGTGTGGCGCTTTGCCGTGCTGCCGGTTAGTGACACGGGAAGAGCCGAAGTGGTGTTCGATGAAATGGCTGGACTACCGAATCGCGTCGTCGTTTCATTCGTCGACCGAATCGGCAACGAAGGTCCGCGCGTATCCATTTCGCGCCAGCAACTAGCGAATGCGTCGGGGTCGCCGTGGCAGAAGTGATGCAAAGGTCTGCGCTCGGTTTGGGCCTCGACGCGGGCGGCACCAAGACCCGCTGGGCACTGTCGCGCGCGGATGGTAGCTTGGTCGCTGATGGATTTGTGGCCGGCATGACGGCCCTGCAACTCGGCACCGGCGACGGACGTGCGCACATTCAGCACACCATGGCCGAGTTGGCGGCGCAAGTGCTTGCGGTTGGCGCGCCGCAGCGTGTTTGTGCGGGCATCACTGGTCTCGATACCCGTGACGAGCAATTGTGCGCCGCCATTGCCGCGCCGTTTGGCATCACCAGTGCAGCCGTCACCGTGCATAGCGATATCGAAATAGCCTACCGCGATTTGTTCCGTCCGGGCAAAGGTTATGTCATTTATGCCGGCACCGGTTCGATTGCGGCCTACATTGACGACGCCGACACGTTGCATCGTGCAGGTGGGCGCGGCGTTTATCTGGATGACGCGGGCGGCGGCTTCTGGATTGTGCGTGAGGCGTTGCGGCACATCTGGCGACTGGAAGACGAACAACCTGGGCAATGGCAGGCGTCACCGATGGCAGGCGCAATATTTGAACGCATCGGTGGCAGCGACTGGTCGTATTCAAGACAGTTTTTTTACGCGAGCGAACGCGGTGAAATTGGCCAGGTCGCCACTGCGGTTGCCGCGACCGCCGACACCGACCCGGTTGCCCGACACATCATTTGCCAGGCCGGCATTGAGCTCGCCCGCTTGGGTAATGCGCTCATTCAGCGCTTCGGGCTGCGACCACTGGCGCTGGCCGGCGGCGTGGCGGCCATGCATCCATTGATCGAATCAAACTTGCGCGGGCACCTGCCAGCGGAGGCACAATTGAGTGTTCGCGTCGCGGAAGCGCACATTGCGGCATCGCGCATCGCGGCACGAGCGGCGACGTAGGGCGAATCGTGCGCGCCAGTTTTTTGACAACAGGATGCAATCCAAACAGTGCGCGCGGCGCACGCTACAAGGAAACGGCGATGACAAGAATCATTCTGGCGATGCTGATTGCAATCGCACTCAGCGGTTGTTCAACCCTCTACATTGATCGCACCTACACATCCGTCAGTCAGGACAGCCGCGCACAGTTTCTGATACTGCACTACACCGCCATCGACAATCCAAAATCACTTCGCGTGCTGACTCAGGATGCGGTCAGCAGCCACTATTTGGTGACCGACGATGCAAACGACTTGCCGGGACATTACGGGCCAAAGATTTTTCAGTTGGTCGACGACACGCGCCGCGCCTATCACGCGGGCCTCAGCTCATGGAAAGGCCAGACGCAACTCAATGCCGCATCGATTGGCATCGAGATCGTCAACATCGGCTATCGCGACGGCCCCAATAGGCGTGAATTTTTTGATTTTCCGAAAGCGCAAATCGATTTGGTGATTGCGCTGGTGAAACAAATTGTGAAGAAGCACAGGATCCTGCCCGAACGCATTCTTGGGCACAGCGACATCGCGCCGTTGCGCAAGACCGACCCCGGTCCGCGCTTTCCGTGGAAGCGCTTGGCCGACGAAGGGCTGATTCCGTGGCCGGACGCAAAATTGGTTGCTGAGAAAAGAGCGTATTACGAAACGACGTTGCCAAACGTGTTGTGGTTTCAGCAAAAACTCGAGGCACATGGATTTTCGCCACTGCAAAACGGCGAGCTCGACATGGCGACGCGCGCCATGCTCGGCGCGTTTCAATTGAAATATCGGCAAAGCGCATTTGACGGTACGCCCGACGCGGAGACTGCGGCGATTCTGGAAGTGATGACCTCCGGCGGCTCGGTGTTGAAACGTGCGGATGAGATGGGCTCGATACATTTGGCGAAGTGAAAGAGCAGCGGCGTCGATCTTTTTGCGCGTTTGCCAAATGAGGCGCCTAGTCTGGCTTAGAACTCAACTTAATCAGAGCTTCCCTAAAAAGAGAAAGTCGCCATTTGGCGCGCTGTTTCAAGCAAAAACGTCTGAAAACGCGCGCCAAATGGCGAGTTGCAAAGTTGGACACCTCTAAAAATTCAATCAAGCCGATGATGGCAAGCCGCAAAGTCGCGAAAAAGCGCCGTGGTCACGTCGTACATGAGCATTTTGAGCGGCTTTGCAACGCCGCCAGCGCGGCTTCAGTGAATTTTTAGAGGTGCCCAGTTATCGTTCGATCACCGCCGCTTCCAGCAACGTCAACGTTTCCGCCTTGGTGTCGAGCCGCGCGCACACGCCGAGCGGAATGGTGAATTGATTGGCAATGTGGCCGAACGAAAAACCATAGATGGCCGGCACACGCAAATTGGTGAAGTGATCGTCAAGCGTTTGTTCGAGCGTCAGACTCGGCTCACCGTCTTGGGTGTTGCCGCTGCGGCGAAACACACCGAGCATGACGCCTGCGGCTTGATTGAAATCGCGCGATTGCTTGAGCTGCGTGAGCATGCGGTCGATGCGATACGGCGCTTCGCGAATTTCTTCGAGGAACAACAGCGCACCGCGCCAGTCCGGCGCGTACGGTGTGCCCATCATCGCCGAGAGCACCGAAAGATTGCCGCCAATCAAACGACCCTCGGCGACGCCGGGCGTCAAGGTGCGTAGCTGGAATGCACCGCTCACGTTATCGCCGCGCGCCGCCTCACGACGATTCGCGTCCGACATATAGATGGTTGTCGCGCGCCGTGGATGCATCAGCACGGCTTCGAGTTGCGTGGCGGTGTAATCGCTAAACGACGCCGACGCGACCGGCCCATGAAACGTCACCAGCCCGGCATGGCGCAGGAGTGCCAAGTGCAACGCGGTGATGTCGGAGTAGCCCACCAGTATCTTTGGGTGGCGGCGAATCAGTTGGTAGTCAATCATCGGCAGCAGTTGAGATGCGCCTGAACCGCCGCGCACCGCCCAGATCGCGTTGACGTCACGGTCGAGAAACATGTCGTGCAAATCGCTCACACGCTCGGCCACGCTGCCAGCGGTATTGCCACGCGTGGCAAGAATGTTCTTCGCGACCTTTACCGTGAAGCCCAACCCTTCGAGATGTTTCACGCGCTGCTCAACGAATGCTGCGTTGGTCGCCCCTGACGGCGCGATGAGTCCGATCAGGTCGCCGCGTTTGAGTTGTGGTGGTTTGATGATGGACTGGCCGGGTGATGGCTTGGCCCAAACGGACGGTGCCCACAGGGGTGCCATGCCGACTGCAACGCCTGCGGTGGCAAGTGCTCTCAAGAGTTGCCGTCTGGTTGGATGCATTGGCAAGTCGCGCATCGAACGGCGCGGTGATTGGTCGGGCATGCGTGAATCCACAAAAAATAAGGGGTGCTCATCAAGAGCACCCCTTAGTGTTGCCGTAACGTCTAGGTGAGCCTAGCAGTTTGTTGAACTTCTGCTGCGCTCGGTGATGCCGCGTTGGAAAGCGGCTCAAAATCCTCATGTAACCCGCATACATTCCGGTTTTTCGCCACCTTCCGCCTCGCCTGACCTTCGCTCGCGACGAATTTCAACAAACTGCTAGAACTCATTTGCGATTCAGTGGCTACTTGAAGTGATAGCTCAAGTTTAACGTGAGGGCGCGACCACGCGGATTGGCCACACGCGCGTCCCATGCGGTGCCTGGCGCGAAGTCAACGTTGGCGGCGGTGAACGGCGGATCGTTGTTGAAAATATTCTGGATGCCACCGATGAGCGTCAGGTTTTTGATGCCCTTGTAAGTGCCTGAGATGTTGTACAGCGTGTAGCTCTTCACATCGGTCTTGAAGTCGGGTGCGAATGCCACGCCATCCGGCACAAAGTCTTTGTAGCCCGACGCGTAGCTCTGCGACAAGGTCCCACTCCACACACCCTTGGTGAAGGTCATGCGCGCGGTGTGCTTCCACTTCAGAACAATGGTGGAGGCATTCCACGCACCGCCGACGGCTTCGACATAATCACGCGTATTGAACACGCGCGACTTGTAGCTGTCCATCTTGGTGCCGTCGAGGCCAGCCTTGAAGTTGCCGCCGAATCCCTTCCAGTTGGTGTTGACACTGACTTCAGTGCCGCGCACGATGTCGCCGTCGGCATTGACGTAGCCGGCGCGAATCGCGGTCAGCGCGCCTGCGGCGTTGCGAACGAAGCTGTCGGGGAAAGTCTGGAAGTTGGCCAGTACGCCGTTGGCACCCGTGACGGTCAGCAGGAAGATGCGCTGGGTGCGCTCAACCTTCCAGCGGTCAATACTGATGGCGAGCCAATCGGTCGGTGAGACGACGATGCCGACGTTATTCTGCTTGGACACTTCCGGTTTCAGGAACGGATTGCCGCCGCTGATCTGATCGACACGAATACCGCAGTTCGGGTTGCTCGCGACAAAGGTCGCACACAGGATCGGATCGTTGATGTTTTGCGCCAAGGGCGTTGGGCCACCGACCGAATACAACTGGAAGAAGCTCGGCGCACGGAAGCCTTCGTTGTACGATCCGCGAATGGCGACCTGCTTGATCGGTGTGAAGCGGATGGTGTACTTCGGGTTGGTGGTGTTTCCAAAATCGCTGTAACGGTCATTACGCACTGCGGCCGTGACTTCAAGCGACTTCAGAATCGGGATCGAAAGTTCGGCATAGGTGGCTCTGATGGTACGCGAGGCCAGATTGATGCCGCTGTCGAATGGTGCCAAGCTGATCGCCGCCGTCGTTGCGTCGCTGCGGAAGCGGAACGTTTCCTTGCGCGAGTCGAAGCCAACAGCGGCAGACACGGCACCTGCGGGTAAATTGAAGATCTCGCCCGACAGCGCGCCATCAAGCTGATTGAGGGTCGCTTCGCCACCAAACAACGACTGTCCGCTGGCACTGGCGGCTGCGAGTAACGCCATCGCGGCAGGCGTTTGGGTTTGGCCAGACAGCAGCCATGGATTGATCAGACCGCTGCCCAAGGCGGCATTGAGGGGGACGGTGAAGTAGTAGCCGCTGGTCAGCGTCGAGCCGGCACGATTGCCCGCCTGCGAGTAGCCGATCTTGTAGTCGTATTTCCACAGCGTGCCTTCGAGGGCGACCATGGCGCGGAACGCCGTCGAGACGTTGGTGCTTTCACGCTTGCCGCAAGCCATACAACGCCAGCGGTAACCGATCGGCAGATTGTTATTGAAGGTCGGGATGAACGGCAGCAGGCTGGTGTAGAAGGGCCCGTTGACTGGATAGGCGCTGCCCAACGCAATGCTACCGGTCAGTTGCGCTTCTTCGAATTGATTGGTCGCTTCCGTACGCGAACCCACCAACTCAACGATGGCCGTATGGTTGGGTGCAAACGCCCACGCGCCGCGCGCGACCAAGTTTTGGCGGTCGACCGGCTGGATGATCACGCGCTGTTTGCCGTAGTCGTAGGAACAACCGCGCGCCGAGTTGTAAAAGGCGGGGCCGAGCACATCAGCGCGATACTGGAATGAGTCCTGAATCGTGTCGCAGCGATTCTGAAAACTCAACAGGTTGGCGCGATTCATGAAAATGTTGGTCACGGGCAAAGTGTACGAACCGATAATCGGTGAGCCGATCGGGTTGACACCCATGGCCGAGCCTGCAAGCGAATTGTGGGTTGCGAATGGTCCGCCGCCGGTGTCTGGCGTCAGGCCGCGATTGGGCTGGTTGCCGTTGACGAAGCCCCGCTGGGCACCACGGAGTTTTTCTTGGCGATCGAGCGTATAGCTGGCGACGATGTTGAAGCGATCCTTGGCCAGGTCGCCCAAGCCCGCCACAAGGGAGGCGCGGGTGAATTTGCCACCACCGTCGTGGGTAACGTTGGTCGATGCGGTGGCCAGCAGGCCGGAGAAATCCTTGCGCATGATGAAGTTGATGACGCCACCGATGGCATCCGCTCCGTAGATCGCCGACGCACCGTCCTTCAGCACTTCAACGCGTTCGACTGCCGCCAATGGAATGGCATTCAGATCCACCGCGTTGCCACGCGCGCCGTGTGTCGAAATGCGACGACCGTTCAACAAGATGAGCGTGCTGGCCGCACCGAGGCCGCGCAAGTTGGCGCTAGCCACACTGTTGCTGTTGCGATTCTCGTTGACGTTGACGCTGAAGGCGACGTTGGAGGACATGTTGTCAGCACCGGCAGCGTTGGCCGAAATCAGCATGACCAATTGCTCGGCGCTGACAATGCCTTCGCGCTCGATTTCTTCACGCGTAATGATTTGCAGGGGCGATGCACTGTCCTCTTGCACGCGTTTGATGCTCGAACCCGTCACTTCAATCTTTTCGGGCTTGATGGTGGGCGGGACGGTGGGAGCCGCCGCCGGTGCCTGTGCGAGCGCTGAACCTGCGAGGCATATCAACGCGACGAGCGGTGCAATTTGTTTGAGTTTCACGTGACTCTCCTTGTCAAGAGGATGGTGCAGAGGATGGTGCTGAGACGGGATCGATGCTGGCGGCGACGGTGTGAAGCAGGCGTCGCAAAAACCTAATACCAATATACTACCAATGGTGTTTTATGTGGATACGTCACCAAAAATACGTCACCAAAATACAACAGTTGGTCGCCGCAGAATCTTGGGGCGGTTTGGGTCGCGAAAGGGCTGAAAATGCGAGGAATGTGGGTAGCGGGTGCGCTGCTGATGGCCGGATGGGCGGGATCGGCGTACACACAACTGCCGGCGCCGATCGATGCGATGTTGCGTGCGGCAGAGCTTCCGGCGTCGTCACTGGGCGTGACGGTGCTGCGACTGTCCGACGACAAGCTGATCTGGACGCAGCAGCCCGATCTGCCTATGCAGCCGGCGTCGACCATCAAAGTTCTGACCAGCATCGTCGGACTCGAGCGCCTAGGCCCCCACTACCGCAGTCGCACGGAAATCACCACGCAGGCGCGGCTGGTGGACGGCGCGCTCAAGGGCGACCTCGCCCTTCGCGGCGTCGGCAATACCGATATCACGTGGGAGGATTTTCGGCGCATGTTGCAAGCACTGCGGCACCAGGGCATTCGCGCACTCGACGGCGACTTGCTGGTGGACCGCAATTTTTTTCGGCCGTCGCGCATCGATGTTGGCGTGCCACCGTTCGATGAGTCGCCTGAATTTTGTTACAACGTTATCCCCGACGCGCTGCTGATTAACACCAATCTGGTGCAGTTCGATATCAACTCGAGCGACGACGGTTTTCAGATCCGACTGACGCCAGCGTTGCAGGGCGTCGCCGTCACTTCCAACATGACACTGGTAGACCGCGACTGCGCGAAGTGGGAAGACGGCTGGAAAATTCCAACGGTGGTCTATGCCAGCGCCGACGAAGTGCGCGTCTATTTGGAGGGCGTGTTTCCGAAAAATTGCGCGATCTCGACCAGCCTGAATGTGGTGGAGCGTGCTGAGTACACCGAGCGCCTGTTCCGCCAGTTGTGGCGTGAGTTGGGCGGCATATTCACCGGCAGGGTTAGAGAGTTGCGCGCGGATGAAGGCGGCGCGCAACCACCGTCAGCGCAACTGCGCGTGCTCGCACAACATCAAGCTCGGCCGCTCGCGGAAGTGGTTCGTAACATCAACAAAATCTCGGACAACACCATCACCCGCATGATCTACCTCACGCTCGGAACCATCGGCAGCGCTGAAACGCGCGATACGCCTGGTGCGACGTCAAGCAGCGCCAGCGCGGAGCAAGAAGTGCGATCGTGGTTGCGCGAGCGGGCCATCGATGACTCCGGGCTCGTGCTTGACAATGGCTCCGGCCTTTCCCGCAGTGAACGCATCACACCGCGTCAATTGGCAAAGGTATTGCAGGCAGCGTATCGCAGCAAGTGGGCACCGGAGTTTCTGTCCAGCTTGCCCATTGTCGCCATCGATGGTTCGATGCGGGCGCGCCTCAAAGACAGCCCCGCCGCCGAGACCGCGCGCGTCAAGACTGGCAGCCTGCGCAATGTGGTTGCGGTCGCCGGTTATGTCACCGACGCGGTGGGAGAGCGACATGTCGTGGTCGCGATGATCAACGATGAGCGCGCGATTCGCGCTGGCGGGCGGGCCATTCTCGACGCCCTGCTTGATAGCGTCGCGCGGTCGGGCGGCGCACCCGCATTCCGATAACAGGATTTGACGGCTGCTATAGAACGCGCCGGTACTGCGCGCGGACCAAGTCACGATCACCGCAATCGAAGTGCCACCATTCCGTGCTGATGCCGTGAAATCCGTTTTGCGTCATCACCCGTCGTAACAAAAGCCGATTGGCGAGCTGCACGGGGGTCAAGCGACCTTCGGCGAGAAACTGGTTTTCAAATGCCGGGTGCGAGAGTTGCGTCAGATCGTCAAAACGCGTTCCCATGTCTAGCTCTTGCCCCGTTTCATCAATTAGCGTCACGTCCACCGCCATGCCGAACGAATGTATCGAGCCTTTGGTCGGATGTGCAAGATACGTGGTGAGCGGCGTACCCTCTAGCGCCTGCCACAGCGCTTCTTGCACCCGTTGCGGTCGCAGTGCATCAAGGATCAATAGCGAAAGGTTGGGGTGTTCAGCTTGTAACGAAGCGAGTGCGGCGGCCAGCGCGTCACTCGCATCGCGGTGCAGCCATGCGCAGTCAAGATCGCCATACAAATCGCGTCCGGCAAAGTTATCGGCGCTACCGTAGCGCAAATCGATGCGTAACCCGTCCAGTTGCGACAGGCGGCAAAAATTTGGCTCCGCAGCGAGGTCTTCGATGCGCAATGTCGGTGCAGTCATAAAGGTTTTTTCCGGATTCGGCGGCCAGCGCCTTGCAGCGGCCGCGTAAACTGTGACTTTAGGGTACCTCTAAAAATGCAATCAAGCTGATGATGGCAAGGCGCAAAGTCGCGAAAAAGCGCAGTGTACATGTAGTACATGAGCATTTTGAGCGGCTTTGCAACGCCGCCAGCGCGGCTTCAGTGAATTTTTAGAGGTGCCCTTTAGCGGGTGCCGCTGTCATAGGCAAGGCGCACGCGTGATTGCTGCCAGTGGTTCCGATTTTTCAACAGTGTTCGTACATGTACTTCAAATCTATCCAATTCACGGGAACACTTCCCGGACCAAAAATCATCGTCACCGGTGCCGTTCACGGCAACGAAACCTGCGGTACGCTCGCGATTGGCAAGGTGCTCGACGATATCGAGCACGGCCGACTCAATATCGTGGCAGGTCATGTGACCTTCGTGCCGATCGCCAACCCGCTGGCCTACCAGAAGGGTGAACGCACCGGCGATCGCAACTTGAATCGAAACCTGTCGCCGACAGCGTCCCCTGTCGATTTTGAGGATCACGCCGCCAATTGGTTGTGTCCATTGCTGGCCCAGCACGAGGTATTGCTTGACCTGCATTCGACGCGCGCGTCAAACCCGGCGTTTGCAATGTTAGGTCCACCAGACAACGATGGCGATTTGCAGCCATTTCGGCACTTCGAAAAAGAGCGCGCAATGGCCGCGCATCTGGGTGTGCATCGGTTTGTCGATGGCTGGCTCAGCACCTATGCGCTCGGCGTCACGCGGCGCCAGCAACATGCGCGAACCTCCGGATCACACTTGAATCCGCTCAACACTGACCCGCGTTACGGCGTCGGTACTACCGAGTACATGCGCTCGGTGGGGAGCTACGCGATTACCCTCGAATGCGGTCAGCACGACGATGCGGCGTCACCGGCGGTCGGCTACCGCGCGATCCTCAATAGCCTCGCTTTCTTGCGCATCAGCGACGGTGCGATGCCGCCTCGAGTGACCGATGCCGAGCACTTGCACATGTACGAAGTCATCGACAAACACGCCAGTCAAGATAGCTTTGCACGCCAATGGGCGAGTTTCGACCAACTGGTCGCGGGAGAATTGATTGGCACACGCGCTGATGGGCAAGAATTGCGAGCCGAAAAGGACGCCTATATCTTGTTCCCTGACGCCAATGCGCTGCCCGGCAACGAATGGTTCTACTTGGCGCGTGCAGGATAGCGCAGCCGCAGCCGCAGCAGCAAGCGGGTGACTCGCGAGCGCCGCCTTGCTATAATTTGGCTCGAACAGAACAATGGTGGTTGTAGCTCAGCGGTAGAGTCCTGGATTGTGATTCCAGTTGTCGTGGGTTCGAACCCCATCAGCCACCCCAAACACCAAACCCGCCTCGTGCGGGTTTTTTGTTTGGATGGTTCGATGGCGGTGAGAACCCACTCGGGTTCGACCAGCGAGTCCGGGGGACTCGCGCAGGTCGCGCGAACGCAGTGAGTGTGAGCCGCAGGCCGAAGGGTGCGAGATGCAATCGCACCCTGAGCAACCCCGTCAGCCACCCCAAAAAACAAAGACTTATGGCATGTTGGCAGCCACGGTCAGATGGAAAGTAAGCACATAGTAAGCAGCAGCGCGCAACGCCGACAATCCACCTCGCCACGCCCTCACCGCCTTGCGCAGCGTGCACCAGGCGAGCGTGGCTTGGATTTTTTCTCGAAGCGGGTGATCAGTTCGCGGTTGGCGGCGACGGGGGCTTGCTCGGCTTCGATCTTGGCGACGATTTGTTGCTGGGTGGCGAGGAGACGTAAGGTTTCCCGTCAAGTAGAAGGTACAGAAGTAGAGTTTGCGTTCGATTCAATCAATGCCCGGATGCGTGCTGGTTGGTATGCCCTGCGGTGATATACTGCCGCCCCTGTTAAGGAGGACTCCGTGGGATTGCATGCTAGATTGGAGCTTTACAAGAAAGTCGAAGCGAAGCGGAAACGTCCGCTTATCGTCTACATCACGAGCAATCGCGTAAACGCGAGTGGCGAGATCGCTGGTGACAGCGTTCCCGAACTCCTCGATCAGTTGCAGTGCTTGCCTGCAGGGATCAAAGAACTAGACTTGCTAATCGTAAGCAATGGCGATGACCCCACGGTCGCATGGCGGATTGTCTCCCTAATTCGGGAACGTGCCGCCAAATTTTCCGCACTGGTTCCGCAAGCTGCGTATAGCGCAGCAACGTTGATTGTGCTAGGGGCCGATGAGGTTGTCATGCACCCCAATGGCAATCTTGGTCCCACTGACCCACAGATTCGGGTTCCGCGGCAAAGTGGTAAAGACGGAACGGCAGAGGTTGTTATGTTCGGCTCCGAAGACCTGATGGCATTTCTAAAATTCTCCCGCGAACAGGTCGGATTGAAAGATCCCGAGCACATGCTGGCCGTCTATTCCAAGTTTTGCGACGAGGTAAGCGCGGTGGGTGTCGGAACGTCCGCTCGCAGTGCGCTGTTGAGCGTTACGCTCGGGGAGAAGCTGCTTCAACTTCACATGAAGGAAGGTGCTGAAAAGCAAAGGGCGCGCGAAATCTCAGAGAAACTAACTAAGGACTACTTCCACCATGGCTATCCGGTAAACAGGACCGAGGCGAAAGAAATCGGCCTTAAAATCGCGGAGCAGGACGATGAACTTGAGGCGTTGATGTGGCAGATATGGTGTGATCTTTCCGAGGAGCTCAAGCTACGCGAGCCTCACAATCCACTAACGATATTGGCCGAAAATCCACTCTGCAAGAATTTGTTCGCGCCCATCCCTCTCATACAACTTCCTGTAAATCTGCCACCCCAATTGGCACAGCAGGCGCATCAAAATGCCCTCGCGCAGATTTCAATTGTTCAGGTACCGCCTGCACCGTTTGAAACGATCCATGCCGTCATGGAGAGTGCACGGCATGCCTCTAGGTTTATCACCAATGGTTTAGTAGTTGGATCGAAAACAGCAGATCACCAAATTCGCCTTTCAACACTTATAGTGCGCCAGCTTTGGGTCACAGTTCCACTTGTTGCTCCGCCCCCGCCGCCGCTCCCACCGCCCCCCCTCAGCCGGCACTGCCCCCCAGTTTTTGGCGATTTTGGCGAAAAAAGCCCTAAAAACGTGCCTAAACGCACAATTAGATGTAATGACACATTGCTATTATCGTTGTCTAATATTATAAGTAACGGTTATGGAAATCTCGGTAAAGCTACAAGCACATAAACCACGGGTCGTCCACGGACCGCACCGTTTGCGCGTGTCTGGAGTCGCGCCGCAGTCATCCGCGCCCACAGCCGAAGTGATACCGACGGTAGTCGCGAGCGACTTTGAGATCGTCACCACGGCGGTTGAGATTTCAGTTCAGCTAATTCCGTTCGACCAACCAAAGTAAAGCGACCGCGCCAGCGGCGCTTCCTCTAGTCCCGATGTGTTGGCCTAAGTGGCTCGCAACCACCCTTCGGCTGCGGGTTCAATCTGACTTGTACGATGCAAGAGGAAATTGGGGGTCATGTCTATCCCCAGTGCGGGGAAGTTTGAAGGTAGGCATGATTCATCCTCTGCGCTAGTCCGGTAGCGCCCACCGTCGCGGGCTTGTCCCGCAGCAACATCCTACGCCGAAAACCGGAAGGGGTGTGCTCCGCGCGCGCGCGGGAGCGTCGTGGAAACGACCTAAACCCGTGACCATTATCGAGTGTGCTCCGCGCGCGCGTTGAAGGTGATGATGCTCAGCACAGCGGCAGCTCCTCGGGTGCGAGCGGCGCACACAGGTCCGCAATTTCAGAATTCAGGCCCTCGGCATTCAGCGCACACAGCGACAGGCGATCGGCAGGGATCATCCAAAAGTCGACCAGCAGCACCCGAGCAATCCGGTGCGTTTCTTCCAGCCCCTTTTCCAGCTCCTTCAGGGCATCGGGATCAACGTCTTTCAGCGCACGCACTTGGCGGGCGAATCGCAGATACATAGCGCATTGCACGGCCAGCGGCCACAGCCCGATGGCGAATTCGGGATGCCACTCGCAGCGCGAGCGCAAGCGGGACTGGACGCGAAAAAAAGCGCGCTCCTCCGGGTCCGTCAGCCGTTCAGGCGGTGGAGTCATGGCCGATTTCTATGCAGCCGTTTTGCAAAGTAGAGAAATCGGTTCGGCTTGCCGTCCGCAGGCTGAATCCGTCCGGCCGCACCAGGCGTCAAGCAGAAGGTGTTTGTCAACGCCGCGAGCCGTAGGCCAAACGGCGCGAGATGCAATCGCGCTGTGGGCAACCCCATCAGCACCCACTTCGTGCCCCTCAGCGCGCGCTGATTCGGCACCGTCGAATCGGGCGAAGGCGCGATTGGAGCCGCGTTTCGGTGCCGACCAAATTGACTGCGTGCACTTGTCGGTCGCTCAGGGTCGAACTGCAAACAGGCGAATAGCGCGTGTAAGCGCCCGCTACTTTCCTCGTAGACGTTAATTTACTTGCTAGACAGCCTAACGGGCATCTCTAAAAATCCAAACTTCGTCGCGATGCGTTGTTGCTCAAAAAATTTTATCCCTTACATATCAGGTATATGCTGCGGGCTAAAATTTTTCTCGCGCCTAGCCTCGCTTAGAATTTTGAATTTTTAGAGGTGCCCTAACAACTAAAACAACCATCGTGCTCATCATGGGCGCAACAATTTTCCACTTCATGAGAGGAATCACGATGAATACCAACCAAATCCCAGTTGCGTCGCAAATCACGGTCAACCAAGCCTGCGAGCTCGCTCAAACAGAAACTCAGTGCAGGACTGAACTCGAGTTGCTGATCGAAGCGCAGTTACAACTTGTCGGCGGGGGCGACGTTCCTTGCTGGTAATCCACACGTTGCACTGAAACAGCCTATTGGCTGAGGCAATCCAGCGGGGCGGAGTCGCCCCGCTGATCGGGTCGTCAGGCGATGAGTTTTTCGAGATAACTGCTGAGTTTAGCCGGCGTGACCGCCGGAGGTGTGGGCAGCGCACCCTCCGATGAAAGCGTGCGGTCGCCAGCCGCCTCCAGTTGACCCCGCGCTGCTTCGGCCTCAGCCCAAAGCGCGTCGGCCGTGCTCATGCAACGGTTGGCATCGGCGCGCAAGCGGTAGAGATGACACAGATTGACCAGCAGCAAGTGCCGAAACAATGGGCGTGCGTTGCTGGTCCGAAACAGTTCGTGGAGGGCGCTGAGCGCACTATCACTCCCTTTTTCGATCGCATCCGAGGTCGCCGCGAGCGCGCGCTGTTCGTCGAGCGTCACGCCCAAGCTTCCGCCTCGCTTGGCCGGTAGCGCAGCCATGGCTTTTTTCGCGCTTGCAGTGTAGCCGCCCAGTACCAGCAGGCTCGCCAGTACGACCGCATCGGAAGGCGCGGCAACAAAAATCTTCGGCAAAATGCCAGCGTCAAACTGGCGCTTGCCTTCGACAAAGTCACCTGCTAGCAACGCCTCCCACAGGTTGCGCGAGACCGCGCGCAATTGCTCATCGGCGACGCTGGCACCGCGGCTCCCCTTCAACTTATGCGCCACTTCCCACATGCGTCCGTATGGCCCCAGAAACACGCCCATGATGCCGAGGGTCTTAAGCAGTCCACGCTTGAGCGCCATCTCGCCGAATGTATTGACCCGATAGGCGCTGCTCGCAAGCACACCGGTTTTGCGCTGATCGGCCGCGGCGATGGTGTCCAGATACCACGTCACGGCGCTGGTTTTGTTGTTGACGCCGATGCGTTTGTACAGCGAGTGCAAATACACTCTGGTAGTGCCTTCTTTGTAACCGAGGCGCTCAGCAATTACTCTGCCCGAGGCACCTTTTAGCAGCAGCTCGAGCATTTTCTTTTCGGTGTCGCTTAGGGATGCAGTGGCTTTGGCGCTGGATGTCATAGGAGATTCCTGCTGTATGAAAGTGAATCGACAAATCGGCAGGCTAGCCGCGCGAGGTTACGCTGGATTGGTCGGGGAATAGGGCCGGATCGACCGTCGGCACGGGTTTCCACCCGTTGGCGCGATGCTCGGCGACCACCGTGGTGAAGATCCCGCCGCGCACCCAGAATTTGGCGGTCAAGCGCGCAAAGCGCGGTGCGGTTGCGGCGACGATCTCGTCGAGTATTTCATTCGCGACCGCCTCATGAAACTTGCCTTCATTGCGAAACGACCAGATGTAGAGCTTGAGGCTCTTGAGCTCGACGCAGCGCCGGTCGGGGATGTAGTCGAGATAGAGCGTTGCAAAATCGGGCTGCCCGGTGTTTGGGCACAGGCACGTGAACTCGGGAATTTGCATGTGAATCACAAAGTCGCGCGTTGGTGCCGGATTCGGGAATACCTCCAACGATTTGCCCGGAACGGCGCTCGCCGTTTTTCCGAGCTTGGTCAGTTTCGCGATGGCCGCTTTTGAAACCAATGACTTAGGCGTGGATGTTGAAGTTGCAATCGAGGCCGAGGGGCGTTTTAGTTTGCGTGGCATGGTGTAGGTTCGGTGGGGGCAATGGAATGGGATTGCCGAAGTCGTTACGATACAATCACAAGATTGTACGGGATGCCAACCCGCCCACGTGAATCGCGTCGGCGGGTTTGCTATATAAAAGAGGCGCGCGGCGGCCGATTCCAACGCATTGTTGTCGAGTGCGTGGGCAAATTCGGTCACAGCAGCGTCGGGCTCTTTTCAGAGGATGGGTTGTGCGTCTTACACAGATCAAGTTAGCGGGTTTTAAGAGTTTTGTCGACCCTACCGCCATCGACGTGCCGGGTCAATTGATCGGTGTGGTCGGACCCAACGGGTGCGGCAAATCCAATGTCATCGACGCGGTGCGTTGGGTGCTCGGCGAATCGAGCGCCAAGAACTTGCGCGGCGAGAAGATGGAAGACGTGATCTTTAACGGCTCGTCGCAACGCAAGCCTTCGGCGCGCGCCAGTGTCGAACTGGTGTTTGACAACTCTCTCGGACGCATCGGCGGGCAATGGGGTCAGTACGCTGAACTCTCTGTCAAGCGCGTCTTATCCCGTGACGGCAACTCGGACTACTACATCAACAGCCAGCACGTACGGCGTCGCGACATCACCGATGTGTTTCTTGGTACCGGTCTCGGTCCACGTGCTTACGCGATCATCGAGCAGGGCATGATTTCGCGCGTGATCACGTCAAAACCCGAAGAGTTGCGCGTGTTCCTGGAAGAAGTCGCCGGCGTGTCGAAGTATCGTGAGCGGCGCCGCGAAACCGAAGCACGGATCGAAGACACTAAAGAGAATCTGAATCGGGTTGACGATATTCTTGGCGAACTCACCAAGAACGTCGAAAAATTGACCGAGCAAGCGGCAGTGGCTGCGAAGTATCAGGAATTCAATGTTGAATTGAAACTCAACGAAAACCTGTGGGCGTACACCAAGCAGCGCGAAGTGCGCGCAGCCAAAGATCGCTACGCGAATGAAATCGTCAAGACCGAAACCGGGTTTGAGGGCGAAACGGCGCGCTTGCGGGAAGTCGAAGCCGCGCTCGACAAATTGCGCCAGGATCACTACGCCGAAACCGATCAAATGACCACCGCGCAAGCGGCAATGTTCGAAGCCAATAGCGCCGTGGTGCAGCTCGAACAGGAAATTAACTATCTGTCGGACAATCGACGCCGACTCGGAACGCAAGTCGATGCGCTGGCGCAGCAGGTGCTGGAAATTGAAGCCAATCGTGATGCAACCGCAACTGAACTAGAACGTTGGCATCGCGAGCTCGCCAGCGGTATCGACAAGGTTGCCGAAGCGCGTGAACGTGCCGAGGCGTTGCGGGCGGAAGTACCGCAGTTCGAAGAAAAGGTGCGCGAGGCGCAGGCGGCGGTCAAGCTCGCCGACAATGATGTGCGCGCCGCTGAGAGTGATCAGGCGCTCAATGAGTCACGCGAGAACAATGCGCTGAAAATTCTTTCGCAGCTCGAGCAACGCAAGACGCGGCTGGTCACCGAGAACATGGCGCTAGTGGTTCCGCAAGCGGGCGAAATCGAGCGCGTCGAGGCTCAGCGCGCCGAAGCCCAAGAAGCGCTGGCCGTGCTGGATGAAAAACTGCAGCAAGCCGAGCAGCAGGTCAATCAATTGGAGGCCAAGCGGCGCGACGCGCTGGATCACATCGGCAATGCCACGCGTGAGTTGGCCCGCATCGAGGCCGCGCTGCTAGCGCTACAAAGCCAGCAAGCGCGCATGGACAACAACAATCGGCTCGCGATGTGGCTGGCCAAATATGCATTGGACAGTGCGCCGCGCTTGTGGCAATCGATCAAGATTAAACAGGGCTGGGAGGATGCGCTCGAGGCTGCGCTCGGCTTGCGACTCAACGCGATGAGGGTCGGTGACGCAACGCTGATCGAGCGCATTGCCAAAGACGCGCCACCCGGTGCCGTTTCACTGTATTTGGAGAATGGTGGTAGCGCGAATTCCAAGGTAGCAGGGCTCACGCCGCTCGCGGCGTTCGTCACCTCGGACAACCCGGCCGTGCTGCCGTTTGTTAGCGAGTGCCTGGCGAATATCTTTGTGCTCGAAGACGAAGCAGACGCACCAAAGCGCAGTGCCAGTCTGCCGTTTGGGGCGGTGCTGGTGACGGCCAACGGTCATCTCTATTCGCAGCACGGCGTGACCTTCCACGGACCGCAGTCGGAGTTGCACGGCGTATTGCAGCGCCAGCGCGAAATCGAAGCCCTCAAGGCTGAGCTGCCGAGCAAAATCGACGCGCGTCAGACGGTCGAGGCGACGCTGACGCAAATCGAGTCGACATTGCAACAGACTCAAGAGGGTTTGCGTGGGCTGCGCCTGACGCAACAAGAGACCAAGAATCGCGAGCATAGTTTGCAGATGGAAGCGTTGAAGCTGTCACAGGCGATGGCGCAGGCCGAGGGACGCCGCGGTGCGATACGCGAAGAAATCGCCATTATCGACGCCGAAACGGCGCACGAGCGCGACGCAATGCTCGCGGCGCAAGCAGCACTTGAAGAGGGTGGCAATCGAATCTCCGAAATCACCGACCGATTGATGGTGCTGGAAGACGCACAGCGCGCCGCCGAGAGAGCGTTGGCGGATGCGCGCGAACGCGTGAATGCGGCTGAGCGCGGCGCACAGGAGGCCAACTACTTCGAACGCTCGTGCCACGACAAAATCAAGTCGATGAGCGAGATGCTGGAGCAATTGGCCAAGCGCGTCGAGGCGATCGCATCGAATCGCGCGGCGCTGGCCGCTGAACTCGACGCATTGCAAGAGGGCAACATTCGCGAGCGCCTACAGCAAGCGCTCGAGGCTAAGTCGTTGCGTGAGCAAGCACTTGCGCGTGCGCGCGCAGCGATGGATGTGGCGGGTGGCAAGCTCAAGGAACTTGAAGACCGGCGTCATGCGGTTGAACAAAGCCTGCAGCCGCTGCGCGACAAAATGACCGAATTGCGCATGAAGGAACAAGAAGCGCGTATTAACGAAGAAACCTTTACGCAGCAGTTGCTCGCCAACGGCGGCAATCTCGAAGAGCTCGCCGAACTGGTCGAAAGGAAAACCCGTTCCACCGCCTATCAGGCAGAAATCAATCGGCTTAATCAGGACATCGCCGCGCTTGGCGCGGTAAACATGGCGGCGTTGCAAGAGCTCGAACAAACGAGTGTGCGCAAGGAATTTCTCGATGCCCAGTCGGCCGACTTGCGCGAAGCCGTCGATACACTCGAGTCCGCCATTAAGCGTATTGATCGCGAGACGCGCGATGTTTTGCAGGTGACGTTCGATGCGGTGAACAAAAACTTCATGGAATTGTTTCCATCGTTATTTGGCGGCGGCCACGCTTACCTGAAATTGACGGGCGACGAAATTCTCGACGCGGGCTTGCAAGTGTTCGCGCAGCCTCCGGGCAAGAAAAATTCTTCCATTCAGTTGTTGTCGGGCGGCGAAAAGGCGCTCACCGCGCTGTCGCTGGTGTTTTCGTTGTTCCGCCTCAATCCCGCGCCGTTTTGTCTGCTTGACGAGGTGGACGCACCGCTCGACGACGTGAATACAGATAGGTTCTGCGAACTGGTGAAAAAAATGTCAGCATCGACGCAGTTCCTGTTCATCACGCACAATAAGGTGACCATGGAAATGGCTGAGCAACTGGTCGGTGTCACCATGAGCGAGCCGGGCGTTTCGCGCATCGTTGAGGTCGATATCCACGAGGCGAAGCGATTTGCGGTCAGTCCGGCGCAAGCGGCGGCATGATGGTCGGATGGAGTTGTTACAGACAAGGCAATATCGGCGCGGTGTTTCAGCCATTTATGGCTGAAAATGCCCGTCAATACTAGACTTTACGAATGGGTACTTCTAAAAATTCAATCAAGCCGATGATGGCAAGGCGCAAAGTCGCGAAACAGCGCCGTGTACACGCGCCGTGTACACGTATACATGAGCATTTTGAGCGGCTTTGCAACGCCGCCAGCGCGGCTTCAGTGAATTTTTAGAGGTGCCCTAATGTCATGATCTCTGATTTCCAACTCGTCCTCATCGGCATCATCGCGATCATCATCGTCGGCGTGATCGTCTACAACCGCTGGCAAGAAGCGAAGTACCGG
The DNA here is from genome assembly GCA_038901675.1 of Usitatibacteraceae bacterium. Classification (GTDB taxonomy): domain Bacteria; phylum Pseudomonadota; class Gammaproteobacteria; order Burkholderiales; family Usitatibacteraceae; genus UKL13-2. Next base: position 11,286 of record JBCKPM010000001.1, on the reverse strand, counting down.
AAGCGCGCCGAGCTGGTGTTCTCGCCTGCTCGCGACGACGCCTTGTTCGATGCCTCGTCGACTGCGGCGAACGGCGGCCGACGCGAGCCGGTATTCGGCAATGTTGACGCCGACGCACAGGGGGCGCTGGACCAATTGACGACGCCGATTGGTGGGCCTAGCGATGCGGCGCTGCTCCCATCCGACCGCCATCACTTGGCGCGTGCTACGTCCAACGAACTCGCACCGGCAATCAGTACCGAAGTCGACAGCATCGCCATGATGCTGGCTGATGCGCCGGTTGAGGCCGATGTGTACGCGCCGATGATAGAACAGTCCCGCGCCGTGGCGGGCAATGTGCTGTGGGAAGGCCTGGTCAGCGGACTGTGGCAGCCGATTGATCCGACGCTTGACGCTCAATATCGCGAGATTCGTGCCGGCTTGCAGCTCGCGGATCGAAGTGGCGCAATTGAGCCCGCCACGCTGGCGCAGTTCGACGATGCGATGGCGGCGTTCGCGTCAAGCATTGGCGCTGTGTCGCAGCGCGAAGACGTAACCGAAGCGCAGCGCCGCGCGCAGATGATCGACCAGTTCTGTGCCGAAACCGACATCGAAATCGCCGTGAACATCATCGGCAAGAGTGGCGTCACGTTCGCGGCCACCAAAGTCCGAGGCTTGGCAGAGGCCAAGGGGCTCCTCGCACAGCGCGCCGGTGAATTTGCGCTCACCGACGATTACGGCCGCGTGCTGTTCACCTTACGCAATGGCAACGCCGCGGAGCCGCCTTCGCTGCGCACCGAACAGCCGTATTTCACCCAGATCACGTTGGCGCTCGACGTGCCGCGCACGCCCAATCCGGGCCAAGTATTCGAACGCATGTTCGCACTGGCGCTGCAATTCGCCGATGTATTGCACGGCGAAGTCGTCGATGACAACAAAAAACTGCTCACTGCCAACGGGCGCAAAGTCATCGCTGAAACCATCCACGGTATTAGCGGTGTGATGCAGCAACGCGGCGTGGTGCCGGGTTCATCGGTCGCGCGGCGACTCTACGCCTAGCCAGTCACCGCAGAGCGCGAAACGCATGACATCCAAGGCCCCGACCGCAGCGGCTGAGATTGCGGCGCTGCGCACAGAACTCAACGAGCACCTGTATCGCTATCACGTGCTCGATCAGCCGAGCATTTTAGACGCGCTTTATGACGAGCTGTATCAGCGGCTGGTCGCACTTGAAGCGCTGCACCCCAAACTTATTAGCGCCGATTCGCCGACCCAGCGCGTCGGTGCGAAGCCGCTCGATGCCTTCGCCGAGGTCACACATCGCGTGCCGATGCTGTCGCTCAGCAACGCTTTTTCGGACGACGACATTGTCGCGTTCGACAAGCGCTGCCGATCGCAACTCGCCGCTGAAGCCGGTGACAACGAAATTGAATATGCGGGCGAACCAAAATTTGACGGTCTTGCGATTTCGTTATGCTACGTCGACGGGGTGTTCGTGCAGGGTGCCACGCGCGGTGACGGTACCGTCGGCGAGGACGTGACGCAGAATCTGAAGACGGTACGCTCGATTCCGCTCAAGATCGACAGCAGTGCAGCGTTGCTCGAAGTGCGCGGCGAAGTGCTCATTGAGCGGCGCGACTTCGAGGCCTTGAATGAACGGCAGACGAACCAAGGTGAAAAGCCATTCGTCAATCCGCGCAACGCTGCGGCCGGGTCGCTGCGGCAGTTAGATTCGCGCTTGACTGCTCTGCGTCCGTTGTCGTTTTTTGCCTATGGCCTCGGGGCCACAGATGGCATCTCGCTGCCGCACACGCACAATGAGGCGATGGATATGCTCGTTGGTCTGCGCTTTCCCGTGGCCGCTCAACGCGAGGTCGTGGTTGGTGTGACGGGACTCCTCGACTACTACGCACGCATCGGCAAGGCACGTGCCACGCTGCCATACGACATCGACGGCGTGGTTTATAAAGTCAATCGCATCGCCCAACAGCAGCAGCTCGGATTTGTTTCACGCGCACCGCGCTTTGCCATCGCTCACAAGTTTCCGGCCGAGGAGGCGACAACTGTCGTGCTCGGTATCGATGTGCAAGTCGGGCGCACCGGCGCGATCACGCCGGTGGCGCGACTCAAACCGGTGTTTGTTGGCGGCACCACCGTATCGAACGCGACGTTGCATAACCAGCAAGAGATCGACAGAAAGGACGTTCGAATTGGGGACACAGTGGTGATTCGCAGGGCTGGCGACGTGATACCAGAGGTAGTTGCAATTGTTGCATCAAAGCGGCAGCCCGGTTCAGAGCAGTATCGTATCCCGCCAAATTGCCCCGTTTGTGGGACGTTGCTTGAACGCGAAACAAGGGAAGTAAAGCGCGGAGGTGAGGTTTTTCTCGACCAACTCTCGACCTATTACTGCACAGCTGGTCTCGTTTGTGCTGCACAAAGAAAGCAGGCTATCCTACATTTCGCGCAGCGGCGGGCAATGAGTATTGACGGCATGGGTGACGCCATCGTTGACCAGCTAGTTGAGTCGAATCTCGTAAAGACCCCGGCGGACTTGTACAAGCTAACGATCGCGCAGCTTGAGCTACTAGAGAGAATGGGACTCAAGTCTGCGACGAAACTTGTTGAGAATATTGATCGATCAAAGTCAACTACGTTGAGTCGGTTTATCTTCGCGCTGGGAATACATCATGTTGGGGAGGAAGTCGCAAAGGTGATTGCGAGGCATTACGGTGATATTCGGAAAATTGAAAGTCAGGATTGGGTTGCCGTCTCGGCCGAGAAAGACAGGATCAAGAAGGAAAATATTAGGCGAAAGAAATTGGGCGATCCCCTTTTGCCAGAGCTACTACATGGAATCGGTTCAGAGATAATTAAGAGTCTCTGCGCCTTCTTCCGTATCGAGCAGAACAAGCAAGTTATTGATGAAATTGTTTCGGCGGGATTGGTGTTTCAGCCAGAAGTTGTACTGGCATCCATGCGGGACAAAACATTCGTGTTGACCGGAAGCCTTGAATCAATCTCACGTGAGGAGGCAAAGCGACAATTGGAGGCCTTAGGCGCGAAAGTGGCGGGCAGCGTATCGAGCAAGACGAATTTTGTTGTCGTAGGAGAGAATGCTGGAAGTAAGAAAACTGATGCCGAGCGGCTGGGCGTTCCGATGATTTCCGAGACTGAGCTACTTTCGATGTTAAGAGGATAGAGCGATGCAACGGCGCACTGTTCGAGTCCTTTCTTCAGAAGGAGACGACGAGTACGTGGTGGAGTTTAAGCGCGAAAATGATCGTCTGTCGGTGACGTGTACATGTGGCTCCGGTAAGTATGGGAAGCTTTGTAAACATAAGCTGGGCGTGGTCTTGGCTGACCATTCTGTCCAGTTGGTCGATGCAACTTCAGCAGTAATTGCAGAGATCGCAGAATGGATCGGGCACACGGACTATGTTCAACTGCTAGCAGAATATTCTGCGTTGAAAGCTAGGGTCAGCAACGCGAAGAGTGAGCTTGAAACGGTAAAGTACAGACTTGAGCGCGCGATGCGCGATGACGAGCAATTCTGAGGAAAAGAGATTGAGTCCAAAGAAAATTACCAAAGCTGTGTTCCCCGTCGCCGGGCTCGGTACGCGCTTTTTGCCAGCCACCAAAGCCAGCCCCAAGGAAATGTTGCCGGTAGTCGACAAGCCGCTGATCCAATACGCAGTCGAAGAAGCGGCAGCGGCTGGAATTACACAAATGATTTTTGTGACGGGTCGAGGCAAGCGCACCATCGAGGATCATTTCGACAAAGCCTACGAGCTTGAAGCGGAACTACACTTGAAGGGCAAATTGAAACTGCTCGATCAGGTACGCAACATGCTGCCGCCAAACGTGCAGTACGTGTATGTGCGACAGCCCGAAGCGTTGGGGCTTGGCCACGCGGTGTTGTGTGCCAAATACTTGGTGGGTGACGAAGCGTTTGCCGTCATCCTCGCCGACGATTTGATAGACGCCGAGGTGCCGGTGATGCGCCAGATGGTGCAGCAGTATCAGCTACACGACGCATCGGTGCTAGGCTGTGTCGACGTACCGAAGAGCGAAGTGTCTTCGTATGGCATCGTCGCCTCCACGCCGATTTCGCGCGAGCCCGGTGAGCGCATGTCGCGTATGACCGGCATTGTCGAGAAACCAAAACCCAAAGACGCGCCATCGACGCTGAGTGTGGTGGGGCGCTATATCCTGACGCCAGCGATCTTCGCGCACCTGGAGAAAATCCAGCGCGGCGTGGGCAAGGAAATCCAGCTCACCGATGGCATTGCCGCACTGCTCGCCGAAGAAGCCGTGTTCGCGTATGAATTCGAAGGGACGCGCTACGATTGCGGATCGAAAATTGGCTATCTGCAAGCCAGCGTAGCATTGGGCTTGAAGCACCCGGAGGTCGGCACAGCGTTTGCCGAATATTTGCGACGCCTTCCACACAAGTCCTGAACATACAACAGCGCTGCCCTGAGCCGCGAATGCGCGGACTTTTTCTCCCTTGACCAATCACAAAGTTGCAATATGACGTTCGACGAAGCCAATGCCATTCTCACCGATTCCGACTTGCTGTTCTCGAAGGCGGAGGTGGATCGCGCGACGGCGAATGTTGCGGCCAACATCAATCGCGACTTCGCCGACAGGCTGCCATTAATTCTGTCGGTGATGGGGGGCGCGGTGGTGTTCACCGGCCAATTGCTGCCGCAACTCACCATCGCCTGCGACTTCGACATCGTGCAGGTATCGCGTTACGGTAATGCCAAGGTCGGTACCGAGCTGACGTGGCGCGTGGCACCGCGTGACAACGTCGCCGGTCGGCATGTGCTGCTGCTCGACGATATTCTCGACGAAGGCGTCACCCTAGCCGCGATTGTGGATCTGATCAAACGCAACGGCGCGCTGAGCGTCGCGTGCGCGGTGTTTTGCGTGAAAGACTACGGACCTGAACGCAATGCGCAAAAACCGTTGAAGGCGGAGTATGTCGGCTTGACGGTGCCAAACCGGTTTGTGTTCGGCTACGGGATGGATGTTTCAGGTGCATGGCGCAACCTGGCCGAAATTCGCGTGATCAAAGGTAAATAGTACCGGGTAGTGCAGAATGAAACTAGCCGACTGGCGCGCATTTTCAAGCACTTTTGCCTGAAACACCGCACCAACAAACGACTTACAAATTCAAACAAAATGTGACGGAGACAGCATTGCTTGCAATCATCGGTGGTACCGGCCTGACAAACTTACCGAATCTAGAGATCACCAAGAAAGAAGTGGTGCGAACGCCATACGGCGAACCATCGGGGTACCTGACCTACGGTCGTATCGGCGAGGCGGGGGTGGTGTTTCTGGCGCGTCACGGCTATGCGCACACTTTGCCGCCGCACGAAGTCAACTATCGCGCCAACATGTGGGCACTGAAATCGGTTGGCGTGACGCGGGTGCTGGCAATCAATGCGGTCGGCGGCGTCGCTGAGAATATGGGACCTGGCGTGTTGGCGGTGCCGGATCAGGTAATCGACTACACCTACAGTCGCAAGCACACCTATTTCGAGGGCGACAAGCCGGTGACCCATATTGATTTCACCGACCCGTACTGCGCGCGTGCACGATTGCTTTTTCTCGCAGCGGCCAAGGCCGTCGGCATTGCGGTGCTAGAGAGCGGCACGCTCGGCGTCACGCAAGGCCCACGGCTGGAAACCCGCGCGGAAGTGACGCGCTTGGCGCGCGATGGCTGCACGATGGTGGGCATGACCACCATGCCTGAGGCTTCGCTCGCCCGTGAGCAGGAACTCTCGTACGCAACACTGGCACTGTCGATGAACCACGCAGCAGGCCTCGGCACGTCGTCGGAGGGCATCAAACTATCCGACGCGGATGCGGTGCTCAAGGTTGGCATGGAAAAAGTGAAAACCGTGTTGGCGCGCGCGGTTGAAATGCACGCGGCAATGCCCGCTTCGGCTCGTGGCTTCAAGTAACGGTTCCGACATCGTCAACGTGATATTGGCGGAAGGCAAATGGCGATTCGACCAATTCTGAAAATGGGCACGCCGTCGCTGTTAGCGCCATCGCTTGATTTTCCGCCACAGAAGTTTGGCAGTGCAGAGTTGGCATCGCTGCTCGAGGACATGAATGAGACCATGCTTGCCGCGCACGGCGCGGGTCTCGCGGCACCGCAGATTGGCGAAAACGTGCGGGTGGTGATTTTTGAAGTGCGCGAGAATCCGCGCTATCCTGGTGTGGTGGTACCGTTTACCGTGTTGATTAACCCGACCATCACGCCGCAAGATGATGTCATTGAGGATGGCTGGGAAGGTTGCCTTTCAGTCCCAGGCATGCGCGGCCTGGTGCCGCGCCACAGTCGCATTCGCTATACCGGGCTTGACGAGCACGGTGCGATCATTGATCGAACGGTCGACGGCTTCCATGCGCGCGTGGTGCAGCATGAATGCGATCACCTTGATGGTGTGTTGTATCCGATGCGCATGAACGACTTGTCGCAATTCGGCTTCACCGACGTTTTATTCCCTGAGCTGTCGGCGTACGAAGACGACTGAACCCACAGGAGCTAATTCCATTTCCATTTCGTTACTGGAATAATTCAGCGCGTATTCGTCGCAAATTTTGGTCGCAGAAAATGGCTGCGATGCCGACAACAACCACGCCCCCATCCCAGCCTTCCCCCACATTCGCGGGGGAAGCAACCGTGTCAAGAGGCAGGCTGAATTTCCCATGGTTTATTATTTGTTTTTAGCATCGCCAAGGTCAAGCCGGGCGCGACTATCGGCGATATTGGCAACGCCATTCAGCACTTTGCCGAGGGCAATGGCTTTTCCATCGTGCGCGAATTCTGCGGCCACGGTATCGGCCGCAAATTTCATGAAGATCCGCAAATCCTGCACTACGGTAAGCCCGGGCAGGGTATGCCACTCAAGGAAGGCATGATTTTCACGGTTGAACCGATGATCAATGCCGGCAAGAAAGACATTCGCATGCTCGGCGACGGGTGGACCGTGGTCACTGCCGACCACAGCCTGTCGGCGCAATGGGAACACACCGTGTTGGTCACCGAGGACGGATTTGAAGTCCTCACTGTTTCCACCGGAACCCCTCCGCCACCGGTGTCGGCAGCGGTCGCCGTACACGTCTGACCGCTCGGCGGTACCGGCGGATGGCTGACCATCAAACCCGCGTTGCCTACGTCAAGCCGATCCGCGATTGGCTGAGTGCCGAGCGCGCACGACTCAAACAGGACTATTTCAAGCGACCGCAACCGGATCGCAATTTGCGGCAACACGCGGGTCTGGTGGACGAAGTCATCACGCGCATCGCCACGGACATTGGTTTACCGGATGACATTGCGTTGCTCGCTGTGGGCGGCTACGGCCGCGGTTTTTTGTTTCCGGCCTCGGATGTCGATGTATTGGTGCTCTTGCCGGACGCAACTGGCACCGCAAACGGCAGCGCGGCCAACGCTGCGATTGAAGCATTCGTCACCTTGCTGTGGGATGTCGGCTTGGAGCCCGGAACATCGGTTCGCACGCTGACCGAGTGTGTGTCCGAAGCTGCCAAGGACATTACCGTCGACACCAGCATGCTCGAAGCGCGTTGGCTGTGGGGCGATCAAGCCCTCGCGACGGCGCTCTCGCAAACGCTCGCCGCGGCGCGTTCGCTGCCCGCGTTTCTGGACGCGAAGCTCGACGAGCAGCGACGGCGACACGCGCGTCACCACGACATCGCGTTGAATCTGGAACCAAATATCAAAGAAAGCCCAGGCGGCTTGCGAGATTTGCAGACCGTGTTGTGGATCGCACGTGCGGCAAATATCGGCGGCGACGCGCTCGCCGACTGGGGTGCCCTCGCCACAGCCGACCTCATCACCGACGATGAAGCGCGGCTGATTGGCAAACACCGCCGCGTGTTGATCGACCTGCGTATTCGCTTGCACTATGTGGCCAATCGGCGCGAAGACCGGTTGGTATTCGACCATCAAACCACGTTGGCCGAGCAGCTCAAGTTAAAACCGACCCGCGCCAAGCGCGCCTCTGAAGTGTTGATGCGTCGCTACTATCTGTCGGCCAAAATTGTCTGGCAGCTCAATTCGATATTGCTCGCCAATCTGAGCGAACTTATCCAGCGCAAAAAGCGCGATGTGGTGCGCAAAGTGCATGACGAGTTTGAACTCGTCAACGGCAATATCGCCGCCATCAACACGCGCATTTTTCGACGCGACCCACGGGCGATTTTCCGCGCTTTCCTCGCCCTGCAACACACCCACGAAGCGGAGTTTTTTGCGGCAGAAACGTTGCGCGCAATGTGGCGCGAAGTCCCCAACATCGGCCCTGCCTTCCGTGACGACCGAGATGTCAACGCGTTGTTCCTCGACATTTTGCGCAGCGAACGCCTCACTTTTGCACTCAGGCGCATGAGCCGCTACGGAATTCTCGGACGATACTTGCCGGCGTTTGGTCGCATTGTCGGGCAGATGCAGCACGACTTGTTTCACGTCTACACGGTGGATGAACACATCCTGATGGTGTTGCGCAACATGCGCCGCCTTGTGTTGCCACGTTTTGCGCATGAATTTCCGTTTTGCCATGAGCTCGCCCACGCCTTCGACGGCAAGCATCTGCTCTATTTGGCGTGCTTGTTCCACGACATCGCCAAGGGCCGCGGCGGCGATCACTCCACGCTCGGCACGCGCGACGCCAAGCGTTTTTGCCAACAATTGCAGCTGTCGACGGCCGACAGTGATTTGGTGGCGTGGCTGGTCGGTGCGCACTTGATGATGTCGGCCACCGCGCAAAAACAGGACCTGTCGGACCCTGAAGTGATATCCCACTTCGCGGCGCAAGTCGGCAATGAGCGACGCCTCACGGCGCTGTATTTGCTCACGGTGGCCGATATTCGCGGTACCAGTCCGCAGGTGTGGAACAGCTGGAAAGCGAAACTTCTGGAGGAATTGTTCCTCGCCACACGTCGACTACTGCGCGGGGACAGCGCACCGAACGCGCATTGGGTCGAATTCAAGCGCCACGATGCGCTGGCACGCCTGAACACCACGCTTGCTCCGCCGATCTGGAGCCACGTCAATGAGCGCTATTTCCAGCGCTTCGATGTTGACGACCTCATCTGGCACGCCGAGATCATCGGCGAAAACGTTGCACCGTCGCAGCCTTGCATTTTTGTGCGCGAAGATGAACGCGCGTCGTTGTTTGAAGTGCTGGTGATGACGCGCGACGAAGCTGGCGTTTTTGCAAGACTGACCAACGCCTTTGAGCGCATGCAGCTCGATATCATGTCGGCGCGTATCTACACGACCACCAACGGATTCGCGCTTGACAGCTTTCTGGTACTGCCGAAATCACGCCACCGCGACCTGCGCGCACGCATCGAGGCGACCATTCCGCGCGAACTCACCAACGCCTTGCAGGCACCTCAAATCCCGGAACCCACGAGTGCCCGCGCGACGCGCCAAGCGAAACATTTTCCATTGACACCTGAAATCACATTGCGAAATTCACGCGTGGCACCCTACTTCGAGCTCGCGATCACCTGCGCCGACAAACCGGGGCTGCTATCGGCCATCGCGCGCACCCTGCACGATGCGAATGTAAATTTGCACGACGCGCGCATTACGACACTCGGCAGTCGTGTCGAAGACGTGTTCATTGTTGAGCATCAACAACTCGCGGATCCGGTGTTCGTCGACGCGCTCAAACGCGCCCTGGCAGCGACCGTCGTCTGATGTAGTAGGTGAGACTTGCCGTCTAAGCGATCAGTTTGCCGTCGTTTAATCGCAGCCAGCCAAAGATGACGCGGTACAAGTACCAGATGAACACCGCCACCGGCAACACCCACAGCACAAACATGCCGATGCCCAGCGTCAGCAGCCCCAGTATCCAGAACACACCCCAAGCGAGAATCAGCCAGAGGATGCCGAACCAGAAAGTGCGCGACAGCCAACCATAGTGCGCATCCAGATAAGTTCCGCGCACGTCGCCTTGTTTCGCGGCACCAACAATCATGGCCACAATCGCCAACGTCCAGAACGTGAACGGTGCCAACGCGTGCAAGGCATAGAGCACGTGCAAGGTTCTTTTTTCCGACGATAAATCGCGCTCGATAAGCGTCGATGCGGAGGTGGAGGTCAAAGGCTCAGACATGGTTATTCCATTTCTCGATTGTTAGTGCAGTAATTCTCGCCCGGCGTCTAGCTCAATTTCAACGGGAAACAACCACGCCCCCATCCCAACCTTGTTGTATGTCCCAAAATGGTGGTGTTGTAGTTGTAGTTGGTGGAGAGACATTAGATCGACCCGGCTTGGTACTGCGCTTGGAGAGGCAAGTACGTAGGGAAGCGAAGACCGGTGTTTCTCTTTTTTTGGTAACCGTGTTCTGCAAACCCGAACGGTTGGATGGTGTCGCACACCGGATTGAACACAAGGATGGGTGATCAACATGGAAACCAAGTTTGTAGGAATTGATGTCAGCAAGTTAACCCTCGATTTTGATTGCCTGCCAGTCAGCGCGTCGCAGCCTTTTGCCAATGATGCCGTTGGTATTGCCGCGCTGGTTGCTTTGCTCCAAGACAGCGGGGTGGAGCGTATCGTGATTGAAGCGACCGGCGGGTATGAAATGGCTGCGGTCAGCGCGTTGGCGGTCGCCAAGTTACCGATCGTGGCGGTGAACCCTAAGCAGGTGCGCGACTTCGCCAAGGCGATGGGCCATTTTGCCAAGACGGATCGCCTGGACGCCAAGTTGCTTGCCTTGTTTGGCGAGCGGATGAAGCCGGTGCTACGGGTGTTGCCGGACGAAGCCCAGCGCGCCTTGGCCGATCTGCTGGGTCGGCGCGGCCAGCTGGTCTTCATGCGCGCGCAAGAGAGAGGGCGTCTGCCCATGGTGCCGGCGGTGGCAAAGAAGGATGTCGAGCAGCACATCGCCTGGCTGACCAAGCGCATCGCCAAGCTGGAAGCGGATTTGTGGAGCCGCCTGAAGAAATCGCCGGTGTGGTGCCAGAAGGCGACGTTGCTGGAAAGTGCGCCGGGCGTGGGAGACGTGACGACATTTTCGCTGCTGGCGGACTTGCCGGAGTTGGGGACGCTGAGCCGACAAAAGATTTCCGCGCTGGTCGGCCTGGCCCCCTTCGCTGACGATAGCGGCAAACGGAAAGGACAACGATATGTTCGCGGTGGCCGCGCCGATGTCCGTTGTGTGCTGTACATGGCTACGCTGTCGGCGATCAAACACAATCCGCCAATCAAGGCCATGCATGAACGCCTGATAAAGGCCGGAAAGCCGTTCAAG